>JACMQO010000187.1 GCA_014376935.1 Bdellovibrio sp.
AGACAACCAGCCTGCAGGCAAAGAAAACCCAAGAGTGGCAGTTAAAGTTTTTCTTAGATGTTTCCAACACTAACAGCACAGAGTTAAAAAAGACTCTTCTTTTTAAATAGATCTTATTACAACCGGTCCAATTTATTCGGCCTATGCCCGGACTGATCATAAAGAATACTTCGCCGAAATCAGCGAAGCGTATTTTGGAAAAAATGATTACTATCCGTTTAATCGTGCCCAGTTAAAAACCTATGATCCTGAAGGTTACAAACTTGTGGAACGCTTTCTTGATGAAAAACCAGCAGCAAAATAGTTATTGAGGGCACGGATCATAAAAATCAGGGCCGACTACACACCATAAATTTTTATGTAACGTTTTATTTTCTAAATTTTGAACGCTATTCTTCGGCGTAATAATGTTTGTTTGATACGTGTACTTTAAATCACTGACTTCGAAAAAAGTTTGCGCGCCTTCAGATGGAAGCTGTCGAACCAGATTCATTTTCGTCACCGCTATCACGATCGATTCAAATCCGGGAATGATTTTTCCGCCCTGCTCAAAACTGCCTTCATGAATAGAACCTTCGATATGGGTTATTTTACCCGCCATGAAATCGTCTAAAGAAAAATTAGCGCTGGGCTCGAAAGTAAACCCTTGGTTAGAAAAATCGGGAGTAAGTAATTTTCCAGTTTTATCCAAAATTTCAACACTGGCCACGATTTGAAAGTCGTGCGGCGCGTGAAGCATTGGAATGTGCTCTATAAAGTATGGTCCGCTGCCGAAAATAACCATTCCATGAACGCTGACACGGCCGCCTTCAGACGGCAAACTCAGCACAGCCTGTTCGTGATTGCCGGCGACGTGCCTAGTTGCGGTCGTGCAAGCGCTGGCATTTATTGCAGCTAATAAAATTGTAATGGCTAGTTTTAATTTCATAAAATTTCCTTCAGACCAATTGGCCTATCGATTGCGACCTTAAGCAGAAAAATACTACCTAGACCAATGTTAGTAAAATTAATTGATCTAATGTATCAATCGAAATAACTTATACAAATGACAATGACCTCCTCCCACTTAGAAGCCTTCTTTGCCGTCACCCAAACTTTGAACTTTACAAAGGCGGCAGAGAAGCTTCACATCACCCAGTCCGCCCTTTCGCAACGTATTTTGAATTTAGAAAAAGATTTAGAACTAACGTTATTCATCCGTGACCGCGCAGGCCTTCGCCTGACCGATGCCGGCACAACGCTTGTTCGTTATTGCCAATTAAAAAACAATTTAGAACTTGAAGTGATGACGTCGCTAAAACCCAATGACCCTAAGGGCGTCAGTGGCTATATCCGTATTGGTGGCTTTTCATCGGTGATGCCTTCGATCGTAGTCCCTGCTTTAGCGCAACTAGCTTCGACCAACAAAAACGTAAATATTCAAACAACCACAAAAGAGATGTCTGAACTATTAGAACTTTTAAAACGCGCAGAAATTGATTTTGTCATTTTAGATGACCGCCTTGAAAGAGATGAGTTAGAGCGGGTTCTATTAGGAAAAGAAAAGAACGTTTTAGTGCAGCACAAAAAATATAATGGCGCAGACGTTTACTTAGATCATGATGCCAATGACGATGTGACACTTAAGTATTTAAAACAGGCAAAGGCAAAAACCAAAGATATTAAAAGGCAATACTTGGATGATATTCACGGATTAATACAAGGTGTTGATCACCGCTTAGGAAAAGCCGTACTACCTATGCACTTAATAAAAGACCGTTCTAATTTTGAAATCATCGACAAGAACCAGATCTTAGAAATTCCGGTTTATTTGTATTACTACCGTCAGCCCTACTATTCAAAACTGCATCAGCAAGTGCTAAACACGCTAAAAACAACTTTTGAAAAGTACTTAGCCTAAAAATAAAAAAACGAGCTTTACGCTCGTTTTACTAAAGTATCTCTTAAATCTACCGCAATGACGCAAAGCCATGCCAAAAGTGAACAGGTACCTTTTAGATCGCTTCTAATTCGCCGGCCGCGATTGTGATTGCAAGCTTAGCTCTTAAACGTGTTACCGCTTGTGCATGTAACTGCGATACGCGGGATTCAGTCACGCGTAACACTTGGCCGATCTCTTTTAAGTTTAGATCTTCGAAATAATATAATGATAAAACTAATCTTTGGCGTTCTGGTAATTCTTCGATGGCTTTTGCTACCACATCTTTGATTACTTTTACGTTGAGCTGATTAAATGGATTTCCGGATTTAGATCCTTCTAATAAATTTGAAATTGATTTTTTATCAGAATCACTAAACGTTGGCTGATCATCGATTGATAATAACGAAACCGGACGAACTTGGTTCACAAGATCGTGGAATTCATCCATCGACATACTTAATTTCGAAGAAATTTCTTCGTCTGTAGGATTTCTTCCTAAGTCGATTTCTAATTGCGCAACCGTTCTATCCAAAGCTTTTGATTTATCACGAACTGAGCGTGGAACCCAGTCTTGCGCGCGCAATTCATCTAAGATCGAACCGCGAATACGGAACTCAGCATATGTTTTAAATTTATTATCGCGTGATGGATCCCATTTGTCGATCGCATCCATTAGACCAATAGATCCCGCCGAAATAAGGTCATCTAATTCAATATTTGGTGGCAGACGTACCGCAATTTTTTGCGCGACGAATTTAATAAGAGGAGCATACTCTTTAATTAATTCTTCTTTTTGATCCCGTTTAATATTTTTTTTGGGCTCATTACTATACTTCTTAAGAAGACTAGCTTTCTTCATTCCGTGTTACCCCTCAGCATTTAAATTCTAACCGATACCGTGTGAAAACTCATAATCATAATTTACTAAGCATGACCAGAGACTGGTCTAAATAACATGTCTAGACCTTTGACGTTGGCTTGTCCCGCACCTGTAGTTTTGTTTTGAGACTCGATTTCAGCACAAATCACCTTAATCGCCGACGTCGAAATTGATTTCGGGTCTTGCCTTAAAATGAGACGCTGATGTTGGTTCGAAATCTTTAAATTAACATCGTAAGGAATGCTTCCCTTATATCGAATACGTACTGACAAGAACTGCTGAACAACGTCAGCAAAGCGTAAGAACAAACTTGCACCCTGCTGTTCGTCTTTAACTTGATTGCAAATGATCGAAAATTTTTGTGTTTTATATTTCTGCTGAAGAACCTTAATTAAGGCATACGAGTCTGCAAAGCTGGATGGATCGGGCGTTAAGATAATATGACAGTCATCGGCAACCGCGTTTAAGTGAAGTACGTGATCATGTAACCCCGGCGCCGTATCGATAATCAAATAGTCGTACTGGTAATTGACTGACTCTAATCTAGAAATCACTTCGCGTCGTTGAAACGCATTCATATGGCTTAGTTCATAAACGCCATTACCCCCCGCTAATAAATCAATATTTTGCGCCACCGAAGTTAGGCACTCATGAAGAGGAGTTCCTAGTAACAAATCATTGATATTTTTCTTCGGATGCACGCCAAAAAAAATATCGACATTCGCCATACCCAAGTCGCCATCTAAAATCAGAACTTTTTTTCCAAGTTGCGCTAAACCCAAGGCTACGTTGCTGGTGATTGAGGTCTTACCGACGCCGCCCTTACCTGATGAGAAACTGATAATCTTCATTTTTAAGTCCTAACTAGTAAGAAAAGTTGCTGTTGTTTGAATCGTGATTTTGGTTTTTAGAGATTTCTAAAATTAAATCCACGACCCGTTCTGGTGTTGCACGTTCAAAGTCTTCGGGTACCTGCTGCCCAATACCGAAAGCAAATAATTTTGTTTTATGTGTGTGCACGAAATTATAGATATTTCCGTGCGTATTCGCTTTATCTAGATCTGTAAAGATCGCATCATCAAAGCCAAACTGCCCAAAGCGCGTCGCGATGTCGGTTAAGTCTTGGTCTTTAACTAACGTTGAAACAACTAAATGCGTGCGCATCGAATGAAACACAGGCGGCGACATTCTTTTTAAATAATTTAATTCTTCTGTTGTGCGCATGTTCACACCCGCAAAATCCACTAATATATGATCAATTTGATCTAAGTGCGGAATGATATGAGCCCAATCTTGTTGCGAGCGTAAAAGTAAAAATGGCACATTTAAAATTTGGCAAAATATTTTCATTTGCTCGGCCGCGCCAACTTTAAAAGTATCGGCCGAAATAATAGCGACCCGCTTACGTTTATTAATAATTAAATCACTGGCTAATTTAATTAACGAACTGGTTTTACCCGAACCCGATGGGCCGACGAACAGATGAAACTGCTCGTTCGCTTCTTTTACCACCGGAACAGTGTCTAAGATATATTTACCAATCCAATTTTCAATTAAGTTCTTATTCTGAACGTGTTTACGTTCAATTTGCTTTTGTGCATGAACGATGATTTCAGCGGCGACATCCGGCAACAGTCCACGCGTTAATAATTTTTTATAATACGATGAGTATTCATAGTGAACTCCCATTTCAGCACCTGGATGACCGTGCACAAAGTTTTGCGGCACGGGCTTAAACTGCGTCATCATACTTTTTAAACTTTCAATTTCACTTTTCAGCGAATTGACTTCCATATCGTTCCACGTTTTTTGTGCTGCTTGCGTGACCGGTACGTTTGTTTTTGCACGCGGAGCTACCGTTACGTTTTCACGATCGATATCGACGTAATTTGTAGCCGTTGCCGCATTATCATTATCGATATCAATGTATCTTCGTTCTGTGCGTCTATAATCTGCATTCATGTTGACGTTACCGGCCGCACGAGCTTCGGTCGCGGCCGTCTTTTTCATGATAGTTGTCGCTTGCTGATTCATGCGTGAAACTTGATTTTCGATCATCTTTTGCATGACATCTTTTTGGTTCTTGGCGCTGATCTTTTGAAATTTATCGCGATCTGCATCCATCATTTTAGATTCAGCAAATTTCTTTTTTTGAATGCCACCTTCCGTGTAGGCCGCCGTGATTTCAATGCTTTTTTCTCCGCCAAGTCCGAAACCTTTGGTGATTTCTTTTGCGGATAAAATAATCGCGTCAGGGCCCAGCTGGGTTTTCACCATCTCGAGCGCTTCTTTCATAGTTCTGGCTTCAAACTTTTTCATCAACATCTTTTATTCCTATCCCTTAAGCCATTCCAACGGTCGCCACGGATTGAACCCGCGCATCGGCCGTAATTTCATTGTGCGATAAAACGATTAGTTGTGGAATAAACCGCGAAACTAATTTAAAAATATGACGACGAATTGTCGGACTTGTTAACAAAATAGGTTGCCCGGCAATTTCTGGATGATTTTCAATTTTTTGCGCAATGCTAGAAATCATTTTTGAAGCTGACTGCGGATCCATCACTAACTGCACGCCTTGCTCTGTCTGTAATAACGAATTTGAAACTAGTTCTTCTAATCGTCCATCAAAGGTCATGACGTTAACCGCGCCGTCACCATCGACGTACTTAGCGGTAATTGATCGTGATAACTGTTTTCGTACGGCCTCGGTCAATAGATCTAAATCTTTTGTGCGAACGGCCTCATCCGCTAAAGTTTCAAAGATAGTTAAAAGATCGCGCACTGAAATCGATTCTTTTAACAAATTTTGCATCACGCGTACGACGCCACCTAAAGTTAAAGCATCTGGAATCAAATCTTCGACAACTTTTGGATGCGTTTTCTTTAAATTATCAATTAACTGCGAAACCTCTTGGCGACCTAACAACTCGTGCGCATGAGTACGAACCATCTCGGTGATGTGAGTCGCCATAACTGTCGGAAGATCAACGACCGTGTAACCGGCCATTTCAGCTTCTTCGCGTCGGGCTGGCGTAATCCAAACAGCATCTAAACCAAATGCCGGTTCTTTCGTCGCGACTCCTGGAATTTTATGCGTAACTTCTCCGGGGTCCATCGCCAGTAAGCTGTCGGGTTTTAAAGTTCCGCCACCTATTTTTGAGCCCTTCATCATGAAACGATATTCACCTGCAGCTAATTGCAAATTATCGCGAATATGCACACTGGGAACAACGATCCCTAAATCTAAAGCGAACTGTTTTCGAATCGATGCGATACGCTCTAATAGATCACCTGATTTCGATGAATCGACAACGCTGATCAGCCCGTAACCGACTTCAAGTTCAACCATATCTAACGGAAGCATACTTTCGACGTTCTCTTTTTTCGGAGCCGCTAATTCAATATCTTCTTTACGTTTAAGTTCAACTGCCGCTTCAGCTCGGTATTGATTGATCGTCCACGCTACGGCTCCCATTAAAATGGCCATGACCATAAATGGAATTCCAGGCAAACCCGGGATAATTGCAAGAATCGCCAACACGGCTCCGCAAATATAAATGGCTTTCGGGTTCATCATTAACTGACCCGAAACCTCGTCGCCCATGCTTTCGCCCGAGCCACTTCGAGTCACGATCATACCGGCCGCGGTTGAAATAATTAACGCGGGAATTTGGGCTAATAGACCATCACCGATCGTTAACATCGTGTAGTATTTAGCGGCTGTTGATACATCTAGATTTTTTTGCATCACGCCGATCAAAAGACCACCGACAATATTCACAACCGTAATGATGATACCGGCAATGGCGTCACCGCGAACAAACTTACTGGCACCGTCCATCGCTCCGTAAAAATCCGCTTCTAATTCAATTTCTTTACGACGTTTTTTAGCTTCGCCTTCATTGATGATTCCGGCATTCAGCTCGGCATCGATCGACATTTGCTTACCCGGCATCGCATCTAAAGTGAACCGCGCTGCGACCTCGGCCACGCGCCCAGAACCCTTCGTGATGACCACGAAATTGATGATGACTAGAATGATAAACACGATCATACCGATCACGTAGTTACCACCGACAACGAAATTACCAAACGCTTCGATCACGTGACCCGCCGCTGAAGGACCTTCGTGTCCGTGAGTTAAAATCAAACGCGTTGTCGCCACGTTCATTGCTAAACGAAACAGAGTCGTCATTAAAAGTAATGACGGAAATGATGTGAAATCTAAAGTACGGCGAACGTAAATAGCTGTTAATAAAATCAATAAACTTAAAGATAAAGAAAATGTTAAAGCGATATCTAGCATGACCGGAGGAAGCGGGATGATCATCACTCCGACGATCGCCAATAAACCAAACGCGATAAATAAATCGGTATTTTTAGTGTATTTTTCAAAGCGTTTAATAAACTGAAAAATTTGCGGCATTATAATCCTCGCTCAGGTTGTTTAGGCGCTTGCTGCGGTCTACGTTTTTTACGACGTAAACGGAATACGTAAGAAAGAACTTCGGCTACCGCCACGAACAGATCACGTGGAATCACTTGTCCGGTCTTCATTGTTTTAAAAATCGTGCGTGCTAAAGGTTTATTTTCAATGATCGGAATATTATGCTGACGAGCGACTTCTTTAATTCGTTCAGCCATAAAATCCGCGCCCTTAGCAATTAACTGCGGAGCCGGTAATTTATCCGAGTATTTTAAAACCACGGCGATATGGGTTGGGTTCGTGATCACCACATCACCTTTAGGAACTTCGCTGATCATTTTACGAGTGGCCATTTCGCGCTGCGTACGACGCATACGGGCCTTGATCATCGGGTCACCATCTCTAGATTTATGCTCTTCTTTAACTTCTTGTTTGGTCATCATCATTTCTTTTTCAAGCTGCCAACGTTGAAAGAAATAATCAGCTAAGGCTAAAACCAGCATGAACATTCCAGTCCCCGTTAAAAGCTTAAAAAGAACCGTGCCTAAGTAAGTTAGTAGTTGCGCGATTGAATAACCAGCTAAGTAAGGAATCTGCGTGATCTGACTGCGTAACAAAACGTACATGACGTAACCAATCACGCCCATCTTCAATACAGATTTGAAAAGTTCGGCCACGCCCTTCATTGAAAAAATACGGCCGATACTATTTAAGGGATTTAATTTATTAAGATCGGGAGTCAAAGCGTCTTCAATTTGAAGTAAACCCGTTTGAATAATTTGTGATCCGATACCAATCACAACGGCCACCGCAAATACAGGTCCGGTTAACATGATAAGTTTAAGACCCACGAACATAAATACATCGTTTAAGCGCCCTTCGCGAAAACTTAATACAAATTCGCCACCAAGGGTGCGATTAAAAATATCAAAAATGTTTGTAAGAAAAAACCGACCCGATACGTACATTAGACCTGCAGCAACTAAAAAGAAGACCGCCGAGCCTAATTCTCGAGTCATAGGCACTTGACCACGCTTGCGATACTCTTCGCGTCGGGAGTCTGTTGCTTCTTCGGTTTTTTCGCCCTGGTCTTCTGCCACTTAGTTCCTTCCTAGAACAAATTGGTTTCTTATTTTATAAAAAATCTTTTTTTATAAAACTTTAATAATTTTAAAGAACTCGACCGTCGTAAAATCCAACAGTCCCGTCATTTGCATTACTAATAATGGTAAACTTATAAAAAGAATTAAAAAGCCAAGCATCGTCGTAATGGATGCCGATGTGACCATCACATTGATTTGCGGAACGGCACGGCTTAATAGCGCGATTCCCACTTGAACGATAATCATCGAAATTAAGATAGGCGCGGCAATGCGAATGCCCAAAACAAAAAACTCTTGGGTCTTTAAAACGATTTCGGGGAATGAACTGATGTTATAACTTGTTTGTGCCAACGTCGCGGTTGAAAAACTTTGAACAATCCCCTGTAAAAGCATATGGTGACCATTCAGTGATAAGAAAATTAAGGTGCCTATCGCTACGTAGAACTGTTCGATCGCGTTACCCATCGAACCCATCAACGGATTAAAAATTTGACCTTGGCTTAAACCCATCGAAATAGAAACGATTTCTCCACCCATGGATAAAGCAAAAAAGAAAATGCGAGTCACAAAACCTAATACCAAACCAATAAAAAGTTCGCGAACGCACAATAGAATAAGTTGATCTTGATACTGACTAATTCGCGCGACCACTTCGTTCGTTCCGACCGACTTAAATACACACAAAGTTAAGATAACCGATAATAAAACCTTCACTGCGACATTGATCGCCGGCGAACTAAAGATGGCCGAAGACACAACGAAGGCCGTCATTCGTAATAGAATAAGTCCAAACATTAATATTTGAATTTCATTCAATTGCGAAAAATTAATCATTAAGGTCCTCTAACAATCGTAGAAATGTTTTCAAATAAATGAACGGTATAAACACTTAACGTGTCTAGCATCCATGGACCGGCAATAATTAGCACTATCCCTATGACAATCATCTTCGGAACAAAAGTTAGCGTATTTTCATTGATCTGGGTCAAAGCCTGGAAAATACTAATTATTAACCCGATGATCAGTGTACTTAACAGCATCGGAGCTGCCACCATCGCCAGGGTTTTTAAAGCATCTTGTCCAAGTTGAACCACTACGTCATCAGTCATCTTAATTTACCGCCTTCAACCGAAACTTTTGACCATAGAACCTATGATCAGACTCCAACCATCGACCAAAACAAAAAGCATAATTTTAAACGGCAAAGAAATAACCACCGGCGGAACCATCATCATACCCATTGCCATTAAGACACTGGCTGCCAGAATATCGATTATTAAAAAAGGTAAGAAAACGATAAATCCGATCATAAAAGACGTTTTCAGTTCAGAGACGATGAAAGCCGGAACCAGGACCAAAGTCGGAACGTCGGCGCGGGTCTTTGGCTTTTCAACCTGAGCTAATTTAATAAATAACGCTAAATCTGGATCGCGCGTTTGATTAAACATAAATTTACGAAGCGGAGCCACAGCCGTTTCTAAAGCCACATCTTGGCTTAAATTCCCGGCGATATAAGGCTGCAATGCTTTTTCATTAATTTCTTTAAACGCAGGGCCCATCACGAAAAAAGTTAAAAACAAAGACAAACCAACAAGCAATTGGTTCGGCGGCATTTGTTGCACGCCCAAAGCTTGTCTTAAAAAAGAAAGTACGATCAAGATGCGCGTAAAACCCGTCATCATAATTAAAATGGCGGGTGCTAAAGTTAATACCGTCATGATAATCACAAGTTTAATTGCATTCACAACTTCAGTCGGATTTTGCGTCGTCTTAAAACCTAAATTCATAGTCGGTAACGTCACTTGAGCGAAAGCCCACGACCCTAGAAAAAGAATAGAAAATGGCACAAGCCATTTAAGTAACTTCACGTTAGATGCTCCTCATTGATTTCAATTTTTTTGAAACAGAGTCTTTTAATCCCGAGAATGAAAATTCTTCTTCTAATTCATCTACGTTCATGCCGGTAACGCCACCCGTTTGGCCCGCCGAATTATACTGTCCCGCTGCTTGCGCTTGGGCGGCGGCAGAAATTTTAGTTTTAGCGGCGGCCGTTGAGGTCATTGCTTTACTGTCTTCAACATTCATTGCGTCAGAAAAATTTTGCGGCATTGCTACGTCGGTCGGAACTTCATCATCCAATAAAGATAATGATTTAATCATTGAAATATTTGAATCCGTGACACCAATTAAGATTGATTCCCCGGCTACGCGTACGATCGCTAAACTTTTCTTAGGACCTAAATAATGTTGCGATAAAACTTTGATCTGCATGTTTGATTTGTTAATCGTATTTGAAATTTTGTATTTTTTAACAAAGTAGTAAGCCGACCCTAACAAGGCCGCCACAATTACAAACGTCATCAATAGTCGTGATGACATCGGCCCGGCATCAGCTGTCTTCTTAACTTGATCAATATTTAAAGGAATTTGATTTTCAGGCTTAGAAACTGTAATGACTTTGGCTTCATCTTTTTGAACCTGTAAAGTATTGGCGGGTTCAGTCGCCGCCGCCGTGCCCGATATATCAGAACCTAAAGTCGTCTCTTCAGACGCAAAAGTGGTTAAGCTTAAGCATAAACAAGATAAGAAAATAAGTCCTAGTTTCTTCATTTTAACTGCTCGATTCTTTCTGAAGGAGAAATAATATCTGTTAAACGAACACCAAATTTTTCATTCACCACGACGGCTTCACCACGTGCGATCAATTTGCCGTTGACTAAAACTTCCATTGGCTCGCCGGCTAATTTTGAAAGCTCTAGTACTGACCCCTGGGTTAAGTTCAATAATTCGCTGACGGCCATTTTTGTGCGACCTAATTCTACGGTTACTTTAAGTGGGATATCTAAAATTAGATTCAGATTTCTATCTTTTATTGGACTTAATTTTTCTGCGGCCGCGGCTTTAACCGGTGCTTCAGCTTGGTCTTCAGCATTATCTAATGGATCATTTGCCATATTCTACATTCCCCTTTTTATTTCTCGATAGAACGCGTGATCTGCATCGCTACCGTACCGTGATGAATTCCGTAATAACCTTTAAACTTTTTAACATCTTCAACTTGAATATCTAATTCACCCGATGAATCTTGAGTTAAGGGGATAATGTCGCCCACTTTTAGGCTCATTAAATCTTTTAATTTAATTTCGGTTTCGCCTAAGTTCACATTGATATCTAGTTCAGTATCTAATAATTGCTCTTTAATAATTGCCGTCCAAAGTTTTTTATCCGTTTGATCTGATTCAACTTGGAAACCCGTTGATAATTTTTGCTTGATGGGCTCGATCGTCGAATACGGAATCACGATCGATATCGTTCCCGAAGCGGCTTCAAGTTCGATATCAAAGGTTGTCGCGATCACAACGTCAGTAGGTGGCACGATACCCACAAACTGTGGATTGATTTCAGTTCTTTGAAATGAACAACCAATTTTTTCGATCGTTGACCACGCTTGCTCTAAATCATTAATCGCTAATTCCACAACTTTTTTAACGATCTGTAATTCAATCGGGGTAAACTCTTTACCGTCTAACTTGGCATACGGACGATCGGCTCCCCCAAAGAAAGAATCAACAAGCGCGTAAGCTAGTTTAGCTTCGATTACAAATAAGGCCGAACCACGAAGTGTGTTAAAACGTAAAACACTCATGCAAGTTGGAATCGGTAACGTATTAATAAATTCGCCGAATTTTAAAAACTCAGTCGAAGTTAGGGTGATTGACGCAATTTTACGAAGTGACGATGACAAAGACACGCGAAACGAACGCATGAACTTTTCGTAGATCACTTCTAATTGCGGAAGCCTTCCACGGATAATTCTATCTTGGCTTGTCAGGTCGTAATTAATAACATTTTTGTTTTCAACTTTACCCGGCTTGACGGCCGCAGATTCAGCAACCGGAACGTCTCCGTCGGTTACTGCTGCCAATAGCGCATCAACTTCACTTTGTGATAGAATTTGACTCATGCAAAAACTTCCTTTTCTAGTTGTAAATCAGTTCCGTGAAGTAAACGTTCATGATTTTACCTTTGCTTAAAAACGAATTCACTTGGTCTTTAATTTCATTTCTTAAGTTGTCTTTACCCTCTTTGGTACTGACTTCGTCGTAAGTTTTGCTAGATAAAATGATGATGATAAAATCACGAATTTGCGCTTTGCGATTATCGATCTCTTGGATGATATCTTCGCCTTTAACTTCTAATTCCATGTTTACTTTTAATACTTTACGACCTTTTGATCCGGCTAAATTCACGATAAAAGTTTCTAAAGGAATCACTTTTCCGACCTCTTCAACTTTTTCGGCTTCGGCGTGATCGTCGTGCTTAACGCCTTCAACCACTTGATCAATTGTCGAAGTTGGCTTTTGACTATTTTTATAAAGCATAAATCCAACACCCGTAACGACAAGCATGTTCACCACCACTAATATAATTAGAACGATAGGCTTTGATCCAGATGGGGCTCCGGCGGCTGCAGCGGGGGCGGCTTCTTTGGCTTTTTCTTCTGACACTACATCCTCCGTGATGTGAGTTCGACTACACTATGCCGTCAAATATATGAATGACATTTGTTTCCACAAAATAAGAGAGCAACAGAAGTGCCAACTAGACATTGATAGGGGTTGTTTTATTTTAACAGTGTAGGAGTCAAAAAAATGGACTTATAGGTTTTGAAGAAGGCTAGTCTAGGAAAAAATACGCCTAGATCCTGACTGGTCCTGTCGGGATTTTGTCGGAGTCAGGACTGGCCTAGACCTAACGGCGATTCGCCTTAACCACGATGTTGACCGTCGGTACGGCGTGCCGACGGTCAACATCGTGGTTAGCCCGCATCGACATGAACTTAATTAAGTTTTTTCTCGCGGCACAAATGAAGTTGCGCCAAAAACTTTTCAACTAAAACAGGATTGCCGGCAATCACACTTTTTTCAAACGGCGAATACGGAGTGCCTTCGTACGTACGAAGTATTCCACCCGCTTCCTCTACTAATAACTGCCCGGCAGCAGTATCCCAGGGTTTTAGATTCTTCTCCCAGAATAAATCAAACACACCACTACTTACTAAAGCTAAGTCGTAAGCGGCGGCACCCGGCCTACGAATGCCGCGCGAAATTCTGACGAAGTGAGAAAACATTCTTAATTGTTCATCTAAGTGCGTGGGATCTTCGGCGAAAAATCCCGTTGATAAAAGTGCGTTTGAAAATTCGGTCGTGGTCGATACCGAAACTTTTTTACCATTACAAAAAGTGCCTTGGCCGCGAACAGCCGTCCACGTTTGTTTCAAGATCGGCATATCTAAAATCGCTAATTCAATTTTTCCATCGACTTCTAAACCTAAAGAAATACAAAAAATTGGAAATTGATGAATGAAGTTTGTCGTTCCGTCTAAAGGATCTAAAATCCAGCGACCGTTTTTAGACGCGGTTTTGAATTCGGTTTGATTCTCTAGAAAGCTGGTCTCTTCGCCCAAAAATTCGATTTCGGGGTAGTGCTTGGCTAGCTCGGCCTTGATGATATTTTCAGATTCGCGGTCAGCTTCGCTAACTAGACCTGCTTTTTCTTTTGATTCTATGTGGCTAATTTTTCCAAAATATCCCAATAAACAGGCTCGACCTAATTCTACGGCACCAATGGCGGCTTCAAACCTAGACTTTTTCATATTTTTTTTCCCTGATTTGACGATTTTTTCATCTATAGGTTACACTAGAGTAAGATTGTTACTAAGTCATTTGAAACGGAGTCAGACCCATGAGTCAAAAAACAGATAAAATGTTAAAACTAGCTTTGGTATTTTTCATTTCTTTATTATCGTTTTCAATCGGTACATTTGTCGGCAAGAAATATTCTGACAACCAACACAAACTAGCGACGTTAGAGCCACATGCTAAATCAGAAGACGGTGCGCAAGAATTCGCGACAACTGAAGAAGGCCATGAAGCGGCCGGCGAACACACAGCTGCAGCCCCGGCTAAAAAAGAAGGTGATGCTGTATTAACAGATCACGAAGTAGCTAAAATCGCTGAAGAGTTTGCAACCGATTCAAACGACGTCGATACGGCAACAGAGAAAACAATCAAAACGGCTGACTCGGAAGAAAAAGATATTAAAGAGATCGCCGTAGCGGCACCGAAAAAAGCAACGGCAGCTGTAGCGCCGAAAGCTGAAGCGAAGCACACAGAAGCTGCGGCCACAACGCCGACAGCCGCAAAACACGAAGCGACAACTCATGAAGTAGCGGCAACTAAACCCGCAGCAACTACATCAACGGCACGCGCAGTGGCAAGCATCCCGCCAGCAACGGCTGGCAGCCAGTACACGGTTCAAGTCGGATCATTTGCAACGACGGCTGAAGCACAAAAGTTGAGTCAAGATTTAATGAACAAAGGCTACAAAGCTAGTTTCGTTTCAGCACAAGTGAATGGCCAAACATGGAATCGCGTTCAAGTTGGAATTTTTGGATCAGTTAAAGAAGCTCAAGATTACAAAAAAGATTTCTTAGAAAAAACGCATTTAACATCAGCTATCGTTCAACGCGTTCAAAAGTAATTAAATAGGAATTGTCAGTCCAAGTTTCAACTGTGAACTAAACACGGTGCTTGGGCTGAAACCTTTCGAATTCAAAGCTTTCACATCGGCTTCCAGCACAAAATACTTCACTCTAAAAACTGCAGCCGCCCCTAAGCCAAATACCGGATTTTGATCACCGACTGAAGACGACGACGAACCTAATAAATTGGTTTTGACTTCGGTTTCACTCACTCCTGCAATGCCATTAGCGAATAAGCCCACATGCCAAATTGAATCTTTGTTTTGAATTAAATAAACTTGGTAACCGACCGAAAGTAAGAAATCTTTTTTCTTGGTTTCAATGTTTAAACTGGCGTTTCCCGTGCTGTCTTTTCTGATGGCTGCGTCGATTCCTAGTCTAAATTTTTCAACCTGTATCGCCGCGCCAAATGACTGATAAGACAAATAGTCTTTTGATTGGTTCACGGTGTCTTCGTAGCGGTACTGAAGCTGTAGCGGCAAGATGTCGACGTAATTATCGGCCAATGACATTTGCGATGCGAATATAAGAAAAACTAAAACGTATTTCTTCATTTTGAGGCCACACTAGACGTCGACGTCAAAACAACCTGATTATCTTTTGTTTCACATTTCACTTGGCTTTTTTCGGCTGCGTAATTTAAATATTTTGCCAAAAACTGACATGTTTGATCCGTCATAGTTTTGTCTTTGGCGCGTTGATCCGCCATGAATTGAAACAAACCATCTGCCGCAAGCCCCTGATCATCTTTTAACGACGTTAAGTTCTGTTGAAGCGACTTCAGAAACAAAATCACATCTTGCGCCACTTTTAATTTCGCATTAGCGATCGTCGCTTTAGTTTCGTTTGCGTAAATATTTGTTAACATTTTCAGAAAGCGCGCATGAGGCGTACCGACTGTGTATGAATAGCTCATGATTGAATTGTGAATTTCGCTGCTGGTGGCTTGAAAGTTATCAATCTGAATTTCAATGCCCGACTTCGTTTGGTAACGACCAATGCCAGATTCACTTAATGCTAACGTGCGGTCACCCACGTAAGCCGGTAACGACCACTTCATAAAATTAATATCTTCGGTATAAGTCCATCCCCAAAAATCGGCGATGCCTTCATTCACGCCGCGTAAGTACGCTTCGTTATAAAGCTGAACTTTTTGAACGGCTTCGGTATTTTGATTCTGCATTTTTGAAGCAGGTTTTAATTCTAAAGAGGCTCCATCGTGAATCGAAGCGGCGTTCGTTAGAACTTTATTATTTTGTACGGCCGTTTTTAAAACCAATTTATAGAACAATGAATGAAAGTGTTCGTGCGCGATAATTCCGGCATTCACCGAAATGGGTAAATCTTGATTTGTAAACGGCACGAACATCATCGCGTCTGTTTGCCCATCATAGAACGCGTTATTTTTACGAAACCCATCTTCTTCTTTGATGATCGTTTCTAAACCGACCGCGCGTGGCCACGTGTTGACCGAACCCGCACCTATTTGATTATCAAAGGCCGCTAAGTTTTGCATGTGGTAATAGATGGTTGCCATTTGGGCTGAAATATAATCGGTCGGAAAAAAAACTGAGCCGGTTTCGGCAAAATGAGCCATGGGAGCCTTTCCCGTAAGCTCGGAACCCGTTGACCCGGGAGAATAAAAAAACTTGGTGAACGATCCCGCAACCGTTTTCATGTCAGCGATGCCTAACAGCGTAACTGTTTTCAAACTATAAGCATCTGCACTATCTTGAACAGGTATTTGAACAGAAACTGAGCCTTCCGCTTTTTCAGTGTTCGACTTTTCTGAGCAGCTGGCGACGAATGACGAGACGAAAATTAGAAGTAGAAAGCAATACTCGTTTTTTGACACTGAAATTCCCCCTGAAGGCCGATCACGAGCCTTCGCGATCAGATAGCGACTTGCGTTACATTTAGACTATTTCGTCGAAAATCTCAATTTTTATGGGTATTTACTATGTACCCATGAACCCTATTGAAACCATTACAAATAATTTGAATCCCGAACAGAAAAAAGCCGTCCAAACTTTAGACGGTCCGGTATTAATTTTAGCCGGCGCCGGCTCTGGAAAAACCAGAGTCCTAACACATCGTATGGCGAATTTAATCGTATCCGGAGCCGCGTCTCCGGATGAAATTCTTTGCGTTACTTTTACAAATAAAGCCGCCAAAGAAATGGAGCACCGAAGCTTTAAAATATTAAGCGATCTAGGTGTGCCGTTAACGCGCGATTTATGGATCAACACTTTCCATTCTTTCTGCGTGCGCATTTTACGTAAACACATTGATTTATTAGATTATAAAAAGCCTTTCATTATTTACGATTCGGGTGATCAATTAGCGCAAATTAAACGCGTGATGGGCGCATTAAATATCAACGATAAAATGTTTCCGGCTAAGAACTTTCAATCCCGCATCAGTAACGCAAAAATGTTGGGCCTAACACCGCAAATGCTGAAAGGCCAAGGGCACAATAATTTAATTAAGCTAGATCCAAAATCATTAGACGTGTTTGAGCGCTACGAAGAAGAAATGAAACGTTCAAACGCTTTAGACTTTGATGATCTACTTTTAAAAACACATGAATTATTCCGCATGTATCCCGTTTTGTTAGAAGAGTATCAAAATAAATTCAGATACGTCATGGTCGATGAGTATCAAGATACGAATCGCATTCAGTATTTATTGGTACAGCAGTTAGCGTACGCGCATCGTAACTTATGCGTAGTCGGAGACGAAGATCAGTCGATCTATTCTTGGCGCGGGGCCGATATTTCGAATATCTTAAATTTTGAAAAAGATTTTCCAGATGCCGTCGTGATTAAGTTAGAAGAAAATTACCGTTCAAGTGGAAATATTGTCACGGCCGCGACAAAATTAATTAGTAATAATACGCAACGCAAAGAAAAAACTTTGTTTACTAGTAATGCCGATGGCGACCTGATTCAAATTCGCGAAGAGCGCAATGAATACGACGAAGCCCGCTTTGTCGCGAAAACGATTCAAGCGTTGATTTCTTCTGGCGAAAATAATTTAAACGACTACGCCATTTTCTACCGCACGAATGCACAATCACGCGTACTTGAAGAACAACTACGCGCCTTGGCTTTACCCTATCGATTAATCGGCGGCATTCGTTTCTACGAACGCGCCGAAGTAAAAGATATTTTAGCCTACTTACGTCTATCGATTAATTTCAGCGACGACATCGCCTTAAAACGCATCATCAATGTTCCCGCGCGCGGCCTAGGTAAAACGACGGTCGAGCAATTAGAAACAATGGGAAGCCAAAGAAAAATTTCGATGTTCGAAGCCACGCAAGTCTGCGTGAACGAAAAAGTTTTCAACGCCGGAACCACTTCAAAGCTTCGCCGCTTTATCGATATCATTGAAGACTTACACAACCAGCAACACAATTTTAAATTATCTGAATTTTACTCGATCGTTTTAGAAAAGACCGAGTACGTTCAAATGTTAAAAAAAGAAGACACGCCCGAAGCCGAAGCCCGTCTAGACAATTTAGAAGAATTAGACAACGCCATCGCGCAATTTGAAAAAGAGCGCGGCGATGAAGCCAGTCTTTCAAACTACTTAGAAGAAATGACTTTAGCATCTGATTTGGATAAAGCCGATACGACGAACACGCAAGCCATCACCATGATGACGATGCATATTTCAAAAGGGTTAGAGTACCCGTACGTATTCATCATCGGCTGCGAAGAAAACTTATTCCCATCTGTTCGCGGTGACACCGAAGACGCTGACGACATGGAAGAAGAGCGTCGCCTAGCCTACGTAGGCATCACGCGCGCTAGACAAAAACTGTGGCTCACCCACACGAAAATGCGCCGCGTGTGGGGCCAAGAGCAAATGAATCCACCGTCGCGGTTCTTACGTGAAATTCCGCAAGACTTAGTTTCGTTTACAACGGCCGTGTTATCACCGCAGACGCCAAGCTTTGCCAGTCGTTACGCTGACCGTAAATCGTCATCATTCGACGATATAGATCAACGTAATAGTTATTCGTCATCAAACACAACGACTGACTACGACGAGTATTCGCAAGTGACTTCGCGTATTCCGAAATCAACAGGATACGAAAAAGGACAACGCGTTCGTCATCCAACGTTTGGTGCCGGTTCTATTTTTGCCGCCGAGGGTTCTGGGGATGAATTGAAAATCAGTGTGTTATTTCAAGATAATACAATTAAGAAATTCGTCGCTAAGTATGCGCGTTTAGAAAAATTATAATTAAGAAACAAAAACAACAGGAGAAATCAAAATGAAAAACATCATATTCGTAATCGCATCAGCTTTAATATTATCCCTAACAGCAAACGCTCAAACTAAAAAAGCTGTACCTGCGGCACAACCACCTGCTCGTAAAATGGTAACGCCAGGATATTCTCCGGCGACAGTATCTTCACCTTCGATTGCTTCATCTTGGGGACACGGCTTTCAAAACGAATTCGATTTAAATTTGTCTGAAGGTTATTTTAAAACTTACAAAGTTGGATCGAAATCATACACAGACTTTAACGTATTCGGAGCTTACAGCTACGACCTAGGCCAAAATATTCAAGTGGGTGGAGATGTGGGACTACGTTCTTACGATTCATCAACACGCATCACGCTAGTTGCAACAGGCACTTACAACATCGAACCAAACTACGCTGATTCCGTATTTTTTAAAGCTGGTTTAGGTTTATACCCAATTGATAAAGGTTCAAACGGCAATACTGATATCAAAAGTGAATTTGGCCTATACGTTGCGGCCGGCAAACGTTTCAAATTATGGGACCACGTCAACTACAAACCCATGGTTAAAATTGCGAAAATCAGCGACCTTGATGCAGAAATCACAATCCAGTTCTTAAACGTTTCTGTGAACTGGAATTAAGAAAATTAAAAAGCACTATCCTTGAAAAGGGGTAATGCTTTGATGAAAACTAGTCTTCAGAATCAAAAGTATATTTATAACGTAATTCTTTGGGTCGTTCGTTATCTATAAGACGAAGGACTGAAACAATTTTATTAACCGAATCCAAAACCCAGTCATACGCTTCAGTCAGGTCTTCGATAAAATCTTGAGTGCGAGTTACCGTGTTATTTTGAACCATCAAACAGCGGCTTTCTTTGAATGGCGCGCTTTGAAGCGAGCCTCGGCTCCGTCGGAAACTTTCTTTACATCTTCTGAAGAGTATTTCATTGTACGCCCTTCCACTACAGCTCGTAACCCCTTTACAACTCCACGGAGTTCAGCCAAATCAAGAGCCATTTTTTCATAGGTTTCTGCATCAAGCAAAACTACGGCTTTACCGTTTGGGCGGTTCACTCTAACAGGACCCTCTTGAGCCTTATCCATCCATTCTTTTAATTGAGCGCGAAATTCAGTTATGTTTGTTCCGTTAATAAGAACCTCCAACCTATAATGTACACTATCTGTACAGATTTATTTAGGCCAAATTAATCCATTTTTTTCTGCAGAAACTAGATATATTTGAGATGACAGTTATTTCTTAGCCGCTTTCAAAGATTCCCACTCATCCAAGTACAATTCATAATCCAAGGGCTTCACGATGTGCGAAGCTTCTGGGTTAACATAGTCGGCTTCGACTCCGTCCCAGCCAATATAAGATCTTTTTTCCAAAGACGATGACGTTTCAAAGTCAGGTGTGTAATAAGTTTTACCACCACCATCTGGAATATCGACCGCTAAATTTGGCATCGCTAGGCCAGACAGATGACCCCAAAGTTCTTTTTGAATTTGTAACGAGTCTTCAATCGTTGTGCGCAAATAATCTGTACCGATCGAAGGGTCGCACTGAAACATATAGTACGGTTTTGCTCGTAGATACAAAAGTCTTCGTGATAGTGCTTGCACGATGGCCGGATGATTATTCACTCCGTTTAATAACACCATCTGATTCATCACCGGAATTCCGTTATCAACAAAACGCTCGACCGCTTCGGCCGCTTCTGAAGTTAGTTCACGTGGATGATTAAAGTGAGTCATCAAGAAAACGGGTTTAGCTTTTTTAATAATTTTAACTAAGTTATCTGTCACGCGCATTGGCGCCACGACCGGCATCCGTGTGCCGATACGAATAATTTCGACGTGATCTATGGCGCGTAAATCAATTAATACACGCTCAAGCTGGCCATCCGAAATTGTGAGCGGATCGCCACCCGATAAAATCACTTCGCGTAACCCTGTGGTCTTTCGAATATATTCGATCGCATTTTCATATTCTGAATTTTTAATAAAGGCTTGGTCTGAACCTGTGAAATGTTTACGAGTGCAGTAGCGGCAATACACGCTGCAAATATCAGTTATTAAAAATAAAACGCGATCTGAATAACGATGAATAATTCTTGGAACAGGATTGTTCTTACTTTTACGTTCGCCCAAAGGGTCTAGCATCGCCTGTTTGGGATCAAAAAGTTCTTTTTCGTGAGGCACCAGAATTCGACGAATGGGGTCATTCACAATTGTCTTCGAAGCTAGGCTTGCATAATAAGGCGTTGTTCTGATGTTAAAAACTTCTTTAGCATTTTCAGATGTCGCAAAAACCTTGCGTTCACTTTCGGCCAAATCAAAATACGTCGAAAAATCTTTTTCGGATTTCAGTGAATGACGTAATTGCCATGTCCAATCGTCCCAGTCTTGTGAACTGACTGATTCGGGCTTGGGGCTGGGGGTATAGGTTAACTTCATCTGGCCTAGATATTTGCCAGATTTTTGATAAAGTGCAATATATGACGATCAATAAATTAAATAACATTCGCGGTTTGCTTTTTACGATGCTTTTGACTTCGGTTTTATCGTGTTCGACACCGAATCCAAAAGCTAACGATGTGGCACCCACCCCCGTTAAAACACTAAACCCCGTCAGTTACGGCTTTGATCCCGTTCGTAAAGAAGCTAGTGCGCCTTCTGTTTACAAAACAGTCGGAGTTTGTAACGGCTTACCCCGCGTGAACGTTAAAACGGCCCCTGGATTTTGCCTAGGTCTAGTTGATAATGGCGAAGGCATGATTAAGCCACGCTACACATTAGCCATTGATGCGACCCATTTACTAGTGACCGATATGGGTAGCTGGAACGCCAACAAAGGAAAAATTTATTTATTAACATTTGAAAATAAAAAATGGAGCCGAAAAACTTTAGTTGAAGCGACCCAGCTACCAGAACCACAAAAATGTATTTTAGATCGCCCGAACCAAGCTGTGATAGGACCTAAAAACGAAATCTACTTAGCATCGGCCCGTTGTATCGCTACCATTAAACCTTTAGATAAAAATGCGGCGGCAACAATTCAAGTTAAAATTGGAAACCTACCCAGCGAAGGACTACATCCCATCAAAGCGATCACTTTCGATCCGGATGGAAACATCTACATGAACGTGGGTTCAGTCACTGACAATTGCGAATTAGAAACATCAGACGTTTGCCAAGAGCTTGAAGGAAATCCCGCCCGCGGAGTCATTCGCAAGTACACACGCTTAGCAGATAATTCGTACGAACAAAATTTTGAAATCTTTGCGAAGGGCCAACGTAATTCAATGGCCTTAGCGTGGAATGAGCTCAATCAAACATTGTGGACCGGAGAAAACGCGCGTGATTATATCGAACGCAAAGATTCGGCGCTAAACGGACAAGAAAAACCGAGTGATAAAATGAACGTCGTTCAAAAGGGCGATCAACTTGGATGGCCTTATTGTTATGATGCTGGCAAAGTCAGTCCTGAGTTTCCGCATGCCAATTGTTCACAGTACAAACAACCCCACTTGTTATTTCCGGCGCATTCGGCTCCTTTAAGTTTTCTAAAATATAACGGCACGCTATTTCCGGCATGGTATAAAAATCGTTTGCTGGTCACATTTCACGGATACGCACACTACGGCCACCGAATCGTCACTTATAAAAGAAATGATCAATTAGAACCTGTGGGTGATCCGCTCAGCGTGGTTTACGGGTGGGATGCTCAGGGCGGGCAAGGGGTCGGAACTCCGGTTGGTCTAACGCAAGGCTTAGACGGCAGTGTTTTTATTACCGAAGATAACAGTCAAAAAATTCTGCAGCTTTATTATAACGAAAAAGAAGGCGCCGGTGCCCCCGTCGCAGAACTTAAAGTGGGAACGATCATACAAGATAATAGCCAACTGGCGATTGATTTCGCACGCGCTGAAGAAAAAAGAAAAGTCGTCTTCACGGCTAAATTAACCAATAAAGAATTACCGCTGTTCACACAAATTCAGAATAAATTAATCGATCAAAACTGTACAATGTGCCACGGCGGTTTAAGTTATCCCAGTTTACAGATTTTAAAATATGATGATGTCGGTAATTACAAAAAATTAAAAGATCAACTTTGGCCACGCCTGCAAGGCCAAAGCGTTCCGCAAATGCCGCCGGGTGGATTAATCAGCACGAATAAAGACGAGCTATTTAATTTAGTGAAAAGATGGGTCGAAGCTGGGTATCCAGCTCCGTAATTCTTTGATGATCAGTAGATTATTTTAAACATTCATTTTCAACAAGGTACGAACCATCGCTAGCTTCTTTTAATTTAGAAACTAGCGCGCGACCGCTTGCACACGAATGGGCCGCTACTAATCGTGAATTCGCCTGAGCACTATTTTCTTTCGAACCAAATTGCAATGATACCGCCACTTTACTGCCGCTATCTTCGCTTTCAGTTCCTAAAATACGGTAACCGGCACATAAGAATTTATCTTGGCTGGCCAACGGCGAAAAATCGCTAGCGACACAACCCGTTTGAACTTCGCGAACCGCGCGTTCACCTGGATTTAAAACTTTCACTGAAACTTGATTCGTCCGACAAACCAACTGACCTTTTTCATCAAAAACTTCAGCTGATCTGGTGTACACGCCCGCTTTCGACGGATCGTTCACAACGTGAACGGCATGACCTAAGCGATGACTTTCTAATGGCTGTCTTTCGCGAACGGCCAAAACTCCAGCTGCATTTCTATTGTAGCCAACCGCATCGATGCGCGAAAGACCCGCAACAGGAAATTTAAAGAAGTTTCCTGATCCGTCTTTATAAGAATCAAAATGTTCTTTACCCGCCAGATCGTACATCATTAACATGAACGAGGCCGTTTCACCGACTTCAACGACAGGACGCGCGAATAATTTGCAGACCACACTTTTATTAACAGCATCCGGATTCAAGGATTGAATGGCCGAAATTTCAGATTTTGAAATTGTAAAACCAGGTAAAAGGGCATCACCTGAAAATTGCTCGATACCACCTTTGCCACCGATGGTTCCAACAGGATCTGATCCCGAATTGCCACCCATGTTTTTAGAAACAGACGTATCCGTTGCGGTAGAAGATGTCGAGGCTGCCGAAACACCGACTTGATTTGAACCGGTATTAGCACCAGCGCAATTTTGAAAGAACACCATGGTTGTCGCCGATGCGACCGCTAAAGAAGTAATAGCAATGAACCTTCTTTTAGTCTTAAAAAAAGTATAATCCATGATGAGTCCCCCTTCTATAATCACATCATATAGATACGGCGCGGGCCAGTTCGTAATTCAGAAATTTCAGAATAAGACATAAAAAAGAGCGCAAAAAAGTCACCTCCAATCAAGTTAAACGCCCATCCCGATACGGCACACTTTTATTTCTTCGATTTCATAGGTTCTTTCGTGCAGTTACACAACCTGGTTCAGAACAAGACATGGCTTGGCATTCGCTTTGGTATATCAGTGTAATTAAAAAATATGTAACCCGGATGGTTACTACTAAACGGAGGATTTATGAAACAGTTATCTGGTGCAAAACAAAAGTGGGTCTTATCATTAGCTTTATTAGCCGTACTTGGTACGCAGTCATACTTTCAAATGTCTTCAAACACTTTGAATTCGTATGAATTAGCGTCACGCGAACCGGCCGAAGCTTCACCAGGACCTAAGGGAAAGCACTTCGATCCTAAATCCCCAACCGGAATTTCAGACCCAGATGCAAAAAAAGAGACTGGCGCCACATCCGCATCCGTCGATCCAAATAAAGCCAGCAGTAAAGATTCAGGCAGCCAAACACCGAAGGCTTGTGCTGAATGTGTAACGACTGACGATTTTCAAAAAGCAATTACGTCACTAGAACTACAAATCAAAGAATTAAAATCAGGTGTTCTAAAAGACGCTCCAAAAGTAGCTGTGGCTGATAAAAAAGAAGAAGCTAAAGCCGACGAAGAATCACCAAAAGAAAGACGCGAGCGCATCGCCCAAGAAAAAGCAGAAAAGAAACAAGCTAAAGAAGATGCTAAAAAAGAAAAAGAAGAAGCCAAAGCCGAATTAGCTAAAGAGAAAAAAGATCAAGCTAACGAAGATTTTCAAGACGCTATGAAGACAATCAATGACGATTGTTCAGATTCAGATTCGACATCAGCCGTACAATGTATCGCTGAAAAAATGGCAACCCTATTGAAAAAAGTATCGAAAGATAAGGATGCTAAGCCAGACAATTCAGTCGTACAAAAAGCATTTAGTTCATACTTTTCGAAAGCATTCGTAGCCTCAATGCAGGATCCTTCTTTTGAAATGTCTGGCACCTTAGATGCGATCATGAAAGACATTCCAAACGAATACAGCGTATTAAAAAATAACGCGATGAACGCCATTGCCAAAGTGACGGCCGATAAAACTGCCGAAATTAAAAAGAATTACGTCTTAGCGCAAGAGTTGAAAAAACAAAACAAGCTTGGTCCCGCTTTAGAAATGCAACAAGCCGCCGACAGCAGCCGTGATGCTTTAAAAGCAAACTCAAGCACGATTTACAAAACATTATTAACTGATGTGACAGAGTCTAAAGACTTCAACGCGATGACCTACTTACGTCAGAACTACTACACGAACATCAACGACTTGATGACTAGTTTAGACCAATCATCAACGGCGACTATGAATGTGATGGCCGGAATCAATACGAATGCGAACGGAACTCGTTCAAATGCTCGCGGCGGTAATGCTTCGAATATCTTAGTGAACAATGCGAACGCGAACACATTAAATAACGCTCTTCAAAATAACGGAACGGGCTTTATCACGAATGGTAACTCGATCGGCACAGGAATTACAGTTGGCGCGCCAAACAGCCAAAGACAAATTCAACGTATCGGAATTGGTCAGTAATCCAGAAATAGTTTTTTTCAAAAATTAATTCAGACTCCGACCAGTTCATGGCTGAACTGGTTTTTTTCGTTTTAACCGGAAGTCTGGTTTTTCAAGAAGCTTTTGACAGAAAATCGCCTTGTTGTGTTTAGTTAAATAAGCACAAAGGACACACGTGAAAGCCGATCCGAATTTCATTCCTAGTTTATTTCAGTATCTTTCGATAACCAAATATCTTGAAGATCTTTATTTATTCAAAAAGAAACAAAATCCGGGATTTTCTTTTGACAGTTGGGCTAGCGACTTAGGTTTCAAAAGCCGTTCTTTTATCAGGATGATAATAACCGGAGAACGTAATATCACCTTGCAATTTATTGATGTTTTTAGCCAATCTATGAACTACAGCGCCGAAGAAAAAATATTTTTTTCTTTATTAGCTAACTACAGCCAGTGCGAAAATGAAGACGAAAAAAAATATTATCAAGACAGGCTATTTGAAATTCAAGGTCAGCAAAAAGAATTAGTCGAAATCATCCATTACACCGAGTTTTTATCTTCTAAACTTTTACCACAGCTTTTGGTTCTACTTAGCTTTACTGATATCGACCGAACCGACATAGGGTTATCATTACTTTTAGAAATACCCCTAGCGCAAATTCAAAATGATTTACAGTCTTTAGAAAAAATGCAGTTGATCACTCAAGAAAATGGCATCTGGATTCCAACAAAGAAATCTTTCAAAGTTCAAAAAAACGCTAACTGCGACGCATTGCTTAATTGTCGCAATAATTCTTTAACAGAAGCCATAGACGCACAAAGCTTACCTGCCGAACAACGCCGTTACCGCAGTATTTTATTGCCATTAGCACAAGCCGATTACGATAACCTTTTACAAGATATTGAATCCTTAATCAGCAAAGCCGTTGCAAAGTATGACAGCGAAACGCTAGGACAAAAAAAGCTTTATAAAATGAATATCAATGTGATACCGACCCTACACACCGACGGCTTAAATGGACCAGGACTCAAACCTGAGCACGCAACTAGACTTTTAGAAATTTAAGTCATCCCAGATACTAGACGAAAAGATCTATACCATTCACAACAAGGAAGCTTTATGAAATTGAATTTATTCGTCGCCGCAATCTCAATCGCATTATTCACCGTCGGTTGTGTTTCAAAACCTGTCGATAATAGAAACCCAGCCGGAACAGGCGATATCGGCTCTTCAACCGATCAATTCAGTTTTGAAAGCTTCAAACTGCCCGTCACGCGTGAAAATAAAGTTGCAACCCGCGTGGCTTACAACTCTTGGAGTGGAGAATGGCCAAGCCCAGTTATCGATGTTAGGTCAGAAGAGCCAGGGGTAACTCAAATCACAGGTTATACAAATCTTCGCAACCCGGTGGCGTCAGATAAAACGAACTGCACAATTAAGAATGGACTTTACCACCCGTGGTCTCAAACAGATCCATCATCAATTACCTATTACACAATTCAGGGCGAAGCCGACTTCAAAACAGTTCGCGACACAACCAAAACTTTTTATAACGAAAAAACGCACAAGACTGAAAAAATTAAAATTCCAAAAGGAACCCTATTTTCAAACGTTGTTTACTACGGAGAAAATTTTTGCGGATCAATCCAAACTGTTGGAAAAACAAAACGTCCTTTTTCTGAAGGCTGCGATTTCTTTTTCGACAACAAAGATATGGTTCGTATCGCTGACGGTGGTGATTTTTCAGAGCAATGGCTTTACTTAAAATGTGAAGAAAAAGATAGTAACGGAAAAAATGTGAAAGCGTTCGTCAAGGACACTGACTTATTAAGCCAACCAAGAATCTCTAAAGGTTGCCCCGCAGAATACGGAAAAGTTCAAAGCGCAAAAAACTGCGCACAATAGTTATTTTAAACAAAAAAAATCCGGAGGGGTTTCCCCCTCCGGCCCTGCTCACCACCGACAAACTGTCTTCTAAGCTGATTCAAGATGTCGTACTAACTGCATATCACGTTGTATTCTAAAAGGTGATGGCGGCTTTCGTTGCTAATCCAAAGTTTAACTTGTTATCAAGATTGTTAGATCCATCTTGCCAAGCTTTTCCGGGCATAAAGATCCCGATTTCATTTGACCAAGTTACGCGTTCACGTGGCTTGTAAATGACTTCCACATCTAATTCTGTTCCTAAGTCTTTTGAAAAGTCCATTGAATTAGTTGGATTCACCATTAACTGACCGTAAATCAAAGTCGACTTCACATCGACTTTTTCATTCCATTGATATTTAGCAGAAGGTGCTAAGTAAAATACGTTTCCGATCGCTTCATCATCCGCCGAGTTTCCAACATTCAAAGTTGAATCCGTGTGGATCATACCCGTCGTTAAGAAATCTTTTTGTCCCATTCTATGATTGAACAACAACATCGCTACGTCATAGTTGCGATCCATTTGGTAACCTTCAATCACGTTTGTTGTTTTAGGATCATCACCACTAGCCACACCGAACTTAGCGCTGTATTCCCATTTCGCATCGGCTTGTGCCGGCCATAACATTTCAGCCGCAACCGCATACGCATTCAACTTCACTTGCGAACCCGCAACCAAAAATCCACTGTCACCCGTTAAGAAGCTGGCTTCTAATCTAAATTGAAAAGCTTCCCAAGAACGACCAAAGAATAAATTGATCGTTTGAGTCGCCCAAGCCCCTGAAAGAGTCGCCGATCCGGCCGGTACTCCCGCGATCGGGAAAGCATGACCCGTCGTTAATCCATCATTTGACTCAAGACTACTGCGACGAGTTTGGTGAAGAATTCCGGCTTTAGCGCCGATTTCTTTATTGTCGTATTCAAACATAAACATTTGATCAGAGATCGTAACACCTTGACCAAAATCTTTTTGAGCCACACGTGACCAAATTGGCGTGAATGAAATATTATCAACTAAGAAACGGTAGCTGATCAAATCCTGTGTATCATACCAGTGATCAAACGCACCTTTACCCGCATTGTGAGTCATACCAAGACCGAATTCAAACGGGGCACGACCAACAACAAAGTTACCGAATTCGTTATCAACCGTTAAATACAATTGGCTGATACGCATAATGCTAGAATCAGATGTTTCTGAATTCACGTTATTTCCGTTTGCCGCAGCAGAACTGTAAGAGCTTAAACCGCTACCAAACACCGTACCCAACTGAGAATTCTTGTAAGCCGGATGTGTATTCGAAAACACATCAAAACGCGAATTGATCGTGATTCCATCTGAAGCCAAGATCTTAGGTTGTAAATACAGAAAGTTAAGACCATAGGCTTTTCTTTCTTTGCTATCAGCCAAAGAGGGTCTATCGATTTCAGTGTACTCGATACGGTAACCGCCGGTCCAGTCGATCGATAATGCCATCGCTTTTGTCGCAAGCATTGCTAAACTTAAAAAAATTATTTTTTTCATATAACGTCCTTTTAATTTTTCTTTTTAATTATTTTTGAACAATACCCATGACGTCAGCTTCATGGACAACTTGCAATTCTTCAGAGTTGAACTCGATTTTAGTTCCGGCGTGCTCGGCAAATAAAACGAAATCACCTTTTCTAACGTCTAAAGGACGCACGGCGCCTTTTTTATTTTTTCCACCGCCACCGACTGCTAAGACTTCGCCTTTTAAGTGACCCGCAGCATCGCTAACCATGTCTGGAATATACAATCCGCCAGCGGTCATCTTTGCCGCTTGCACAACGCGTAGAACTAAACGATCACCTAATGGCGTAATCGCTTTTGAGTAATCTAAATTTTTAATCACAGGCTTAGCCGTCGTTAAAACTGGAGCCGTCGCTTTTTTGACGGCGGGCTTTTCATTGACTTGAGCCTTCGTTTTTTTAGTCGAAGTTTTCGCAACTGCTTTTTTTGCAATCGCTTTAACTGGCTTTTTAACTGCGGTTTTTTTAACTGCTTTTGCAGGTGACTTCTTAGAAACCGCTTTGCTGGCTTTCTTCGCCGCAGGCTTAGTCGCTTTTTTTACTACTGCTTTTTTTGCTACTGGCTTTTTAGCCGCAACTTTTTTTACAGGTTTTTTTGCAGCGACTTTTTTTGCTTTACTTGCCATGACGGTTTTTTTCCTCTTCATAATACTTTTTGTACATAATTTCCCACTCTGGAGAACCTTCCATAACGCCTCTTTTCAAAGACGCCACTTTTTCACGGGCTTTTTTATCAATATCAGAATCTTCTTTAACGTAATCGAAGATGGCTTTTTTGGTCGCCTTAAGGGCTAAGTCATCATCAGAAAAGTCGGCGATATCATCGCCCCATACTTTGTCTGTCACTTTATGAGCCAAGTGACTTTGGCGGTCTTCAGAAATAATCATAAAATTAGTTTTCTTTCTTTGGCCAATTTGGTTTTTAAAATCGGAAACATTTTATGGCGTTGAAATTCATCACCGTGTTGGCGTTGAAGTTCATCGATCATTCCCATGATTTCGCGGTCTAATAAATCTTCTTGTTTGTAATTATCAGTGATCGTATCAACGATGGTTTTTAAAACGACTTTTTCGTCGACTTTAAAAGTAATAAGGTTTTGCTTTTTCCATTCATTTAAAATCTTTTCTGAAAGTCTTTGTATTTGACTTGTCGTGAGCTTCATCATTTTATGTTTCTATGCTCCTTATTTTGAAACAATTAAAGACCATTTGTAATTCGATGACAAGCATGAACTACCAGCAGAATACGAAGGCTCTGATTCTGACTTTTCTTCTCGTTTTTCAGGCTTCAACCGCCCATGCGATTTGGCCCTTCGACAGCGAAGCCGACAAAGCCGCAGTCACGGCGTCGAATGAAAAAATTGAAAAAAAACTGCAACAAAAAGAACTGACTGTTTCGACCCGCTATTTCGCACGCGGCCCGTCGTACACACCTGGCCAAAAATGGAGCGAATCTGTTTTCGAAAGTCAGTTGCAAAAGCAGAATTACCGCATCCGCGAAGGCGCTCAGAGCTTATTAACTGGCGATGCGAAGAAAATAGATGAACGCGAGTGCAAATCGTTCATCCCTTCCGAACAGCAAAGTTTCTTTGAAACACAAAAAGTAAGCTGCTGGGTCTGGCAAACTCATGAATCTGAAAATTATTTAGTCGTCATTTCTGCAGAAAACATCGTCTTAGGAACCTTCAAAGGTTTACCTTGGAAAATCGACTGGCATGCCGCATTGGATCCGAATTTGGTCGCGCAATTTCGTGGCAAAGAGCCCATCATGCAAAGTGATCACAAGATCTCTGACTTTCCGGTCAACTGTTTGAACGCCGTTATGGCTATCGAAGACAATGATTTCTTAGACCACTCGGGCGTCAGTTACACAGGCATGGGCCGCGCCTTCGTAAAAAATATTATCAAACTTCGCGCCGCCCAAGGCGGAAGTACGATCACCCAACAGCTTGTAAAAAATTATTTTTTAACTCCTGAAAAAACGTTAAAAAGAAAATTAAAAGAATTCTATTTGGCGATCAAAGTTGAATCTGAATGGAGTAAAGACGAAATTTTAGAAACGTACTTGAACATTATCTACATGGGGCAATATGGCGCCTTTCAAGTTCATGGTTTCGGGTCAGCCGCTCAAGTTTATTACGGTAAATCCATTCAAGATTTATCTTTACCTGAATGCGCCCTATTAGCCGCGATCATTAACAACCCATCGCAAAATAATCCATGGAAGAAAGCTGAAAAAGCTTTAGGCCGTAGAAATTTAGTTCTTTCTAAAATGAACGAACTTAAATTAATTTCACCAGAAGAATTTGAATCGGCTAAGGCATCGCCACTACCGATTCAACCCACCGCAAAAGCATCTGAAACGGCTCCGTACTTCTTTGATGCCGTTCGAAAACAAATGGCGCAATTAAATATTCCGATCGAGGGCGCCAGCATCGTGACTAGCCTTGATTTAGATGCGCAAGCTCGTGCGCAAAAATCATTACTGGCCCAAATCAGCGCCTTAGAATTAAGTCGTAAAAATATACAAACAAATAAAGAAAAAGGATTTCGCTTAGAAGGTTTAGTGCTTTCTTCCGAAAATGCGACGGGCTTAGTGAATGTTGTGGTGGGTGGTCAAAGTTACCGTCAAACCCAATTCAATCGCGCCGTTGAAAGTCATCGTCAAATTGGTTCCTTGGTAAAACCGTTCGTTTATTTAACGGCACTTCTTTACGGCTACGAAGGAACGACGGACGTAAATCCGTTAACACTGATTCAAGACGAAAGATTTGAATGGAAGTACGACAAGAAAAAGTGGGCGCCAGATAATTACGAAAAAACATTCAACGGAGAAATTCCTTTGTATTTCGGCTTGGCGCACAGTTTAAATGCCGCAACGGCGCAACTGGCAATGAAAACCGGAATTCATAAGGTCATCGACACGGCTCAAAAAATGGGTTTCACATCAAAAATGGACGAAGTGCCTTCAACAAGCCTTGGGGCCACTCAACACTATCCCCTTGAACTTTTGCAAGCTTATCAAACGCTGGGTTCACTGGGTGAATTCACGCCGATTTCTTTCATCGAAAAAATTGAAGATCGCGATGGAAAAGTAGTTTACGAACACCAACCAAAAAAAGAATTCAAAGTAGATCAAACGGCGGTCGAAGTTTTAGTTGGTATGATGCAAGAAACGTTAAAGACCGGAACAGCCCAAGCTTCTAAAGCTTTAGGTTGGCTCCAACCTTCGGGCGGTAAAACCGGTACAACTTCAGACAACAAAGATGCGTGGTTTGCGGGTTTCACCCCGCACCAAACGACCATCACATGGCTAGGTTACGATCAAAGTTTATCCAGTAAATTAACCGGTGCCAGCGGGCCTGTTCCGATTTGGGTTCAGTTTATGAAGGGTTACGACCAAACATGGCCGGCCGATGATTTTAAATGGACCGACAAGGTCGAAAAAAGAAAAGTAAATTTATTTAAAACAGAAAAAGAAACAGAGTTTATTTTTAAAAAATAAAGCAGGGAACTAAAGCTTAACGATCTGCCCTTCGAAAGCATAATCCCATTTAAACTCGGGATTTTTTGCCAGCATAAAGAATTGCTTTTTTAAGATTTGTTCCGCTTCTTCCTTATTGTGCCAAATTTTCTGAAGATCAGCAGAAGGATCATGGTGAGCAAAAAGAATTTGTTGAACACCAAAATTGTAAGCAACTTCAAAACCTCGATCGCAAGTTCCATGGCCCCACCCTTTGTGTTTTTCCATATCAGACTCCGAATACTGGGCGTCGAAGTAAAGTAAATTCGCATTTTTAAACAGACCTGCATCTAATCCAAGCTGGTCTGGCGTGCGACGGATGGCTTCATGATCGACCGCGTGCGCGTAAACCATATTATTTTTTTCAACCCGAAATCCGTAACACAGATCGGGATGATCTAATTGAAATGCCGTCACATCAAACCCATTGATCACATGTTTTTCATGCGGAACAAGCGTATGAAACTGTATTTGTCCGGGTAAACTTTCATACGTCACAGGAAAAGTCGGCTTTTGAAACATGCTACGTACGATATTTTCGGTTTCAGGCTGCACAGAATAATAGTGAACTGTTTTGCCTTTCATAAAATGCGGACTAAAAAATGGAATTCCTAAAATATGATCGAAATGAAAATGCGACATTAATACGTGAAACTCGGTTTGAGTTTTCAACTGACCACTTTGCTGAAGCTGATCATTTAAATTCTTTACGCCGCTACCCATATCAATGATCAGCGATTGGTTATGATCAGTCACTTCAACGCACGTTGTGGCACTTCCGTACCCACCAACATAAGGCAAAGATTTTTTTCGAATAAAAGATTCAATATGCTCGGGCCCGCGGTGACCGTCTTTGAAAAATTCGTGCATCAATCTTTCAAAATGCTTCGCCCAATCATTTGTATTGAGCGAACTTGGTAATGAACCGCGTACGCCCCAAAAGTGAATATACATTTGTTTATTTTTTCTTATCTTAGCGGCCGGGTCATCCTAGTTCAGAATAAATTAGACTAGACACTTATCGAGATTCGCGAATCGCCGCCCG
>JACMQO010000188.1 GCA_014376935.1 Bdellovibrio sp.
TACCACGAAGCTATCCTCCGTGACGGCTTCACCTAGCAACCTTGCCAGGAGATCGGGCGGTTTGGATGAAAGTGGAGTGGAACAAAAAAGGTTACATTCCTTAACCGGATCTATCTCGAGCTGTTCTAAGCTTTAACCTTTAATATTCCATGAAAATCTTTTTGCAATCAAACGTAAGCAGGTAAAAAAATGAACGATAAAACTAATCTCAAAATAGATCATAAAATCATAATTATCAGAAATCTGCGGGTAATGGTTGATGCCGACCTTGCCTTGCTTTACGAAGTGCAAACTAAAGACTTCAATAGAGCAGTTAAACGCAATCTGAGTCGCTTTCCCTCTGACTTTATGTTTCAAATTAGCGAACAAGAAGTAACAAACTTGAGGTGCCAATTTGTCACCTCAAGTTTAGCAGAGAATAGACATGGAGGCCGGCGCTATTTACCGCTCGTTTTCACCGAGCAAGGTGTGTCGATGCTTTCAAGCATTCTGCGAAGCGAAAAGGCGGCATCCGTTAACATAGAAATTATAAGAAGTTTTGTACGCCTTCGGGAGATGCTTATATCAAATGACTCGCTAGCGAATAAGTTAAGGGAGCTTGAGAAAAAATACGACTCGCAATTCCAAACCGTTTTTGATGCAATAAGAGCCCTTATGAAACCCATTGAAGTACCAACAAAGCGAATAGAAATAATAAGAACAAAAGAATAATCTCAATCTTTCCTCGAATTAAAGCTCTTTTGGTCGCGAAGTTTGATTAGTTTTGAATGATTGCAAATGTTTGAGTCCAGACAATGCGCATTGCAAGATTCGAACAAAATTCACGACCTGTCTTGGCGGCGCCAGGGACTTTTAAGCATTATGCACTTATGAAAACACTGTCTATTTTTACTATCATTTTATGCGCGTCGATAACTTGGGCTAATGACACTTTGAAAGGCGCTTGGCGTGGCGCTGGCTCGATGTTAACAGCTAATGCTAATACAGTCCTACACATTGAATTGAATGCAACGATAGACCTAAATGAAACTCATCTGGTAATAATATATTGTACCACCCTAGGTACGTTGCAACGATGTTACGACAGCCAATTCGATATAGAAAACACGTACGACGTTTTAGAAGAAGGCAGAAAAATTGGAACTGCTTTCTGAGGCGGTATTTCGATTTATGATGGAAATTCGCAAGTATCAGAACAAATGATTTTTCAAATCATAAACAAGAATCAACTTCGCTGCCGTTACACTTATGCAAATTTTGATAATCAAATGGAAACCCGCTTTGGAATTCTTGAACCACAAAAGTAATACTAGACTTTGTACCATACATAAAAAAAAGGGGAATCAGTTTCCTGACTCCCCTTTGCAATCTTAACTTTTCTTTCTTACTTAAGCTTTTTCGTCTGACTTTAAGTTTTTCAACTGGTCGCCGAACACGTCGCCGAAGCTAGTCTTTGCTGTCGCTGTCGCTTTCTTTGCGTAGTCGTCAACGTCGGCTTTTGATTCGCGAAGTTTGATTAGTTTTGATGATAGACCGATCTTGCGAGCGTCTTTATCAATTGTAATGACTTCAGCTTTGATGGATTGACCCGGCTTAATGAAATCTTCAACCGTCGCAATTTTGTCGGTTGTTAATTCAGAAATGTGGATCAAACCTTCAATGTCAGCCGCTAATTCTACGAAGGCACCAAAGTCAGTTGTCTTTGTTACTTTCACTTCGTGTTGCGTGCCGATTCCGTATTTGTCTTCGATTTGTGACCAAGGATCGCCTTCAAGTTGTTTAACTCCAAGCGAGAATCTTTCGTTTTCAGAATCGACGCCTAAAACAACCGCGCGGACTTTTGCGCCCTTCGCGAACATTTCAGACGGATGAGTTACACGTTTTGTCCAAGAGAAATCAGAGATGTGAACTAATCCGTCGATACCTTCTTCGATACCTACGAAAATACCGAAATCAGTAACTGACTTCACTTCACCTTCAATGATGGTTCCTGGAGGATATGATTCTTTCATTTCAACCCAAGGGTTGGCTTGTAGCTGTTTCATACCTAAGCTGATTCTGCGGTTTTCAGTGTCGACTTCAAGAACTTGAACTTCAACTTCTTGTGCGACTTGTAAAATTTGGTTGGCGTGCTTAACACGTTTTGTCCAAGACATTTCTGAAACGTGAATCAAGCCTTCAACGCCGTCACCAAGTTCAACGAAAGCTCCGTATTCAGCTACGCTGACTACTTTACCTTTAACTTTTGCGCCGATTGTATATTGAGCTTTCATTTGCGCCCAAGGATCTTCAGTCAATTGCTTAAGACCTAAAGATACGCGCTCTTTTTCAGTGTCGTACTTTAAAATTTTAACTTGGATCTCGTCACCTACATTAATTAATTCTGAAGGATGCTTCACGCGACCCCAGCTCATGTCAGTGATGTGTAACAATCCGTCTAAACCACCTAAATCGATGAAAGCGCCGTAATCAGTTACGTTCTTAACGAGACCAGTAACAGTCGCGCCCTCTTTCATAGTGTCAGCTGTTTGTGCTTTCATGCTATCGCGCTCTTCTTCAAGAAGGGCTCGGCGAGAAAGAACGATGTTGCCACGTTTTTTGTTGAATTTAATTACCTTAAACTTATATTTTTTGCCTAAGTACACATCCATGTTACGCACAGGTCGTAAATCGATTTGTGAACCCGGTAAGAAAGCTTTAACACCGATATCTACGCTTAAGCCGCCCTTAACTTTCGCGACAACAAGGCCTTCAATCACTTCTTCGTTTTCAGCGGCTTTTGAAATATCTGACCACGCACGTAACATGTCGGCTTTATCTTTTGATAAGGCGATCATGCCGTTTTCGTTTTCGATACGATCAATGAGCACTTCAACTTTGTCGCCGGCTTTAACTTGGCGGACTCCATCGATAACTCTGAATTCATTGATTGGAATCAAACCTTCGGATTTGTAGTTGATATCTACTAATACGTAGTCTGATTGAACTTCGACAACAGAACCAGTGACAACGTCACCAACTTTGAAATCTTGTTCTAAGGTTGAGGCTGCGAAAAGTTCTTTAAACTCTCCACCTGAAGGTTGATTATTTAACCCAGGATTTGCTGCGACCAATGCGTCTTCTGCATCCAGAAGGGCTAGGACCGATTGTTTTTCTTTTTGGCTTTTGCTTAACGTTTTATTCATGCTCTTTCTTTTTTTCCTCCTGCCGCAGGCCCTCTTGGAACCGTTTGGCTGAATAGCAGTTCTAAAAGCTTTTGCGGAGCGGGTCAATCCCTGTCTTTTCCCGCTCGGACAGCCGCCGGCCTTGCCGTGCGGAACTCGCGGTAAAAGACAGGGATTGACCCGACCTCATAAGAACTTTTGCGGGACTGTTATAGTTTTGTTTTTATGAATTGTTGGACTTTTGTTACTACTTCGTTGAAGTCTAGATTTGTTGTGTCTAATACTAGGGCATCTTTTGGGATTTGTAGGGGGGCCGTTTTTCGGGTGGTGTCTTGTTGGTCTCTTTGTTGTTGTTGGGCCTCTATGGCTTTTTGGTCTTGGCCTTGTTCTTGGGCTCTTCTGTGGGCTCGGTTTTCTGAGCTGGCGGTTAGGTAGATTTTTACTTCGGCTTGGGGGAAGACGACTGTTCCGCAGTCTCGGCCTTCGGCGATAAGGCCTTCGACTTTGAAAGCGCATTGTCTTTGGTGGTCTAATAAAGAGGATCTAACTTCGGGGTAGTGGCTGACTTGGCTTGCGTAATTGCCGACTTCTTCTTGTGAGATTTTTTCGGTGACGTCGGTGTTTTCATACCAAACTTGGGTTTTTTCTGGCGTCATTTCTACCCGCCAGGCTGGCGAAAGGGCTAGTTCTGATAGCGCTACCTTGTCAGTCAGTGCGATCTTTCTTTGTAACGCAGCGTAGGCAAGGCCGCGATAGAAGGCGCCCGTTGATACCCATGGAATTGATAATTTTTTTGAAAGTTCTCGGCTTAATGAAGATTTTCCTGAGGCCGCGGGGCCGTCAATTGTAATTACGTATCCCATTATATTTCCTCTACTTCGCTGAGCATTTTTTCAATGGCGATGATGGCTTTTTTATTTTCATCGGCGCTTCCCACTGTCATTCGCATCAGGGTTTTAAATCCGTAGTTTTGCACCGGTCGGAGGATAATTCCTTTTTGCAGTAGATTAACATGCACCTTTTCGACGTTTCTTTTGGTGTTGAATAAAACAAAATTAGCCTGCGAGGGATAAAAAGGCAGGCCCAATCTTTTTAGTTCAGCGTAAAAATAATCTAGCCCTTTCCACACGATTTTTTGCGAGGCTTTGATGTAATCGTGATCGTCGAGAGCCGCGGCCCCTGCCACCTGCGCTAAATCATTTACATTGAATGGATTTCGCACGCGGTTGTAATATTCAAGTACGTACTCGGGGGCTAATAAAGCGCCCAGTCGAAAACCGGCTAATCCGTAGACTTTTGAAAAAGTTTTTAAGACTAAGACGTTAGAATAATTTTGATAGAATTTTGCGGCCTCTTTGAATTGCGGATCGCGCACGAATTCAGTGTAGGCTTCATCGAAAACCAATAAGACGTCATCGCGATTTCCGAGGCGAACTAAAAATTCATCAAGCTCTGCGCCCCCCACAACCGTGCCCGTTGGATTATTTGGATTTGGAATAAAAATAATTTTAATTTTTGCATTGGGATTGTGAAAAAAATGATCGGCGATGGCTTTTAAGTCCATCGTTAAATCTTTTCTCAACGGAGCCGTGCGCACCTTAACGCGTGCGGCTTGCGCGCAAACGGCATAAGCCACGAAGGCGGCTTCCGAAGTTAAAATGGCGTCACCCGGCTCGCAAAAAATTCGAATGAGTAAATCAATGATTTCATTTGAACCATTTCCTAAACCGATTTGTGTTGCAGGAACATTCCAAACTTCAGAAATTTTTTGCACGAGGTGAAAGGCAGCTGGGTCAGGATACCGGTGCTGATGCGCCAAATACTGTTGAATGGCCGCGATGGCTTTTGGGCTTGGGCCCAGGGCGTTTTCATTGCTGGCTAATTTTACGACTTCTTTGAGTCCATACTCGCGTTGTGTCTCAGAAATGGGCTTTCCGGGTTTGTAAGGAATTAAATTTAAAATTTCTGCCGACACTTTCATGATTGACCCTTTTCATCTCAATTCATAACATGACGTTCACAACAAAAGAAAGCTCGAGTTAAAAGATAATTATGTCGGTAGAAAACAATGCACCAAATAATGCAAGCGCGATCGCACTTTATCTGGGCGAATCTTATGCATCTTTAGGTGTTTTTAACTTAAGCGAAAAAAAATCACCACAGCTTTCTTTTGAGAAATCAGTTTTTCTGCCGCAGATCTCGTTTAAAAATTTATTAAATCAAACGAAGGTGGCATTGCCGGAAGCGCAAATTAAAAAAGTTTTTATTGTTACGCGCTATTTAGATCGCCTTAAAAGTTTTCGGCTGGGCGGCAGTGTTGCGCAAGTGGTATTAGAGGGCTTTGAAAATTCATATGCGGCCACAAATACGAAAGCACTTTCTTTAGCGGCTTCGACGTTAGTGATTTCGGTGACCGAAGAGAAAATTGATGAAGAGTTTTTGACGGCCGAGCTGGCGCGCATAAAAAAAATTAATCCCGATGCTAATAAAATCGTTTTGCAATTACCCGAAGATAAGATTTCAGCTAAAAAAAGGGAATTGGTTCACGCCTTTTTTACGAAAGCGGAATTTAAAATATTTGTTTGTTCGCAACCTAGCGATTTGGGCCAGGTTCGCCGCAGTTTACTGAATGCGGGCTCAGAAGGCACCAAAGAGGAAATTTTAAGTGAAATTAAAGAGGCCTTTGGTGAAGACACCGAAATTTTATTTTGGACCGGAACAGAATTCACAACAAAATTTGAAAATTATGAATTGTTCGCTAGCGCGAGCGATTTTTTAGCATCGTGTATCTCTGACGAAAAGGCGCAGTTTGGGGCTTATTTAGATCACGAATCATTCCGGATGATTACGACTGTTCCTAAGCGCCCGTGGGCGAGCCCCTGGGGATTAATTCCGTTGGAACATAAAGATTTAGCCGAACTTCCTCCGCATCCCTTTTCAGAGATTAAGTTAGATCATTTATCGATGCTGAGTATCGCTAAAAAACCAATGCAGTATGAACCGGGCCCGGTGATGGCCGGTCGAGGCATGAAACCACTGGTGATCGATGCTTTTCAAGAAGATTTGGCTGACAATAATTATATGCAGAGTTTATTTCCGAATATGAACTCAGAGCTGCAGAAAAAGAAAATACAAAATCACTTTTCAGTACTTGAAAAAGGCCAGGCTACTAATTTACTTTCGACGACAAAAAAAGAAATGAAAAGTTACATTCAGGCCGGCCTACTGACTGAAATCAAGCAAATGTCGAAAAACAAACCGGTCGTTTTAATGGGACCGTTGCAACACTTAATTCCGGACGATAAAAACGTGGTCGCCAACCGTACAAAAAATTTCTTTTGGCCTACAGAAATTATGAAAAAGGCCCTCACGTGAGTGCCGCTTACTACCAGTACCAATTACACCAACTGATTCAACCTTTCACCTCTTGTTCGCTGGTGAATGCCGACGGCGCCCTTTTAGCGTCAAATGATTTAAGCCGCGAAATTTTAACCACCACCAGGCTAGTGGCTTTTCAAATCGTTAAAAAATATTTGAACCCGAAGCCGCACGATTTGTTCGTGATGAATGATCCCGAAAATGGGGGATATAGCTTATCTAAGTTAATTTTTGTGGCGGCGATTGATTCGAATTTGTTTTTAATTTGGGATGAGACCAATAATCTGCTTGATTTTAAAATTCCGCCGACGCCCTTGTACGAAAAAAATGTCAAAAATTCTTTTGTTTGGAAAGCCCTTGTTGAAA
>JACMQO010000189.1 GCA_014376935.1 Bdellovibrio sp.
ATAAACTTTAGCCATTTTTTCAATTGGTCCATGACATGTTTGGCAGTTTACACCACGAGCGATATGCGCTTGGTGATTGAACTGAACATGATCAGGAAGCATGTGAACTTTAACCCATTCAATTGATTTGTTATCATTGTAGGCTTCACGTAATTTACGAATTGAATCTGGGTCATTTTCACCATTCACCTGTTGGTGACAGTTCATACATGTCGACAACGCAGGAATGTTCGAAATTTTCGAACGTTCGGCTTGGTTATGACAGTACTGACATTGGATTTGATTTTTTCCAACGTGCAATTCATGACTGAATGGCAGTGGCTGTTCAGGCGCGTAACCATTATTGTAACCGATGGCGAATTTGACTCTGTGTTCAGCGTCGGGACTGTCCCAAAAACATCCCGACACGGTTAACAGAGCAACGAGTAAATATATTTTTACAAATAGCTGTAGAAATATACTTGGCTTCAATTGGAACCGAAAATTAAAGTGCATACGCGATCCTTCATTCATGATTGCATTTTTGTTAAAAAACTAAAGTTTTTTCAATCTAAGCTGATATTTAAAAACAGCGCGAAGTAAATGTCACGTATGATTTTGAAAAGCAAATGAGAATCAAACAGTTGGGTTCATTTTTTAAGCTTCAACAAAAAGATGAAACCTTGCTTCTGCTTTCAGCAATAAAGCCGTCAGCAGAAGTAGACTCAACTAATTTAATTTAGATGATTGAGATTTCTGAACAAAGTAGGCGTAAGCTACGAAAACGATATGAAGAAGCACAAACACAGACACGTACTCAACCCCGCCCGCACTGAATCCATAGGTATGAAGTCCAGCACCTAAAACAAAATTGACTCCGTACCAGGCCATGATGACTAAACTAAACGTCACAACTCCGGCGGCAAGCATTCCAAAATTTTTCAACCAGCCGACTAATCGTGCATGAAGAACAACAATGTAACCTAATAATACGATTAAAGCCCAAGTCTCTTTTGGGTCCCATCCCCAAAAACGACCCCAAGAATAATCCGCCCAAATTCCACCCAGAATAATCCCGGGAGTTAAAAAAGCCACACCGATTTGTATCGCGCGGTAAACACCCGTCGTTAATTTCTGAATTGTCTCTTTGTGTTTCTCTTCGCCCAGCACAGAGTAAATCAAACCCAAATCACCAAGACCAAAAGCCAACATAAAGGCCGCGTAAGAAATCGTAATCGTCATGACATGAACGATCAGCCAGTAGTTACTACGAAGCACAGCTTCTAATGGTTGAATGCTTGGATCTAAAATCGCTGGCGCACTATCCGCAACGATCAAAGCGAATAGTCCCACTAAACTTCCACCCAAAAGCAAAAGTCTAAAGCGGTAATTCAGCTCAAGAATGATCGAAAACAAAACAGCGCCCCATGAAACCCAAATCACTGTCTCGTACATATTTGATACCGGTGGTCGTTCTGCCAAGTAAACGCGGAATACAAATCCCAAAGTGTGCACTAAGAAGCCCAAAGCCATGAACGTCCAAACAATGGCCATACCTTTTTCAAGACGACGAATCCAAATAAATAATAACGATAAGGCCGCCATTAGATAAAAAATGTAAGCCCAACGGAAAGGATGGATATCATTATATAGAACTTCGGTTTTTACTTTTTCGGTGTAAGTGTATTTCTCTGGTGCTGCCTCACCCGCCAGTTTTTGAAAAGCTAAAACAGAATCATCTAGTTTTTTACCCGCTTCTTCCACATTGGCTTTATCAGTCACCGCGCCCAAGTACTGAGCCACATTTTTACTGATCTCCATGAAGGCTGGCTGAATATCGATTGGCAGATCAGCTACCGCGATCCATTTGTCTTTATCTTCAGGCTTAACATCCGGACTATCTTTTCGCGGCATGACGTGAAGCATACGGCCGCTGGCAATTTCACGAAAAATAAAAAATTGATTCTCTAAACGCTGTAAAGCTTGAAAATATGGAGTTAATTTTTCTTTCGTTTCGCGCTTATTCGTTAACTCTTGCATGACGTTGGCGAATTTCTCATTTCTAAAAAGCTCTTCACCCGTAAAATATTTTTTTTCTTTTGAAAGACCTAATTTATCTAAAACGTCATGATATTTCACTTCAAATAGCGGACGATTTGCCCAGCTTTCCGGAGAAAGCATCCACGTCATCACAACCCAGTGGGCATCAATCGGCTGTGCGCCTTCTTCAGGTTTATACGTTTTTTTTCCGTAAATGATTTCTAAGGTTTCTTGTGCAAATGTATCAAAAGGTTTGATACGACCCGAATCTTGAATCGGCATGTAGCGAATGCGATCACCCGCTTTGGCCAAACCCAAGCTTGAAAAGCTAAAAGCCATTAATGCTAAAATAACTGAAGTAAAAATTTTGTTTTTTAAAGTAGCCATCATACTGCGGTTTTCCTTTTACGCTTTTGATAAAAAAGCCAAACAATTCCAAACGACATAATCAACGAACCTAAATACTTAATCCAACGTCCCGGATCATAATTCACCGAAAAAATAGAAGCCACTAGTTCGCGCGTGACCTCGTCTTCTTGAAAGCTAGCCTGATAGATCGTGTAGTTGTTGTATTTCAAAGGCTCGTTCATCGATATTGTTGCCGATTGCGCCTTTGAGTCTGTACCGACCGTGACTTCACTTTCATAGGCCATGGCTTTCGTACTACCTTGATATCTAGAGACTTTGAAATTCTTCAATTCAATCGGAAAACCCAGGTCTAACCGACGATTTTGATAGGTCATCAAATAGGCTTCGCTTGTTCCGAAAATTTTTAATAGATCATTTAAAACGATCCAATGCTTATCGGCACCACGAGTAATTTGAATCGCCGACGAAGTTAAAGGCGTCAATGCTTCGGTACGGATCACATCCCATTCTTCAGTCGCCTTCGGAAGATAATCTAATAATCGAAATTCTAATGCCATCCAACCCGTTGACACGACGTCGCCGATTTTCATCAACCCCGTCTTAAAAGGCTTTGGATTGTCGCGATGAAAAACGGTATAGATAACGTTGTCGTTATCTTTCGGAGTTAAAAAGATTTCATTCTTTTTTAAATCCTTGTGATCAACTGGACCTAGAGTCACTTGCGCAGGTCCTAAATTAAATTGTCCGGCCTTATCTTTTCTAGTCTGCGTGATTGTTTCAACTTGCTTTACATTCGCATTCATCAATTGAAACTTAATCGAACTACCCGCTTGTGCTGATGTCGACACGACCGTTTTTTTACTTAACCGAGCATAAGGAACGTAATCAATGACGTTCACGGACGTTTCACCAAGCTTGATCACAAAAGGTTTTTCAGGAGTTGGCGGATGCTTATAAAAATCGACCTCTTGTTCAAACATTTTTGTGTAGCGATCACCATCAAAGGTCGCATAAATAACCATATCGGTTTGGGGCATTTGCACGTAATTATTCTTACCTTTGATATTCACGGCAATGCTGCCATCGACACCATACTTTTGGGTCACGTAACCGCCCATCACCAAAAGAATGATACCGGCATGCACACAAATAAATGGATAGTGATTTAATTTCCAGGGCCAACGGTCGACAACGACAATCGTTAAATTGTAAATCAAAAGCCCCATCGTTAAGTACATCATCCAGCTTTCGTAAATTAAACGGCGGGCCGCGTAGGCATCGTTGTACTTGGCCTCAATGATCGTTCCGGTTGCGATTAAAACCGCGATCGACACGATAATGGGAATTCCCAATTGAAACGATGTTGAAAATTTCCAGAATTTTTGGATGTGCTTATTTTGAAATTTCATAGGTTGAATACGAGCTTAGACACGGTTTATCAATTTGGGTAGTTCTGATTTAATATATGACAAAGCCACAGCAATCTTTTTCTGAACCGCTTCGGCCTCTGGCTTTAATTTTTTAGTTGCTTCATCCATGTACAAACTCCGATTTAATTCGACTTGAATTGCCTGCTGACCTTGATCAGGATGGCCGTAAGTTTCCGTGACTCGCCCACCCAAATAAGGCCAGTTATAAGCTACTTTAAAACCAGAAATAGCGTAAGCGGCAATCACTAAATCGCGAAAATGCGGACTGCAACTTTTTGCTGCGCAGTCACTGACGACAATGTCAGCGCGCAGCTGACCCGGGTCTCGGTGCATGCGCGTACCTAGTGACGGCATTGAATGCGCATCGACATGAAAGACGTTTTTGTGATTATTTTTTTTGAAAATTGCATAATGATTTCGAAGACTTTTATGAAAAGGTTCGTAAATCAATTCAGTTAGTTTTTTATGTGTGTCCAAGGTCATTGGCGATGGCATCAGCTGCACTTCGTTTTTAGTTTTGACCCAGTGATATCCATCCGAAAACTTTCCTGAAGGGTTGTTACTCCCCACAACCGAGTCAACATCAACATCCGTCGGCACACGATTCAAATCAACGGCGTAGCGGTGCCACTGCGTTTTTTCATATGGAACATGCAGTTCTTTAAGCGCTGGCTCATAAAGAAAATCGACATAGCGATCAACATCAGACATCAAAATTGGCTCAGGCAGTTGATTTAACCAAGGAGTTAAATCAGGAACTGTCTCACCCGAATGAGGGATCGAAACAAAAAATGGAATTTCAGTTGTTAATTGACTCATGACCTATCCTTCGTCTGAAATAGAACTATGAAAATTTACACAAAAACTGGCGATAAAGGAACGACTCGACTGGTCGACGGTTCGCAAGTTGAAAAATTCGATCTCCGCGTTGAAGCCTACGGTTCGGTGGACGAACTGAACTCACAGCTTGGAGTCGTTCGAAGCTTAGTTGAAGTAAAAAATAGCCAGGCCTTATCATCAATCGATACAAAGCTAGAGAAAATACAGAATCATCTTTTTAATGTAGGCTCATTGCTGGGCACAGAAAATAAAGTGGTGTTTAACAAATTACCACAAATCACAGAAAAGCAAATCGAACAGCTCGAACTCTGGATCGACGAAGCCACTTTAGAATTACCCGAGCTTAAAAACTTTATTCTACCCAGTGGAGATTTAATTGCCAGCCAACTGCATATTGGACGAACAATTTGCCGACGCGCGGAACGCCGCGCCACTGAAATTTTATTAAAAAATAACGATCACTACCAAAATACACTCATTTATTTAAATCGTTTAAGCGACCTATTATTTACTTGGGCTCGCTGGGTGAACTTAAAATTGGGACGCACCGAAACAGTTTGGAAAAAAGATGAGTGACTCTTTAAAGCTACGCGAAGCCACTCATGACGATTCAAAAGTTTTAAATTCATTTTTCACTTCAATTCCAACATTAGGTTCGATCGCGATCAAAGTTTCTCGAGAAGATCAGTTTTTTTCATTTTACCAACGATTGGGCCTACCTTTTAAAACTTACGTTCTTGAAGATAGGGGCGAAATCGTCGGAACAGCTAGTTTTCTAATACGCGAGTTAAAGTTTAAAGATCACGTTTTAAAAATTGGCCAAGGGTGCGACCTTCGAATCGCTTCGACGCGAAAAGCGATCCTTTCGTGGTCTAAATTTTTTCAACCTATTCTAGAAGAGATCCGGCAAAAAGAACACTGCGATGCTTTTATGACGTCGATCAATCATACCGAATCAGCTTCGATGAATGCATTCATTCGCCCCAAGATAAAAAGACCGGGGCAACCCAATTACAGTTTAAGCCGAAAATACAATTTGGTTTCGATTCATGGACACTTTCCGTGGCAATCAAAGCTAAACCCAAACATCACAGTGCGGCCTTATAATACATCAGATAAACAGCCGCTCATCGACTACATTGCAGCCCATTTAAAAAATTATGCGTTCGTTCCTGCCGCATTAAGTGAAAATGTAGCAGATTATATTCATAGATCTTTACTGTACTCTTGGAGTCAGTTTTTGATCGCTTTTTCTAAAGATGGAAAAATTATCGGCTGCTTGCAACCGATCAGTTCAAGTCTGCTGCAAGATTATTTGCCGCAAGATTACGACCCACGCGCACATAATTTTCGTCAATTTTTAAAGGTTGCACAATTACTTCGTTGGGGCCGCAAATTAACTAGGCCCTTTTCAAGCTCGCAGAAACAACAAGCTTTGCATTTTCGAATGCTGCATTTCTTTTTGTTTGATCACGCCGAAGTCCAAAAGTCTTTACTGCATGCCGCTTTCGATACATCAAAACAAAATGAGTTTTTAATTTACGCCTTTGAAAAAAGTGATTTTACTAAACGCCCACCAAAGGGAAGTATTTTCGCCGAAACGCCGTATGGGCTTTATAACATTGAAACATCAGACCGAGATATTTTGTACGACTTAAGTCTGAATAACACTCAGCCCGCCTGGCTCGATTTGATCTGGTTTTGAAAAGTATCGACCAGGTCATTTAAATACGTTTCAGCGAAATATTGAGCGACAAGATTTAATTCGGTCTTGCGAACATGCAGATGCGTTTGACCTTGATCTATAAATCGCGTGCGTTGGGATTGTCGAAAAATAGTCCCCTTGGCCGTCACAAGGATAAGCTTATTATTTTCTTTTAAAAAGATGAATAAATCAAAACGGATGATTCGATCACCCAGCAGCTCATCAATTTTTACTTTGGCCATCTCTGGAACTTCAGAATTTTCTAATTTTATTTTAACGTCTTTTCTTGGAAAAAAGGCGATCGAAATATCTTTTCCA
>JACMQO010000023.1 GCA_014376935.1 Bdellovibrio sp.
GCGCCCGCAAAAACCAAACGCATCGGAAATCGTAAAGCTAACGATTTAGGAACAAGTTCTCCGATGACCACGTTTAAGTACGTTAGCGGTAAAACGATGGCCACGATCGAAATGACATTGGCCGATTCATGAGAAATTGAAAATAATTTCTGAAAATAAGGCGTTAATTGCGTATCGGCACTGGCACCACCCACGGCCGCCGAGATGGCGCCGACAAGGGTAATACCAATCTGTAAAACCGACAGCGTTCGTTCAGGATTTTCTTTAAGTTTCAGTATTCGTTGCGCCGAGATATGACCTTTGATCGCCAATTGCTTTAAGTGCGCGCGAGAGACGGTGACAAAAGCCATTTCAATACAAGAAAGAATGGCATTTAGCAGAAGGCAAATTAAAATTACTAAAACTTCAAACACGTTTTATAGTCCTAAGTAGGAATTTAACAAAAGCTCCTACGAACGAATATCCTAAACGTTGAGTTCGCACTTTGAAAGAGATAAAGTGACCTTATGACTAGAAGTAGCATGACCCAAAAAACAGCTATAGCCAGAATCAATAAAAACGGAATCCTATTGGTGTTCCCGATCAATAATAAGCCCGAGCCGAAGTCGCTCTGGTCAGAATTTTATCCGAAATCAAAAATGAAGTGGGAGTGGGACGAAAACGGCGATAACCGCGTGGGCGAGCTGTGGGGCCTGATGAAACGATTATCTGATAGTCGTCAGGTCGTGTATTCAAAGTGGTATCAAGGGCGAGCCACTTTTTTCTCGCGCGAACTATTTACTGCGCTCTTGTGTGTTTTTAAAGATCGTATCATCGCGGCCCACCACCTGTCTCGTGCGGCGCAGGACTTACTTGAAACGCTTGAAGGGGATTCTCCGTTATCTACAAAGCAGTTAAAACAATTGACCGAACTTCGCGGTAAAGAAAATGAGTCGACTTATAACCGCGGGATGAAACAGCTTTTTTCGCAGTTTATGATTGTCGCCTTTGGCGAAGTTGAAGATGGAGCATTTCCATCGTTAGCTGTTGGAGCGACGCGAAACCTGTATGAAGATCTTTGGAATGAAGCCTTAGAGCTTGATCTAAAGAAGGCCAAAAAGACCATCGATCAGTTTTTACCCTTACAAAGCGCCGTTCGAAAATACTATGATAAAATAAATCAAATCGAAGGTGAAACTCAGCTTCATGAAGACTCGTCGACTGATTAATTCAAACCGATCAAATCCCATCATTTTACAAAGTACGCCTTTGTAGTTTTATTTTATGAACTCATGCACTGTGCATCCATAAGCCGCATTAAGCGGATGAAAAATAAAAAAAGGATGACCCCATGAAAATGAAACAATTAATCTTAGGATTCGCATTGGCCTTATCGGCACAAACTGTATTAGCAGAAGTGACGGTAACGCCACTAACAACAGTTACGCACAACGATGAAAATGAAAGTTTACTAGCCGACTCTTTCGGAAAAACACTTTACGTTTTTGATCCTGATCAAGGTTCGAAATCATCTGTGTGTATTGGTGACTGCGCTGAGGCTTGGCCCCCTTATATCGTGACCGCCGCTGAAGCAAAAAATCTAGTGGCGCCGTTGGCCGTGATTGAGCGTGCGAATAAAAAGTTGCAGCTGACTTACGAAGGACGACCTGTTTACACGTACATTCTAGAGCGTAATCCGGGGCAAGATTTAGGTGATGGCATCGGTGGTGTATGGCACTATGTCGAGCTTGATGCTGTCGTCGTCGCTAAATAAGTTTTTTTCAAGGCTTCACTTTTAAGTAAATCTTTTGAGTGAAGCATGTAACTGATATGAGCACCCACAAAAATGATCATGGCTGAATAGTAAACCCAAGCCAGTAATACAACCAGAGATCCCGCAGCCCCGTAAGACGAACTGATCGCGCTGTGACCTAAGTAAATACTGATTAATTCTTTGCCGATGATAAATAAAAACGCGGTGATAATAGATCCCTGAACCGAACGCTTCCACGGAAGCCGTTTTTCGGGAATAAAATGAAATAGAACCGAAAATAAAAAGATATAAATTCCAGCGGACGCTAAAATATTGATGACGACCCCAACCGCGTCCGTCGAGCCCCCAACGGTCGAAGAAATAATCGTGGAAGCCACTAGCGACACGATGATAATAAATAAAAATCCTAACACTAATCCCATTTGAAAAATACGTGCTTTAATAAATAGCCACGTCGCTTTTAAAAAAGTAGCGTCACTGACAACGGTTTCGACATGAAAAATCGAATTTAGTGCCGCCCGTAATTCTCCAAAAATGAGACTGGCCGATAAAAGTAAGGTCGCTAAGCTGATTAATCCAGAAAAAGAGGTTAAGTCGGGGCGAGATTTTGCGTTCTGTAAAATTAATGTCATGGTGGTTGCGGCTTCAGAACCCATTAAAGAATTTACTTCTGACAAAAAATTATTTTGTAAATCGGGACTTAATTGGCTTGAGACGATTAAAAATAGAACCAGCAATGGGGCTAAAGAAAGCGCCGTGTAAAAGGCTAAAGAGCTAGCCCACGTCGTCGTATGTTTTTCGGTAAAGCGGTCAATAAAAATGGCTAAGTTTTTTCGTAATTCCATGATGTTGTTACTATGCAGTTTCTTAGCCTAAGTTGGCTAGTCTATAGTGGTGTTTAAGACGGAGTGGGGAAATTGACCACAGTGGTTGAGACAGTTTTTCAAGTGTATGTATTTTTAGCCTCTGAAAATCAAACCCTTCGCATTTAAAATAGAAAATAGTCGGCACTGCTCTTGCTTTCTAAATAAGCGAGTCTAAAGGACGAAAACGATCGGAGGTTTTTATGAAGAGTACGCAAACAAATGTTTCAGGAAGAAAAACTGAAACGAATGTTCAAAGGCCGAAATCAAAAGCGACAGACAGTAAAGTCAGCGCTAAGAATGACGTGTCGGATGCGCCTAATAAAAGATTGGATCATCACTTGATAGATCAGGATCTAGAATTAGAAGATAAAAACGGTCGCCGTATAAATCCTAAAGCTCAAGAAGATAGGCAGTAGTTTTACAACTACGTCGCTGTCGACGCAGACCGTTCTAAGACTAACCTGAAATCGTTTATAACGATACGACGGTTAAAGGCTTCTGGTTCGATACCTATTTCGAATCGAAGCCTTTTTTTATTTATTTTTGAATTCTGTTTATAAAAACAACTCGAAAAAAAGGACGTTGATATGAGACACGGAAAAAATTTAAAGGGAACCCTGAAAGAAAATGGAAAAAAAGCGACAGATATTCTATTTTTAATTAAAGCCCAGCACGATGATTTACGTGATTCGATTAAGGTACTTCGTGATGAAAGTGTGGACCCAGTCACCAAACAAAATCAGCTGGCTAAATTCATTAATCTATTGACCATGCATACCGAGGCCGAAGAGCAAACAATCTATGATGTGCTCAAAGATATTCAAGCTTCAGAACTTACGACCTTAGAAGCCTTAGAAGAACACAGCGTCGCGCATAACCTAGTTCAAGAACTTGAAGACGCTGATTACAAATCAACTTGGAATAGTCATATCGAGGCTAAGGCAAAAGTCTTAGCTGACATCGTAGATCACCATGCCAAAATCGAAGAGAACATTTTTTTTAAAGAGGCTCGAACACTGTTAACTAAAGAAGAGCTATTGAATTTGGGTGAAGAGTTTGTACAGAAGTGCAATGAGCTTAAAGAGGGAATTCACATTCCGCTGCACAGTCCGAATATGATGCTAGAGGGAATCGCCGACTGAGACTTTCTCTAAATATCGAAAAGTTTTAATTTCTTTAGGGATGGCTAAGCAGCATGTTGAGCCCATTAAGAATAGACCAATTTCGTCTCCGCAATTCATCGTTTTGCCAACTTGAAATTGGTCGTGAATTTTAATTTGCCCAACACCCATGCCGCCTACAAAAGAAATAAACCAAGATCGTTGTTGATCGTCGGTTACTTCAATAACGACGCGCTCGTTGACAATAGCGGGTTCTGAAATCTGTTTTGAATTGTAAAGCCAAGGTCTTAAAAAATTAAGCTGCCCCGGAATGACGATCATATTCTTAATCACGCCGGTGATCGGTGCATGAAACCGATGATAGTTATGGTTGTGTAAAAAAATGTTTACGAAAGAATACGTTTCCGGAATCAGGCCCGAAAAATCTCCGAAAATATTTCGTATGGAAACGAACTGACCTTTTACGTTTACTTTATTAAGGTCCTTGATGAGTCCGTTTTCGCACACGACGCCTTCGCATGGCATAATAGACGTCGAAGTCACTTTCAGTTCTTGAACAAGCTTTCGCGTAAAGAAATCTTGAAACGATAGATAGTTTAAGGCTCCCGATGCGGGTGCATACTGCCTCATTTTTTTGGGACCCAGTTGATAACGGCTTTCGAAAATTTTAATCAAAACGGTTGAGGCCCGTGTTCTATAAAGAAAAGACCATAAGAAAGAGACTAATTTTTGAACGTAAGTTGGCAGCAAATTCCAGAAGAAAATGGCAAAATATTTATTAGCTCGGGTTGATAATCTCATGCGTTAACAAGCTTAACTTGCAGGGGCTGAAAGTCAACATGGGTGTCGACAGCGAATCAAAAAATTAACAATAATAAAGACCCTGGTGATTAAGGTTGTAGGCCTCTTTCGAAATGAGTTTCTAGTACAACGGCGGTATTGGTCCGGTCAATTCCTTCGACTTCGCGAATGCGATCTAAAATTTTTGAAAGTTCTAGCGAAGATTGAACGCGTAGTTTGATGATGATGCAGTCTTCACCAGCGACGCTATGACACTCTTCAATCTGTTTTATTTTTTGAAATTCTGCAGCTAGGGCGGCCGATGTTCCTTTGTTTTTTGCTAAACGTATAAAAGCGCACAGTGATGATCCTAATGAATCAGGCCGTAATATGACGGTGTAGTTCGTAATGACTTTTTGAGCTTCAAGCTTTTTAACGCGTGCGTGGACGGCCGGCGCTGATAAATTGACTTTCTTTCCAATATCTAAAAATGAGATTCGGGCGTCTTCTTTCAGTAAACCTAATATTTTTCGGTCAACGTCGTCTAGACTCATGGGGTCCTCCGGGGTCAGGCTGAATAGGGTTCGTTTTTTACAAAACACCTGTTTTTATGTCGAAAAGCGAACATCATTCTGTATAATAGTCTATATGATTAACAAAATTAACCTTAAGAAGCAGCAACTTTTTTGGCTAGGCCCCCCTGGTTTAGCTTTAATTCCCCAAATTGCCACGGGTCGTGTGTGGGTCACGATGTCGGGGTGTCAGAAAGATTTTATCGTCAATGCGGGCGAATTTTTACCGACGGCAGATCATGAGATCTTGATTGAAGCCTTAAGTGATGAGGTCATTATTGATATAGTTGAGTTACCACTCTAGTTTAGTTCGGGGTTGTATTCAGATTGTGTCTTGATTTATTTCATTCGAAAAAGATAAGTTCCCTTTGTTCAGAAAGTTAGAGATCATTTTCTTCATGGCTCTTTTCACGAATCTTGTTCCCTTTTTTCTTCGTACATTGACTGCAATAAATCCCAGTGCGGCGACCCGCTATGCCGTAAAAATATTTGTCTCGCCGAAGAAATTTCCTCGTGGGCCCGAAGAAGAAATTTTTTGGCGTAACGGCCAACAGATCACTTTTGCCAGTGGTTGCGTTGGTCGTACATTCGGTGAATCTGACAAAGTGATTTGGTTAGTTCCGGGTTGGGAAAGTCGTTGTTCTAAATTTAAATTAATTATTGAAGCGTGCGTGAAAGCGGGCTTTAAAATTGTGGCGTGGGATGGTCCCGGACATGGTGACAGCCCAGGGAGTCGTGCGAATATGGTTCATGTCGCAAAACTTTTGGTTTCGGACGTGACGGCGTTCAGTAACGTCGCGATTTATGCCGTCATCGGCCATTCGTTCGGCGGCAATGTGGCCGCATTTGCATGTAAGGTTGGTTTGAAATGCGATCGTTTAATATTAATTGCGGCGCCGGGATCCATCGCTAATATTTTTGTGCGCTTCTGGCGACGAGTTCAATTGCCTGATGCTTTCAAACCGTTATTTACGGCTGAAATTGAAAAAGAGACGGGCGTCAATATATCTGAAGTTAGTATTGAAGCCTTCATTGCGAAACTGTCACAAAAAATACAAATCATTCACGATAAGTTAGACAAAGAAGTCCCTTACGCAGAAGCCGAAGCTTTAAAGGCGAAAAATCCGGCGGCCGTTTTCGTTTCTACCGAAAAGTTAGGGCACCGTCGTATTTTAGATTCGCAAATTGTCGCTAGCTTGGTCGTTAAATTTTTGGTTTAATAAAATTAAATCCAAAGAGGAAATACCAATGCGATCTTTTTTAATTTTATTAGTTTCGATTTTTTCAGGGGTATCACACGGGTCATCATTGGCGTGCAAGGGACAAGTCTTTGAAAATGGTGTTTTAAAAGATATTGAGCAAAACTCTATTTTTACACAAATAGATACGAATACGTCCATCAGCGAAATCGGTTTAAATTTTAAAATGTCGGCGCAGACACGATTAAATGTACAACTGCGTGCTTTGTCTCAGGGTGAAAAGCTTGATTACGGTGTGACTTTTTCTGAAATTGCATTACAACCCTTAGGGCGTGTCGAGACCGTATTTTTTGAAAAACTGATCCCTGATGCGGCGGGTGCTATTTATCTCAACAAAGATTTTACGGATTTAAAATTTAAAATATCTTGTCAAATTCTTTAAGACTTAGTGGCCTGAAAGCCTTTAACCTTGCCGTTTTCGGCTTGAAATTGAATTTGAATCGGTTGGCAGCAAACTTCACAATCTTCGATGTAAGTTTGATGATCTTCGATCGAAACGTCTAACAGCATCGAAATCTTTTCTAAACAATAAGGGCATTTAAAAAACTTTTCGATTTCTTCCATGGCTAAGCTTGTTTCTTTTTTAAGTTATAAATAGTCTCTAAAGCTTCGCGGCCCGGCCCCCATAAAGGACTTACAATCATAAAGCTGTGGTTAATACAGCTAAAGAAAAAATAATTATGTCTGCGACTTCTGAATTTTCGCACGCGAAGAATATCAGTCGGGCGAACGATGCACCTAGGTCCTAATGGCTTTTTCATGGTGATCACATCGTCTTGCAACGTCCCCGAAGCGATATTAACCGCAAAAAAGATGGCGTAGGCTGCAACCGCTAAAGCGATCAGGATACCCCACCAGGCGTAAAGTGTGCGCGATGCGATCACATAGCCGATGATTAAGCCAAACGCGGGCGCGATCGTAAATGTGGCTAAAGTAAATTTTGAAGAAATGCGGACCGGTGTGTTTGTTTGTGCTTCCATTATGTAAACCTTTTTATTTTTTTGCTTTTTGTTGTTCGTCTGGAGTATAAAACGGCGCTAAATTTGTTTGGGCAATGATTTTTTTTGTTTGTGGGTTAAAGCCGGCAGCGGCGGCTAGGTCGACGGCTTTTTTAATATCCTTGTTTTTACTGCGGCTGGTTCCGATGTAAGAACCGTCCCAAGCGTAGGCTTCAAGCCACTCACACTCTTCGCAATTTCCACCGGTTCCCATCATCACAATGATGTATTTTTCTTTACTGGGTGATTCAACGCACATCACGTCACCGATGTCGCCTTCGATGACTTGGGCGCTTCCTAATTTTGAATTTGGGCGAATGGGTCTTTCGATTAATACTTTTTTTGTTTTAGTATCAAAAAGGCGAACCAAAAGCTTTGAACACGATAATTTAGGCATGTCTAGATCGGCTTGAAAACACCGTCCTTCAATATCAATTCTTCGGTCTTCGCAACTTAAGGTGGCGGTTCTTCGTTGGAGCGTGGGAGTTTTCTTTTTTTCAGCTGGCGCCATGAACGAAAAGAACAAGACAGCGGTTGTGGTGGCTAGAATTAGAGCGCGCATACAGATTTATCTTTCGTGGCTAGAGATGCGTTAAAGTCGTCTCGTTAATTGGATGTTTTTTTTACAGACCGAGCAAGTCTTTTTTGCGGCGCATTTTAATTTTTCTTAACATTCCATTCCGAGCGTAAAATGCCGAAGGCCAGGCCATCGTAGTATTTTCCGTTCACGATACGGGCGTCGCGAAAGCGCGCCTCTTCTTTGAAACCAAGTTTTAAAGCTAATTTGATCATGCCTTGGTTGCCAGACCATGTTCTGAAATCTAGGCGAACGATTTCGTTGTGATGTTGAAATAAATAGTCGACCCACAATTGAGCCGCCTCAAAACCATAGCCATTTTTCCAAGTGGCCGGATCAAATAAACTGAGGCCTGCACTAAGCCAGAAAGTTTCTTTTGATTGCCAGTAGCTACTGACAAGGCCCATGAGCTCGTTCGTATTTTTATCGGCAATGACTAATTGAGGTCTGGGGTCAGGGAAGATATTTTTTTCTAAATTATGACGTAAATGAAAAATTTTAATTTTAGCTTCGTCGGGCGTTAAGCGGTAGTAAGGACCATCTAGATTGTGCCATTCATGCTTCGGTTCCAACCAGTATTTATACCGATCTAAATCTTCAAGAATCCAGTCGCGAAGAACGATATTATTTGATCGTAAATAAACTGGATTCATAAAAAAAAGTATCTAACACAGGGCCACGAATGACAATAGCTAATCGTAACCCTACAGCGTTAGCCTGTTGATGAATTCAAAGTTCGTGGTGTAGTCTAATGAAGCGAAATCACGGAGGCCATGTGAGTAAAATTCTAAATTTAGCACTAAGTTGTATTTTTTTATATTCATGTAAAAGCACAAATATTAAAACAGAACTGCCTCAAGACGCAGGATTTGATTCAATCACAAAAACGTTAAGTTCGAAATATCCCGATCACAACATATTGACGCTTTCGATGTTGGCTAATGGCGTTGAGAATTACTTTAAAAAAGAATACCCGAACGATAAGCCGGGGCTGATCTGCGGATTTATTCGTAATAAAATCGAAAAAGGGTGCGTTGTCGCTTTAGCTAAAAAACTGGGAACAATTTACAACACGGATTTTATCGTCTTCGTGAGCGATAATGGCAGCACAGAAGTTTTAGAAGATTTTTCGAAAGATAAAGAAAAACGTGATCATATATTTATTACCCGTGTGAAAGAATCAGATATTATTCAAGATAAGAATGCTCCAGATTTTGAACAACTCAAATCCGGAATCAAACGTGTGGCTTACCAACAAAGCGTTGTCATTTACTATTGGGAAAATCTGCGAGCCAAAAAACTATGGATTGAAGATTAATTCATGAGCTCAAAAGTATCACTTCTTATAAGTATAATTTTACATGCTGGAGTGGCGTTTGCGCAAGGTCCGGCGTTTGAGCGGACACCGCTTTTTATTTTAGAAAAAAATCGTAATCCTGAAAATATTATGGTGATTTATACCCAGCTTGATAGTGAGTGTCGCGTTCAAAAGAAAAGAGGCGGGTCAGAGAAAGTTGTTTTTGATTTTTATTGGTTGATGAAGCGAAAAGATTTTAAACAGGTGAACCCAATCATTAAAAAAGAAATTAGGAGCCGTCTTGAGCTTTTGCCATCCAACGACACTCATTCGTTTTCGGTGATGATGAACGATCTGAAAGAGCTAGACACCGATATTAAAGACTTCAAATTGATAGTCACCGCAAATAAAAAAAAAGGTAATTGCGTGACCGAATCCATATTGAAACTTGGAGAGTCTGATCAAAACAAAAAAGTAAAATTAGAGTCTATTTATGCGGAATCGAAAGGATTTTTAATTCCTACGGTTATATCGGTCACCGTCAACGGAATCGATGCGGAAACCGGGGCAAAAGTAACGCGGAAATACATGAAAAAATGAAAAATAAGAACGCGCTTAGCAACTAGTAGTTAGGCAGCTTGGGCTTTTATACCGGGGGTTGCATTTAGGCTCATACGGTAACCTTCACCACGCAATGATTCTAAGTTAATTCCAGTTTGTTGTAGTTTTTTTCGTAAATGGCTGACGTAACTATCAACAACTCGGTCACTGACGTTTAGACTTAATCCCCAGACTCGCGTTAATAACCGTTCACGGCTAAAAACTTGATCTATCGATTGCACTAAGGTTGTCAGAATTTTAAATTCCATTAAGCCAAAGGGTTTTGTAATATAGTCATCGGCGCCAGCGAAAAAAGCAACGACCTTGTCGGTTTCGGTTGCGGCACTTGATAAAAATAAAATAGGTACCATCTGTCCGAAGTTGTCTTCACGTAATTTAAGACAAACAGAAAGTCCGTCCCCTTCAGGTAAACCTCGATCGATGATGATAGCGGCAATTCCTTCGGTTGAATCAATGACTCGGGTGGCCTCGGCGATCGAATAGCAGCTAATCAGTTCAAAATCCGAGCCCAAAGAGCTTTTAACAAGTTTGTGCGTTACTAAGTCGTCTTCAATCAATAATTTTTTTTCATTTCTTTCACTCTAACCAACTAAAGCGATCTCGCCTAAACATTCTCATTTTAAGAAAAAATGTGTTCCTTAATAAGACGCTGATGAAAATGTTTTATCGCTGAATACAGTTTTTAATTTAATCCGAAATTGAAAGTCCCGATAAAGGAATTGAACTCATTCTCTATGAGTCCATACGAGGTCCTATGAAAGTTGCAGCCAAACCTAAAGATGAATTCCAAAGGTTACAGGTCCTTAAAGATTTTGAAGTCTTAGACACCGAAGCCGAAGTTGCTTTTGATGATCTAACGACGTTAGCGTCATATATTTGCGAAACGCCGATTGCGTTAATTAGTCTGATTGATGAAGATCGGCAGTGGTTTAAGTCAAAAGTAGGTCTAAGCGCCCAAGAGACTCCTCGAGATCTGGCATTTTGTGCCCACGCGATTTTGGACAAAGATATATTTGTAGTTCCAGACTCGCTGAAAGATGAAAGGTTTTTTGATAACCCCTTAGTGACCGCAGACCCAGACGTTCGGTTTTACGCAGGCGCACCGCTGACAACCAGTGATGGTTCGCGCATTGGTACACTTTGCGTGATTGATAACAAGCCAAGAGAATTAAGTGAAAAACAGAAAGTTGCTTTGGCCGCATTGGCGCGTCAAGTGATGACCCAGTTAGAAGCCAAAAAAGCCAATATTCTTTTAGAAAAAAAAATCCACGAGCTAAATGGTGAGCAAGTTAAATACAATAATTTAGTTTCGGATATGAAAGATGTTGTCTTTCAAACAGACGCTGCGGGCTTATGGACATTTTTAAACCCAGCGTGGACCGAAGTAACAGGTTTTTCTTTAGAAGAATCGATTGGCAAATTGTCATCTCACTTTATTCACCCCGAAGACCGTGATAGAATCATCGAACTGCTTTTGCCGATCTACTATCAAAAGCAAGATTGTTTTAAAGCCGTTACGCGCTATTTAGCAAAAGATGGATCCGAACTGTGGATCGAAATCTATGCGCGATTGAAAGTTGATGAAAAAGGAGAGGTGATCGGAACTACCGGAACCTTATCCGATATAACCGATCGTAAAAAATCAGAAGATGAAATTTTAGTTAGTAAAGAATTAGCCATTGAATCTCTGCACGCAAAAACGGCCTTCTTGGCGAATATGAGTCACGAGATCAGGACCCCAATGAACGGGATCATCGGCATGTCTAGTTTATTGCGTGACACGAAGTTAGATGAAAAACAATCCGACTATGTCGATACGATTCGTATATCTTCTGAAGCACTTCTTGACTTAATCAACGATATTTTAGACTTTTCGAAGGTTGAAGCGGGCAAGATGGAGCTTGAGAAAGTTCCTTTTCAAATTAGTAAACTTCTAAAAGAAACGACAGAAATGTTAAAATATGCCGCCGAAAAAAATGATACGTCGTTGCATTTAACGGTTGATTCTGATATGCCCGAAATGGCAGTCGGTGATCCTGTTCGATTGCGACAAGTCGTTACGAACTTAGTCAGTAACGCTATTAAATTTACGCAGCATGGAAGAGTCGAGGTTAAGGCTCTTTTACTAAAAGCAGACGAATCAAATTTTCAAGTTGAGTTTTCTGTCAGCGACACCGGAATTGGTATAGCAAAAGAAAATTTTGAAAAGATATTTAATGCTTTCTCGCAGGCAGACAATTCGACGACGCGAAAATTTGGAGGCACTGGTTTGGGTCTTTCTATTTGCGCGCGTCTTGTTCGTCTGATGAATGGAGAAATTAATTTAAAAAGCGAATTGAATAAAGGATCGACTTTCACATTTACCGTCATTTTTCAAAGTTTTGTTGATGAAGAAGTAATAGATCAGCAAGCGACCGAGTTAAAAAGTTCAGTGACAGTTCTGCCCGCGACTAGATTTGGTCGCATTTTGATTGCAGAAGATAATTTAATTAATCAAAAAGTTTTTATCGGTTTACTGAGCGGCACTCCGCACCAACTTGATATCGTTGACAATGGTCAAAAGGTCATCGAGGCAATCAGTAAATCTGATTACGACTTGATTATTATGGATTGCCAAATGCCGGTCATGGATGGTTACCGTGCGGCGCAAGCGGTTCGTAAACTTGAAAAGTCTATTGGGCGGCATACGCCGATTGTGGCCGTAACGGCTAATGCGTTGGATGACGACAGACAACGTTGCGTCGATGCCGGCATGGATGACTATTTGGCAAAACCGATTAGCGGAACAAATTTAATTGCGGTTATAGATAAATGGCTGCCTGCAAAAAATGAAAACCCGTTAGACTCCAAAATATTCGACGAAATTAGAAAAGTCGGCAAAATTTCAAATTCAAATCTATTAGAAGAAATTACCGAAATTTTTTTACAAGAAACCCCCAAGCGTTTTGCCGAGGTTGACTTAGCCCTTGATCTTAAGGATTATAAAGAAGTGGCTCGCGTATGCCATCATCTAAAATCTAGCTGCCACGGTGTCGGAGCAAAAAAGATGTCTAATTTGTGTTCTATGATTGAAGATGGTTATAACAAGCAAAATGTAACTGGCATCTTAGAACAATTGGCTGAATTGAAAATAGAATTTAAAAAAGTTGAAGGCTATCTTATAACCTTAAAAAAGATAAGCTAACCTAGCCTGAATGTTAATTTTATCTTCGTTAGATCGTCTATAGTTTTGACACCACTGTAGTATTTCTCACTGTGAAATGTCTTTTAGGAGTCAGCGATTAAATCGGGTAGTGTGCGGGGTATGAAAACACCTTTCATTTTATCCTTGGCATTGATCTTTTTTTCGAATCTAACGGCGATGGCCAGTTTTCGGATACCGACTTCAAATAATTATGAAAGCGGACGTTTCCTGTGCGAACAAAAGTTTGCGACCTTACTCCAATCAGAGAATGGCTTTTACACGACGGTTCCCGCTGATTATAAAAATCCAAAAGTTGGAACCACGGATGTGTATGCCTTCTATTACGGTGGTTTTGATCCGGCTAAAGAAACGATTCTA
>JACMQO010000190.1 GCA_014376935.1 Bdellovibrio sp.
AGGATTTTTAGAAATGTCTTTGATGCTGACTAAAAGCGGATTTGCGTTTTTTGCGACTTCGATCCAGCCCAAGTCTGATAAAATAGTTAGCGCGCGCGAAAGATTGGTCGCATCGTTTGGAATCGCGATCGTGCTTTCATTCTTAACAGCCGCCAATGTTTTTAATTTACCTGCGTAAAGCCCCAAGGGTGCAGTTGGAACTTGCGCAATGGCTGCAAGTTTTAAATTTTTCTCTTTAGCAAATTGCTCAAGGTAGGGCTTATGTTGAAAAATATTAACGTCTAATTGACCATCTGATAAAGCTAGGTTTGGTGTAACGTAGTCGGTGAATTCGACTAATTTGACCGAATAACCTTTTTTTTCTAAAATTGGTTTCAAGCTTTCTTTCACCATGTCGGCGAAGTCACCTGTTGTCGCACCAATTGTTAATTTGGTGGCGTCTGCGCCGTGAACAGCGGTCGTTAAGAATAGGGTGCTTAATGCTAAAGTTAGGTTTCGTAATTTTAATTTCATGATAACTCCTTCTTAATTTCTTAATTAATTAGTTCAAATTTTTTAAGTTCTTATTTTGCTTCGTATTTTTCTTTTTATTTTCGGTTGTACCGGGCGGCCATGCGGCCTCCCAAGAACTGTATTCCTTGGACCACAACGATCAAACTAATGATGGTGGTGGCCATCACGTCCGTTTGAAATCGGTAGTAGCCGTAACGAATAGCTAAATCTCCTAAGCCTCCGCCCCCGACAATGCCGGCCGCGGCTGAATAAGAAATAAAACTAACGGTCATGGCCGTAAATCCCAAAATCAAAGACGACCTAGCTTCGACGAACAAAACATCCAGTACGATCGTTGATGTTGAAGCGCCCATTGACTGCGTGGCTTCAATGACTCCTTTAGGCACGTCATTCAGGGCCAGTTCAACAATTCGAGCAAAGTAGGCGATCGCTGCGATCGACAGCGGTACCGAGGCCGCGATTGGGCCGATTGTTGTTCCGGTCAACAGGCGTGTGAAGGGGCCGACCGAGATCAATAAAATGACGAATGGAAAAGAGCGTACGATATTAATAATTGTTCCGACCGTATGAAATAGAATTGGATTTTGATTCAGCCCACCTGGGCGCCATAAAAATAGATACGTTCCGATCAGTCCGCCGAAAATAAACGCGGTGTTAAGGCCAAGACTTAACATCTGTAGTGTTTCAAAGGTGGCTTGTAAGAATTCGGGGCCGTACACGAAATCAGAAAACATCATGTGATCTCCAGTAGCATTTTTCCAAGTTTTGTTTGCGGGTGGATTTCGCCTCTTGCGACCGGAAGGATCTCTTGAATTTGGCCTTGATCTAAAATCGCTACGCGGTCGCACAGCCTACGTACGATATTCATTTCGTGTGTCGCGATGATAATGGTTAAGCCAAATTTTTTATTGATCTCAGTTAAACAATCTAGAATTTCTATTTTTGTAATCGGATCTAAGGCGCTGGTGGGTTCATCGGCTAAAAGTAAGTCGGGGTGGTTCGCGATCGCACGCGCGATGGCTACGCGCTGTTTTTGTCCGCCCGAAAGTTGATTCGGGTACGAGTGATTTTTATTTTCTAAGTGAACTAGCTTTAAACATTCAAGGACGCGCGCTTGAATTAAAGCCGGCTTCCACCCCGCAATCTTTAACGGAAGGGCTACATTTTCTTCGACAGTTTTGTTCGAGATCAAATTGAAGTGTTGAAAAATCATTCCAATTTTTTGACGAACCAAACGGAGCTGATCGATTTGGCCCCCGTGAATTTCTTTATTCTGAAAATAAACATGACCCGAATCTGGCTTCTCTAACAAATTAAAAGTTCTTAGGGCCGTCGATTTGCCGGCACCAGAAAGTCCGATCAAACCAAAGATTTCACCTTTATTTACGGTCAATGATAAATTCTGTAAAACCTGCAGCGAGTCTTTGTTTGGTAGCTGAAATGTTTTAGATACTGACTTTAATTCAAACACGAAATGCACCTTTTCGAAATGGTTCCGGTTTGATTCGTTTTTAGTTCGGATAAATCAGAAAGAGGGTGGAGTTTTAAATTTCAAGTTTAGAACTGAAATTTCTTTCACTCTACGCTTTAGCTGTTTATCGCCCGCAAGCTGCATCAAATCGGCGTTAATAATACAGAGTCAGTTAACGCGTCGATGGCTAAAAAGTCAATCGACAGGTGGCTTTCTTGCAGAAAGGCAGGCCGAGTATTTGCTTTATACGGGTTGTCGTGGCCCAGATTGACCCAAAAGTGTCAGCGCATTTGTAAAAAATAAACTCTTTTTTTGAAGTCAGCACAGAATTCAATTAGAGCGTGTACGTCAAAAATGGCTATGTTATTCCCACCTCAGAAAACGGGGTGGTTTTTATGAAAAATAATTTTTTGTTAGTGATCGTCGCAATCTTATCAAGCTGTTCAGGAAACAAGGACGCTAGTAATCAGGCCGGAGTACCCGCCGTCACGCCGCAAGTCGTGGTTCAAGGATCGGGTCAATACAACCCCGCCCAATGCCCTTTAAATTTAGTCGGAACTTACGAGCTTCAAAACGGTCGAATTAATCGCGGCCATGATGCGATCGAGATGATGCACGTGTCGACTCAGCAAGACGGGATCTTAGTGGCCACGCAACAAACACGCGGAGCCAGTAACTATACATCCTTGATGATTGCCGACGGCGTTCGTCGTGGGGTTGAAAATTCGAACGTGAACGATTACCAGATTTCTTACTGCGAAAATCAAACCATCGTTACGGTCGGTTCCATTCGTGGTAGCGATTTTAAACAAGTTCTGTATGGGACAAGCCAAGGCGTGGAATTGTCATACACCTCAAGCCGTGATCGTCCGCAGGTGTTATCTTACCGTAGAACCAGAATGTAGTTTGGTTTTTAGAAAAAAAATGATTTTTAGCTTTAAATATGTCCTAATTGTTAAATGCAATTAGGACTTTTTTTTATTCTACTTTCTTTTTCAAGCGCGCAGGCGCAAACCCTTCAACAGAAAATAGATCATTCGGTTTTAGCCGCTTACGATGAAACCGTAAGGCAGCGTACCGATGTTGTTTCTGTAGAGCGTGGTTATTTAATGTCAAACTCGGGCCTTAAAGAGTACGTGCAAATTAAAGATGAAAAATTTAACGCCGAAGTTTCTGGTAAAACTTTAGATTCAAAATCTGCCTTCAGTAGTATCAAAGATTTTTTTGATACCTTTGTGCTTCTTAAGAAAAAATCGCAAACTTCGTTACCTGCAGAGAAAATAGAAAAAGAAAAAGCGACTCGGCAAGCGTCCGTGCGTGCTGGCTCTACTTTAAAAAATATTTTAGCTAGCTAGCGCATGGCTCGTCCGGTAAAAATTATTTCAATAAATGTTTGCTCGACGACCGGCGCTCAGCTTCATGCGTATTATAAACAAGAAAAATTTTCGCTGAATCAAATTGAATCCAAAGATAAAAATGAACTGTCGCATACGACGCAAATCCAATTTAAAAATGTTTCGGGGCAAGAGACCGAACAGTACGTGCAGACGGGTAGTTACCAGTTGCCGGTGTATGAAACTTATAAATATCAATTGATCCAAAAAAATAAAGTGACGCCGTTAACGATCGCTAAGGTCGGTGTCGCTAAAGTAAATATCGATTTGCCGAATGTTCAGATGCTGAATCAGTTTGTCGATCAAAGCGTAACTTCAACGAACACGACTCAGATTAACAAAGCGGATGGTCCCATCGTTAAAGAAGAGCTTCAAAAAGCTTGGCTTTTATTGAAGCGAGTGGGCGCTTGTTGCAACGAGTCAGTCTGCAGGCAAGCGATGACTTCAGCCGGAGCATCGCCCGATAGCTCGGGGGGCATGGGCACTTACGTTCAGTAGGGGTTTTAAAAGGTCGGTTTAAGTGTTCGCCGAACACATTTCGACGAACACTTTGTTCTCTGAACCAGTTGTATTGTTACTTTTGGTATTCTACAGTTAGCCAATGCATTATCGGACGACTTTCCACCTTGAGTACTTGGGGCAAGAACTTAAAGAACGACAAAGACGTAACCCGCAGTATTCACTCAGATCATTTGCTCGTGACCTGTCTGTGGCGCCATCGTGGGTCTCTGAAGTCTTGAATGGAAAAAAAGGAATGTCCGAACAGAAAGCCACTCAGCTTTCAGAATCTTTAGGGCTTTCAAAAAAAGAAGCTAAGGTTTTTGTTTTAAGCGCTCAGGCAACCCATTCACGTAGGGCCTCGGACCGAATCGCGGCGGCCGAAAAAATCAAGACGCTAGCTAGCAACCAGACGACGTTTAAAAAAATTAAATCCGATGAGTTTCAATTTATAAGTTCGTGGTACTTTCAGACGATTTTAGAGCTTACCGAACTTGAGGGTTTTGATCATTCGGTGCAGTGGCTTTCCAAAAAATTAGGTTTACCTTTACGGGTGACAACCAATGCCGTGCAAAAGTTGGTTTCGCTGGGATGGCTCAAAATATCAGAGGGTCAGATAAAAGCCAGTTATAATGAGTCCGAAACTGAATTCGATAAGCCGTCGTCAGCAATTAAAGACTATCATCACGAAATTTTGATGTTAGCGAAGAACGCATTATTTGAACAAGACATTCAATCGCGCGAATTTTCTAACATGACTTTAGCGTTTGATTCAGCAAAAGTGGCCGAGGCGCAAAAATTCATTCGTGCTTTCCAGAAACAATTTTCTGAAAAATTTTACAACCCAGGCTCAAAAAAAAATTCTGTCTATCAGTTGTCGATGCAGCTTTTTAGATTAGATCAGAAGGATCAGTAATATGAAAAATAGTTTTTTGTTAGCGATGACTTTGCTTTTTTCAACTTCTCTTTGGGCGGGCCCTCGCGTGACCGGAAATGGCGGCGACGTCATTCGCTGCTTTGATTCAGAAAAATTATTTAGTCTTGATTATATTTTGACGGTAGGATTGCTAGGAAAAGATATCGCTCCTGTTAAAGTTAATAATTTGAATCTTTCGTTAGCTCGCATTTCTAATTTAATTAAGAATAAGCTACCAGAGTTAAGTCCATCTTTTGAAAAATTTATTTACGATTATAAAAACCAGCAAGATTTTTCAAAAAAATATATTTGGATTCAGACAAAAGAAGGTTTGGATGAAATCTCAGACGAAAATTTTGTGCAAGATCCGGTGCCAACCACTTGCCGTCGTTATTTGAACGGCACGGTCGCGATAAGCCAGGCAGTTGTACGGACTGAATTAAAAAATGGAAAAGTATATTTTGAATACGATGCCTCTCTTCTTAATAGGTTATCAAAACTACAATTGTCGTTTGTGCTGGTTCACGAGTGGCTGTGGGATTTGTCTTCGTCGGCTTCCAATAATCGTAAAATTAATTTTTTCTTGCATTCTAATTTAATTGATCAAGTATCGGCATCTGAAGCATCAGCGCAACTGGCGCAGTTCGGTTTCATTTTACCAAGGAGAATCCTTCCTTAGATTTACAAGGCAGCGAAAGTATTCACCCGCACGACTTGATCCAATGATAATTAGTTTTCCAGGTTTAGGAGCGGCGGCGATTTTAAACAAAAGTACTTCGTATGCGCTTAAATGCTTTCCTCATTTAGTATAATAAATTGGGCTATAGTGTAACTTAAGTTCGAAGTAACTATTAACGCCGATTGTTTTTTTCTATCAGCACAATTTCAGCATCCGATGACATACATCCTGGGCTACTGAATGTAATTATATTGGATGACTGTTCGCAAACAGCTTATTTAATTGTAATCAGAATTATTTTTATTATACTTTACCTATGAATGCGACTAACCAGAAAAACCAAACACGAAGAGCTTTTTTATTTCGCGCGGCCTCATCGGTAACAATGCTGGCTACGGCAAATATTGGAATTTATGTTGTAGGGTCTGCATTCAAAAGCCTGGACGGTAGTTTGGTAGCTGGTGCTAAGTGCGATACGTCACACACTGTTGGAGATTTTTGTCAGACAGTGTGCGGTCCGCCGATGTTTCCTAGAGTGAAGTGCGGGGTGTGGACATGTTCGTCAGGCTGGACCTGTACTACCGCTGGGCCTTGTGTCACTACCGGAATGTGTCTGTAGTTGGAGGTTAGTTCTATGAATAAATTTCTTTTAATCTTGTTATTTTTTTGCACGTTTGCCCAAGCGGTTGACCGCGCTGAATCCGCAGAAATAAGTCCGGTTGCTAGTGCAGGTAAAGCTGGTGACCAGACGGAGACCCGAAAATTAGCAAGACAGTATATAAAAAATATTGGCCTAGATGAAAAAATTAAGAAAGCGTTTGAAAGCGCGAATGATACTTATTTTAATTTAGAAAGATATGCGGACCTTGCGCATAAAAAGAAATACGGTCAGGCAATCATGGCCGCGGGCGTAAATTTTCAACAAGAAAAAGAAATCATTATCGAAACGAGTTTAAAAAAAATTGAAACGAAACTTGTAGGCCTTTTTTCGAATTCTGAAATAGTTTATCTTGAGGAAACATCGCGAGCGCCTCTTTTTAAAAAGCTAAACACCTTTTTGAGTTCTGTAGAAACACAAATGGATATCAAGTACTCGTTTGTAAGAGCTAGCCAGCTGATCGAAGGCGAAACTAAAAAAGTAGATGCTAATTCGGGTGTACCAGTTAAAACTGGAAATTAGTTACGTATTGTATGTTTTGTAAAATTACTTTGCCCAAAAAAAATCAAATTTTGGTCATCGCAAAACGGTAGAACCTGATGCAAGCCCGACGGCATTTGCAGCATGTGTAAAATGTCGATCGAGGGTTTAGTCGATCCGCCCAGCGAGCTTGAGCTACGTACCGCTAGTCGAAATAAACTTTTAAATGGAGAGCGCTTGTCTTGCCAAATTCAAGTGATGGCAGACCTGACTGTCACGACGTCGTATTGGTAACTAGGGGTAAACTTTTATTAAACGAATGTTAAATTTCAACGATTTTTTGAATTTGTGCGTGCGGACGAGCTTGCATGACCGAAAATCAAATACTTAAAATTGGCTGGCGGACATCTTTGGCTTTCGGCCGACCATCAAGAAAAGTTATTCTCGTTTTTAATTAAAAGTAAGTTAGCGAACTGAATCCACATTTAGCATTTTGTAATCAATGCGCGGGTTCAATACCTAACGACAGCGGCAATATCTAGCTTTCCGATTTTTACTACCCTAAGGGAAAGGCTGTTAAGTGTTTTCCTTCATACGCGATCGGCGTTTGATAGCCACGCAACGTGCTACTGTGTTTTTGCAAACGTCTTACAGGTCGATCCAGAAAAAATAAATTGGTCAAATCAGTTTGAATATCTAGATCA
>JACMQO010000191.1 GCA_014376935.1 Bdellovibrio sp.
AAGCGGTTGCCAAACATTATAATCACACGGTGAATTTAAATGTTCATGGCAGTGCGGCCGCTAGTGGCTATAACTATTTAGATTTAGATCCGACTTACAAAGACGCTTGGGGTTTACCTCTTTTACGTATGACGTATGATTTCAATTCAAACGATTTGCGCATGTCGAAGTTCGTCACTGAAAAAGCGAAAAAAATTGGTGAAGCGATGGGTGGTAAAATTGTTTCGGCATCACCGCGTGAAGGTCATTGGGATACGATGAAATACCAAACGACTCATAACGTGGGCGGCGCCATCATGGGGAATGATCCAAAAACAAGTGCGGTTAATCGCTATTTACAAAGTTGGGATGTGCCGAATGTATTTGTCGTTGGCGGTTCAGCCTTTCCGCAAAATGCATCTTACAACCCAACGGGAACCGTTGGTGCATTAACGTATTGGGCTTTAGACGCGATTAAAAATAAATATTTAAAAAATCCAGGAAAATTAATATGAAGAAAATATTATTTTACAGCATAATATTTAGTTTTCTGTTCGCATACGCGCAAGGACCAGATGCAATAGCAATTACTAAACAGGGAAACGCACGCGGAGCCGTTGCGTGTATGACTTGTCATGGATCGCAAGGTGAAGGCATGGCTGCGGCCGGGTTTCCTTATCTAGCGCAGCTTCCAGCGGCCTATATCACCGAGCAATTAAAAGATTATGCAGATGATGTTCGTGTGAACTCGGTGATGGGTCCGATTGCGAAAGCGTTAAGTGTCGAAGAAAGAACAGCATTAGCCGAATACTATAGCAGTTTGAAATTAACAAAATTTAAAGCGCCGAAGGGTCACGTGAACTTGATCGCGCAAGGTAAAAAGTTGGCTACAGTGGGGGATCAGAAATTACAAGTTCAGGCTTGCGCAAATTGCCACGGTCCGGGTGGCAGTGGGCACTATATGTATATTCCGTCTTTGGCAGGACAGCCGGCGGCGTATATAGAATCACAATTGTTAGCGTGGAAAAAAGGCGAAAGAAAAAACAGTGTGAATCAGATGTTGCCGGTGGCAAAAAATTTAGATGAAAAAAGCATTAAAGCTTTAAGCGAATTTTTTGCTCAGATTCATCCAGTTACAGACCCAATCTTTTCTCAGCCTTAGTTTCGATATCTAGGATCGCATCGATCTCTTTTGCGGTCCAAAGTTTACCCTTGCCAACTCCTGGGCAAAAAGACGCAACGTCTTTAGCCCAAGCTTTCGGGTTCATCACTTCGTTCCAGAATGGCCAAGTTCGACATTGCGTAGGTCGGCCTTCGTAAGTCGAGCAGCGATTGCCACCGACTAAGAACATGCAGTCAGGTCGTTTCGGATCTTCTTTTAAATGCCAAACGCCGTTGGTGCGATCACAATATTTTTTGGTGAATTCAGACGTGCGAATTTTGAAGAATTTTGCAAAACGCGTGCGGTCTTCAGGGGTTAAGTAAACAAAACCGTATTCGCCGTGGGATGTGCAGCATTTTCCAGAGCCTTGGCATTCAAAACGTAAGCCCTCATTATAAAATTTTTCTTTGGTTTCACTCATGCGATTAAGCTTCTTTCAAATAAGGCGATAATTTTTGTTTTACTTCTTCAAGTAGGTTGATCTTTTTGAAAGTCGCCCCGTCTAAACAAGTCTGTACCATGGTCACGATGGCGTGGTCATGGCCGTTTTGCTTGAAAGTGTACTGCATTTTGAATGAAGAGGTCGAAAATTCAGCCACCACGATTTCGATGTCGTAGATCTCTCCGGCTTTAAATGGCCTTAAATAGTCGCATTCTGCGTGGCGAATCGGGAAAATATGTTTACGTTCGTTAAACCATTGGGCCCAGGTGTAGCCTGCTTTTTGTATGAACACTTCGAAACTGTCATGAGCCAAGGTGAAGATGTTTGCAAAATACATAATTCCGACCGGATCGGCCTCGTGAAACTTGATCTGAATTTGGGTTTTAAAGATTTGTGACATATAGAGGGAGTCTATGCCTTAGCTTGCCTTGACTCAAGGCGAAGAATTAAGAAAACTCTAAATTGTCATGGCGTTTAAAATATACTCTGAAAAAGACTTTCCGGCCTATTTGCCCAAACTAAACCAACTTTACGACGAGTTGTTTTCGGGTGGTAAAGGCTTTCGTTCAAAATTAGTTGGTATGGTGGCAAATCCATTAGGAATTGATGCCAAAACCCAATTGTTATTGAATCAAACAATAGAATTTATTCATAACGCCTCTTTGCTTCATGATGATTTGGTCGATCGATCAAATTTACGTCGAGGTAAAAAAGCGGCTTGGTTAAAATACACGCCCGAGTACGCGGTTCTTGCTGGCGATTATTTATTAGCGCGAGTCATGATGAACTTATCAAGTCACGGCAATATCAAACTGGTTCAGTACACCAGCCAAATTATTTCAGATCTTTTAGAAGGTGAATGGCTACAAGACTCGATCGTCGGAGACTTTTTCGTTTCGGTAGACCAGTTAGACCGCGTTCATAATTTAAAGACGGCTTCGTTATTTAAATGGTGTTTACGTGCTCCATTTATGGCGCAAGATCGTTACGATGAAAACTTACATCAAGTGCTTGAAGAGATGGGCACCATCTTGGGTCAGCTATTTCAGCGCGGTGATGATCTATTAGATTTTGATATTCGTAATGACGAAGGTAAAGTTTTATTGGGCGATTTAAAATCAGGTTATTTAAATTCTTTCGGTGCGTTCATTTCTAAAAACATGACTCGTCCGCAGATTGACCAAATGATTAAGTCGCACACATTAGACGAGTTGATCAGCTGCTTTGGGTCGAATCCGGCCGATGCAAAGATGGCTTTCGCGGCTAAAGTCTCTGAATTTGATGCGATCAATGAAAAATTAATTCAGCTTTATTTACATCATTTAAGCCAACTTGAAAAATTAATTAACCCTTCTGAAATGGCGTTGATTCAAAATTTGAAACCTTTAACAGAAATTCTGTACTGGCGTAGAAAGCCAAGTTCATGAGTTCTGCCAGTCGTTTCGTAACGGTCAAAAAATTTGATCGTGATTTTTCTAAATATCTTTGGGGTCGAACAGGTAATGACACACGTGCTATTCCGGTGCGATCTTTAAATGTAGGCCTTGATGATGAATTAGTTACTTTTGAATTAAAACCGAAAAGTGAAATTTCGCAGCCAGGTTTTTTTCTTTTCTGGACGACAGCGATTAAGCTTAGAAGTTATATTTTGTTTTTGTTTCCATTATTTTATGTCGTTTCAAAAAATTTCTTATTAGAACGTTTTCGTGATCCAGTGGCCTTAGCTTTTGCATTAGTGGCGATGATGTTTATCTACGCCGGGCTAAATATCAGAAATGATATCGCCGATCATATTTCGGGTTTTGACCGGGTGAATATCCCAACGTCGTTAAAGCCGATATTATTAGGCTGGACGACAGCTTCTAGAATGTCGAAGGTGTCTTGGTTACTGCTGATCATCGGCATTGTTTTAGCCATTCCGGTCGTATTACTAGAGCCGGATGAAATCAAAGTGCTATCGGTCGTCGTTGTGCTAATTGTCTTAGGGCAGTTCTTTAAAAAGAATTCGTATAAAGAAAAAATTTCGGGCGAAGTTATTTTATTTTTGCTGATCGGCATGGGCGTAACGTCCGGCTTTCAAGAAGCATTAGGCGCTGATATTGATCGTGAAACGCTAGCTTTAGGTTTTTTCTGGGGCGCGGCCGTTTTATTTTTAGTGCATGTGAATAACTTCAGTCATTTGCTAACTTCGACTCAGGCTGGAATTAAAAACACGATGACCAATTTGGGTTTTGACCGCGCTAAGAATTTTTTAATGATTTGGTGGGGCGCTTGCTTAGTGATTTGGTTTTTCTTTCATTGGTTCTATGCTAGCTCTTATTTAACGTGGCTAAGTACTTTGGTTCTGACATTTTGGTCGATTCCTCTATTTATTAAACTATCACAAATCAGAAGCCCACTTGGGTCTGATTTACTGAAAATCAGAGAAAGTGCGCATAAAACGTTTTTAATTATGGTCGCCATCTTCTTTGTTGAAAATGCATGGTATATCGGGACGAAATTGAATTGGATGCCGTAATCGAGTGGATCTATTCTAATGAACCGTCGTCTTTAGAATTACTTTCGTCGTGGAAGCAATTTTTAAAAGAACATCCCAGTGATTTGCACAGCATTAAAAAAATAGACTTAAGCGGTGACATTCCTATTTTAACCGATCATGACGGCCGCAAGCTCAGCATCGACTTCATAAACAATGCTCAGAATTACAATAAGAAAAAAGGTTCGATGAAGACCGAGCTGATCAGTAAGGCCCTGGGATCAGGCCGCCTAGGTCATTCAGTTCTAGATTTAAGCGCAGGCCTTGGAATTGACTCCATTTTCTTATCGCAGCTTGGTTATAAAGTAACGGCCGTCGAAAGAAATCCAGTTTTATTTTTGGCATTAGATACGGCTCAGAAAAAACTGTCTGATCGGCAGAAAGAAAATCTTCAATTTGAGTTTGCCTCGGCGAAAAATTTTCTGATATTCAGCGAAAAAATATTTGATGTTATTTATTTTGATCCTATGTTTCCAGAAAAGAAGAAATCGGCTTTGCCACGGCAAGAGATGGTCATGTTCAGGCACCTTGTGGGTTCTGACGATGATGCCAAAGATGTCGTTGAAACGGCTATCAAGTTAAAGAGGGCGAAGCGGGTCGTGGTCAAAAGACCAATTAAGGCGCCGTTGTTGCTTGAACGACCACAAAACCAAGTCGAAGGAAAATTAATTCGCTTCGACGTTTACGGAGTCAATTTATGATTCAGTTTTTAAAGATCGCCTTAAACGAAGTGTTTTTATCTTTTTCGGTTCAGCGCTGCCAAATTGAAGCGATGATGAAAATTGATTTCAAGATCGGCCATGAACGAACGAATTTAATGCAGCTTTGCTTTTCTAACTTAGCCGGCTGGCCACTGTTATTAATCATTGGAATTTTGTATTTCGATCCGACCAAAGCAAGTTGGTCATTGCAGCAACTATTTCAACAAAATATGACGGTTTCGTTTTGGCTGCTGGATGGTCGTTTCGGCAATATGTTACTGTTTTTTGGATTCGCATTTTTTCTGCAATGGATTTTTCGCCAAGAAACATTTTTTATCGCTTTGGTATTTTACTTTTTACTTAAATCAGATATTCATTTTCATACAGCCGTCTCTGCCATTTCGGGAATCATCTTCGCCCGGTGTTGTTATTTGTGGTGGATGCATACAGACGTTATAAGTTTTCACCGTAAAATTTGGGTCGCCTTTACGACCCTTCAATTAGCAGGTTGGTTGGTCGGCAGTCTGATTATTTTTTGCATGATGGACAGTATGCAGTTCAGCGGTTATTTTTCTGAATCGGTCAGCATGAATCGTTTTGAATTTACATTGTGGGCTTTACTAACCATTTATTTCTTTCAATTTTTATTTTCAAGCATTTGGGGGCATTTCAATTTCAAAAAATCGAAAGAGCCCACCGAGTTTCCGATTTGCTATTCAACTTCTAGTTGGATTCTAAGATTCAAAATGCGTCCTTACTTTAAAAAGCTGATCAAAGATCAAACCGAAAAATATTTGCTTTTACATCAGCAGAACTTAGAAGAATTGAAATCGATTAAAGATCTAAGTCCAGTTTCGATTCCAGCACAAATCACCAATGTCTTACAGACCGAGATTGAGTATCTGAAAATGGCTTCTTCTAAGTTGACCATTGACTAACATCTGTCAAAATCAAGTGCATGTCAGATGATGAAGTCAGAAAATTAAAAAACATAATCGCCAGTCTTGAGGGCGAACTTAAAAATAAGAATGAAGAAGTGATGATTTACCGCCAAGAACTGGTGAAGTTTTCGCGGCAACTAGACCATCTGATGTCTGGTGTATCGACTGATTTAAAATATCTTTCTGAAATTCAAAAGACGCTGGCACCGACCGAGCTTCCTGACATTCCAGGTTTTGAAATCAGCCGCAAGTTCGTTTACGGCTCAAAATCAGGCGGAGACTTCTTCGATTTCTTTGAATTCGAAGACAAATTTCGCTTCGGGTTATTAGTTGCCTCGTCTTCGGGTTACGCGATGTCGGCTTTATTTTTATCCTTTATTTTAAAGTTCTCACATATCCTGCAAGCTAAAAAAGGTGTTCCACCAGAGCAGATTTTGCAGAAGGTGGCCGCAGAACTTAAAGGCCAGGCCGGCGAGAAAGACTTAACTCACGCATTTTACGCCGTGATCGATCGCAGAGACTATTCGCTGCGTTTTTGTTCGGTTGGAAAAATGCTTGGATTTTACTTAGCTCCGAACAAACAACTGCAAATTTTAAAATCTTCAGCAAGCCCTTTTGGTCAGCAATTTGATGAAGTTTTAAACTCGGCGCAAATAGAGCTAGAAGCCAAGTCTCGATTCTGCGTGATGACAGATGGCTTGTCAGATGTACTTGGACTAGACCGCATTGCAAAAATATTAACGGATAACAGTAAAGCATCGGTGCATGAACTGCGTAATGAATTACTATTTCAAGCTTCAAGAATTTCGGGTTCACCAGACCCGCTGCGCGACCAGACCGTGGTCGTCATCGACGTTAAAGACAGAGTGATAAAGCTAGCCAAGACGACGTAGCTCTGATAATTTTTTTAGTGCATTACTAATCAAATTATTAAGGAGCTTTTCAATGGCAGAAGTGAATATTTACGAAGGCGCGATCGATAAAGGTCTTGAAGGCGTTGTTGCTTGTACAACATCGATCTCATTCATCGTTGGCAACAATTTAAATTACCGTGGTTATACGATCGACGATTTAGCAGCAAATTCGACTTTCGAAGAAACGATATTTCTTTTATGGAATGGACGTTTACCTTCAACGACTGAATTAGATAAATTAAAAGCTGATTTAAATAAAAACATGACGTTAGATCCTGCGTTCGTAAACGTGTTAAAAACGTTACCAACCGAGGGCGTTCACCCAATGGCTTGGTTAAGAACAGCGGTTTCTTTATCAGCTCACTGGGATGCTGATGCGGGCGACATGTCTGCAGAAGCTAACATGAGAAAAGCAGTTCGTTTAACGGCGAAAATGGGCGCGATGGTTACAGCGTTTGAAGCGATTCGCACAAAGCGTGAAATTTTAACTCCGGTGACTGGCAAATCTATCGCATGGAATTTTATGCGCATGTTAAAAGGTTCTGAACCAGATGCTGAAGCCGTTAAAGTATTTGATACGTGTTTAATTTTACATGCTGACCATGAATTAAATTGTTCGGCATTTGCAACACGCGTAACGGCATCTTCATTATCTGATTTACATTCGGCTATCGTTTCAGCGATCGGTGCTTTAAAAGGCCCTTTACATGGCGGAGCGAATGAACAAGTGATGATCATGTTAGCTGAAATCGGTACAATCGAAAAAGCGAAACAATTCGTAAAAGATGCTCTTGATGCGAAAGAAAAAGTAATGGGTATCGGTCACCGCGTTTACAAAGACGGCGATCCACGTGCAGCAATCTTAAGAAAATACTCTAAAGAATTAACTGCTAAAATGGGAAAACCTGAATTATACGAAATGTCAGCGATGATTGACGATACAATGCAAAAAGAAAAAGGCTTGATGCCAAACGTCGATTTCTACTCGGCAACTGTGTATCACTCATTAGAAATTCCAACTGATATCTTCACACCAATTTTTGCGGTATCACGTATTGCAGGATGGGTCGCTCACGCGAACGAACAGTACGAGAAAAATCGTATCTACCGTCCACGCGGAAAATGGCAAGGAAAAGAAGGCTTGAAGTGGGCCCCTGCTGACAAACGCTAGTTTTAAAAAACAAAAAGAGCTTCCCAAAAGGAAGCTCTTTTTTTATCCTTTAAGAGTAAACTTACAAAAGGGAAATCAAATGAGTTCAATCTTCACAAAAATTATCAATGGCGAATTACCTTGTTACAAAATTCATGAAGACGAATTAACTTTTTCTTTTTTAGCTTTAGACCAAGTGCATTTGGGTCACACATTAGTTATTCCAAAAAAAGAAGTGAATCAGTGGTTTGATACGCCACCAGAAATTTTCACACAAGTGGGTTTGAATTCGCAAAAAATTGCAAAGGCCATCAAAGAAGCGACGGGTTGCCCGCGTGTCGGTGTGATGGTTGCGGGATTCGAAGTTCCACATTATCACGTTCACATGATTCCAGCGTGGGGAATTCCAGATTTAGATTTTAAAAAAGCCAGTCGCAGAACTGATGCCGAGATGAAATCAATTCAAGAAAAAATTATTCAAGCATTGAAAAATTAAATATTTTTATTTCTTGTTTCTAGACACAAAACTAGACCAAAAGTGCCATAACGTTTTGTAATAGAACACATGAAAAAAACGATTTTGATTGCGCAAGATGTCTACGCTATTCTTTCTTTAAGTCGTTCTAACGGCTGCGAAGGAGGTGGTGTTATGATTAGTATAAAATGTGACATAACAAAGGCGGAGGTGGCGACTTCATAGTCGTCTCCTAGCTTGACGCGGTTAAGTAGGGTAAAACCTCCGCCGTAAGTCGTCATGTTAAGTGGTCGGTGAGCACCTAATAATAGGATCCCACCGGCCACTTCTTTTTTGCGGATGAATCATTTCTATTCATTTCGCTAAATCAAAGTTTCACTCCGTTTGCTCTTTCATGTACGATTGACGCAAATGAATCAAAGCAAACCTACACAATTTAAAACATGGGATGAATTCTGGGGAAAGTTTCTTCAGGTTGATTTTCATTTAGAAAATCCCGAGCGTTGGTCTTTTCGTCAAAAGAAAGCCGAATGGCTTATTCATCAGACTGCAACACCGCCATCAAGTGCTATTCTAGATCTTGGGTGCGGAGACGGAATTTTAGATATTTTATTAAGCCGCATGGGTCACAGAGTCAATGCGGTTGACCGTACCACAACTTTGTTGCAAATAGCCCGTAACGAAGATGATACAAAAAATGTTCAATTTCAAACTAACGATTTGATGACGATCGATTTTGAAAAATCATCTTTTAATGTAGCGGTGATGATCGAAACTTTAGGATTAATGTCTCCCCAAAATGATGCTCTTCTTTTAAAGCGATGTTACGATTGGTTAGGTCAAAACGGGAAAGTTGTTATCGATATTCCGGTCGAAGTTCCCAAAGAAAATAATTGGATAAAAACGTTTACATATGGAGCGGCAAAATGTTTTTCAAGATTTGATGTAAAAACAAGGTTGCAGTCTATCGATTTTCAATTTGAAGAAAATGACGGAACTATTTTCGGGCTTTACGATCCACTTGATAAACCTAGATATGATGGCCCGGGCATTTGTCGTTATTTATACACTAAAGAAGAAATGCGCCAGCTTCTGACGCAGGCTGGGTTTGAAGTGACCGAGATCCCGCATTATTATGAAAAAGATTACGTCGCTTATATGGGTAAGAAAAAATGATCATTCAAAGTTTTATTAACTCGGCCTTTCAAAAAGGTGCAGCCGCCTTCACAAAAAAAAATCCATACACGCAGGCCGAGCAACACCAGGTCGAAGGCGCAGACTTAATGCAAGCCGTGCAATCGATTCAAGGCGCACAAAAAGCGTTTGCTGAGTGGAAGACGTCTTCGCTAGAAGACCGCATAACGCTATTAACAAAAATCAAAGACAACTTAGTGCAAGAAAAATCGCAGTTCGCGAAACTAGAGGCGCAAGACCAAGCCTTGCCTGTTCAATTCGTCGAACAACATGGTGTTGAAGCGGCGATTGATTCTTTCGAATCAGCCATCACGCAACTTAAAAATCATAAACCATCCGAGACGCAGTTTTTCTCTCCGAACGGGTTGGTCGTTATCGTGGCGTCTTGGAATTTATCGCTACGTGTGATTAGCGAACGTTTGGCTCCGGCCTTAGCTGCGGGTAATTCAGTTATTATTAAGGTCTCTTCTTCGTCTCCGGTCACGGCGATGATCCTGGGGCAAATCCTGCAACAGGCACAAGCTCCGTCAGGCTTAGTTCAAGTGCTGGTTTCAAATCAGCAAGACGTCAAAGATATTTTAATTTCTCATCCGGGTGTAAAAGCTGTTAGCTTCGTTGGAAATTTAAAAAATTCGGCCGAAGTTTTGAAAAAAGTAACAGCGCAATCTTTTAACCAGTTTAAAAAAATTCAAATTGCTTCTGGCAGTAAAAATTCGGCAGTGGCTTTGTCGGCTCCGACCGATCAGCAATTCAACGAAATCATAAGATCATTTATGATTGGCCAAGGCCAGTTGTCTTGGAATTCAAATCGATTATTTATATTAGAAAAGTACGAACAAGAGTGGGTTGACCGCATTACAAAGTATTTAGCTGATCTTCGCCCGGCAACAAGCATTGAAGATGATTCGATGTGGACGCCGTGTTTAAAAACAGAATCATTCGAGCAGTTTACCGAGATTGAAAATTTAGCGATTCAAGATAAAGCGCACTTACTACAAGTAAGCCGTCCGTTATCGGATCAGCAAAAAAAATCTTATTTGAAGCCCACATTCACAAAAGACATGTCGAATTGTTCGACCCTGCAGCAGGACCAAGTAACAGCGCCGCTTTTTATTTTGAGCGTCGTGAAGTACCCATTCGATGTCGCAAAATATTCGAATGTTTCTTATTACGGTCAATCGGCCCACATCTGGGCCGAAGAATCTAAAGTGGCAAAGATCGCCGAACAATTAGATATCGCTCAGATTTTCGTGAACAAATGGTCAGCCGAACGTCATGGTCCTAATAAGGGCGTCAAGCAATCCGGCTTCGGGCTGCAAGACTATCAAGTTTTTGGCGATTTTTTTTCAAACGTCAAAAATCTTACGTAAAGCTAGTGAATGATATGGGTTTTGGCGCGGGTACGAATTTCGCATTGTGGGCAGCTAGCGACTTCTTTGATTTCTTCTTGGCTGATGTTCTCGAATTTCAGCTCTAAAGAGGTATTACAAAGAACGCAGTGACACTGCATCTGCATGTAAGCCTTTTGCTTGTGGGTCGCAATTTTCTCGTAATAAGTAATGGCTTTCATGAGGCTCCTAGGGTTGATATCTGTGACCTTGCAAAATCCGGCCACAGACCAAGATCCGGCCCCCGAACCCGATAGACCATAATCTAAAACCAAACCAACGCCCAAGTTTGCAAAGTACCCTTCGTCACCAACGGAGGAATTTATGAAACATAAAATTTTAATCGCAGTCGCTATGGTCTTTTTCGCATCTTGCATGAAAGTTAAGAAAAAGGGCGACGATGAAACGGCAACGCCAGTTAGTCCAAACTCTACAGTCTACAATGAACAAGTCCCGCAGCCAGCCGGTATTTCCGACAAGGTTACATACACTTATCTAACGTCACCAAAGGACGGATTAGATAAAGTTCAATTTTCGAAACCAGCCAACTGGTCTTCTAAAGCAACTTTAAAGAAATCTGACAAAGAAAAATTAACTCAGATAAATGTAGCCTTTGATGAAAATGGACATTGGACTGATTTTTTAACAACAGAAAATAAAGTTACCTACCAGTTTTATTCTGAATCTGGAGATGTACAAGAGTTGCAGGTCTTGCCCGCATTAAACTTAGTTCTTAAAGAAGATTTAAATTTAGCGAAAAAATTCGAGCTGAACGACAAAACAAAAGTTATTTATATTCGCTATTTAGGTATCGAAGCTAGCAAACATTTATTCATCGAAGATTTTTCAGGAGAATTAATAATAGACACTGTCGAAACAAGCTCCGGCTCTATTCAAACTTTTTCTGAAGACTCTCGTGGTGAAATTGGAAAAGATGGGAAAAGTGGTGGAATAGTGAACGTAAAAATCGCGTCTGGATCTGGAAATTTAAACATAATCATGGCTGGTCAAGCTGGTGGTAATGGAAATCCAGCTAAAGAGCCTGATGCAGAGCTAAAAGGTACCACCGGTCTGCGTGGAGCGCGTGCCGGATTCGAAATTTTTCAAGTTGCGAGCCCTCAGATAAATTTGAATGAAGTGAATTACTATTCAGTTTACGGCTGCAGCACGCCGCCGAAAAAAGGCGGAGACGGCGGCCCCGGTCATCTTGGTTATCCTGGAAACAAAGGATTCAAAGGTGGGAATAGTGGCACGGTAATTATAGAAAATTTATCTGCCGCTTTAGAAGTTAAGTTGCAATCGTTAGCAGGAACTAAAGGATTGGGAAGTGCGGGCGGCGCTGGTGGAGCCGGTGGGGATACAGGTCCTGGCGGAGATGGTAGCGCTGGCGATGTAGAATTATTTTTTCAAGAAACGGGCGCTAATAGATCGATTCAACTGAATAGTCCTTGTTCGGCAGCATTGCCGGGTGACCGAGGTGACCGCGGCGATCGAGGAGACCGTGGCGATGACGGAACTGTCGGTGAAGTCGAAAAAAGTTGTTTAGTAAATTCAGACAAATCAGTAAAATGTATTAACGAATAGAACTAAAAATAAAAAGAAAAATTAAAACTAGATTATTTAAAATCTAGTTTTAATTTTTTATCAGAATCGAATTTGGCGAAAGCTAAGTTGATGAGCTCGGTGATCAAATCGGTGTATTTCATTCCTGTGGCTTCCCACATTTTGGGATACATCGAAATTTGCGTAAAGCCTGGCAACGTATTGATTTCGTTCACCAAGATTTCGCCATTTTTATTTAAGAAAAAATCGACGCGCGCTAAACCATCGCAACCTAACGTCTTAAAAGTTTTTACGGCTAATGTGCGAATCTGTTCTGTTTGTGCTTCCGTGATACGCGCAGGAATAACGATCTCGGCCCCATTGGCGTCAATGTATTTGGCCTCGTACGAATAGAATTCGTGATTCACAACAAGCTGGCCCGGCAGTGAGGCTTTCGCAGATTGATTCAAACCCAGAACCGAACATTCAATTTCGGCTCCATCATTAAATTCTTCAGCTAAAACTTTGTGATCATATAAAAAAGAGTCTTTAATTTTAGATGTATAGTCAGATTCAGATTTGATCTTATGAACGCCGACAGAAGAACCCGCATTGGCTGGTTTAATAAAAAATGGAGTACCTAGATGTTTCACAACTTCAGCGTAAGGTTGTAAAGAGCCCGGACGTAAAATCATATATTTTGAATTTTTAATTCCGGCATCGGTCATTAAACGTTTCGTGTACTCTTTATCCATGCCGACAGCCGACGCCAAAACATCACAGCCCACGAATGGAATTTGCACAACTTTGAATAGTCCCTGTAAAGTTCCGTCTTCACCCATTGTTCCGTGAATAATCGGAAACGCACAGTCGACAGTTTGTTTTGAACCATCTTTTAAAGAATAAATATAAGGTTTTCCGGCAATTGAAAGTAAAGTCACGGCGGTTTCGGCGCCAAGTTCAGCGTCATTTAACGAAGGGTACTTTTGAAAAACTTCGGGGCTAGAAAAATGATACCACGTACCTTCTTTTGATATTCCTAAAAGCTGAACATCAAATAAAGATGTGTTGATCGCATTTAAAATATTTTTGGCCGAAATGACAGACACTTCGTGCTCTGCAGAGCGTCCGCCGAATATTAAACTTATTTTTTTCTTCATGACAGGGTGGTCCTAAAAGTTGGTTTGAACTAAAGCTAATATATAAAACTACGGAGCAAATTTGTAGTTATTCACGGTATAACACACATCAGCTAATAGTTTTTGATCTGAGTTC
>JACMQO010000192.1 GCA_014376935.1 Bdellovibrio sp.
AAACTGTTCGGTCCCTTTGTTGGCAACAAAAACGGCTAAGCGTTCGTTGAAATCAATATTATCTTTAATGAACAATGTCGTGTGGACTAATTCGTGGATAATCGTATTTACTAAATCGTGTTCTTTGTACGCTAGCATAGATGACAGTAACGGATCGGTTAGACGCCCCAACGTTGAATAGGCGGGAACGCCGCGTACGTAAACATCAAAGTCTTCTTGTTTCATTTTCTCGGCCTCTTCTTTGGCCGATTTTTCATTGTAATACCCTTTGTATGGTGCTTTTCCGATGAATGGAAAATTCCATAAGTAGGGTTCGAATTTCCATTTGTACGAAGCCATCACGGCGTAGGTAATGTACGGGCGATCAAGCTGCACGAATTGGGTGTAGTTATCAGATTTTTTCAGATGAAGATCTTCGAAAGAAAATTCGCGAACGACCTGAGACAATTCGATTTTACTTTTTTGTACCGGCGTTAATTTATCTGACTTTAAAGCTTCTGAAATGGGTACTCTGGTTGTTAACATCGACAAGTGATCGTAGCTGGTTCGAATCAAATAGCCGACTTGGCAGCTTGAAAAAAAGCACAAGCTAGCCATTAGAAAAAAAATTTTATAATTTCGCATTTTCTATAAATACCAAGTTAGGCCCGCTTTGAAAGCCGAATCATCTGATTTTGATCCGTCACTAAGTGGTGTTTGCCAAACGTCGTACCCGATGCGAATTGAAAAGCGTTCGCTCAGCGCTAATTTTAAGCCCGCACCGTAACTTGGAGCCCATCCCTGAGATTCAGGAATTGCAATCGTTGAAGCGTTGGCATAGCGAACTTCTTGTTGTTTTTTGATGTAGGCCGCGCCGCCCTTGATGTAGGGCTGAATAATAAAAGAACGATCAAGTAACATATAGATTAAAGAAGCATCGGTCATTTGGGTTTTTTGTTGAACCGTGCGCTTTGATTGCGAATCAGACTCTTGGCTTTCGTAAAATCCGTCGGTGTAGCTCAGTTCAAGCGCTAATTTCTCTAAGAAAGAAAAAGAAACCGACGCTGATTTTGAATCCGATTGGTAGTAATTGCTTTCATTAAAAGTTTTTTTTTGAAAGCTGTAAGATAATCCTAATTCGATCATCGCAAACGATTTTTGGGCCAAAAAAAATGTGAATAAAACTAAGAATAAATTTTTGATTTTCATTCCTAAATTATACGTCGGACTTTAACGATAGGGACCAATGTTCACCTTAAAACTATACCTTAGGCGAACAAATCCATCCGGCTCGACCTTGGCCCTAGGTACGTTCGGAAAGTAGTGCGCATTTTTAAAAGCGTAAACAACCGCTTCGTCAAAAGGCGGGTAGCCACTGGCGTGTTCAACCATTGATGACGAGTATACTCCGTTTGAATCCAACAAAACCGTCACTTGTGTAATCCAGCTGCGACCGTAAAGATTATTGATCTTAAAATCCATCGGGATGCGGTTCCAGTAGCTGGTAACACGTTCAACCCAACGTATGTAAAATAATTCTTCAACGCGATTATAGAATGAATAGTAAGTTGAGGCATCGGTATTTAAATTTGTGGCGTTTGCATTTTGAATGTCGCCAGGTAGTTCAATGCTGATGCGGGCTTGTTCTAATTGAGAACTGCGGCCGCTGACGACGCGGGTAAATTCGGGTAAGTCGCCACCTTGTTCGCGGGGCTGTTGTTGTTGCGGCTTTGAAGGCTGTTGATTTTCGCCCTGACCCTGCGATACTTTTGAAACTTGGTTGCTAGTTAATCCCGATAGGCTGGCTTTGGTTTCTTTTTTTACACGTTGGGTTTTTTCAGATTCAAAACGCGCGGGATCGTTGGTGCTGATTTGATCTTTTGGGTCTAATTGTTTGATCATCTGTTTTTGTTTTTCACGCGCTTTTCGTTGCGCGGGTTTTTCTTCGATAATCTCAACTTGAGTCAGATCAGGTTTTTGGTCTTTGTACCAAGACGTAGGGATAAGGTTAAGCCCCGTGTACGAGGTCAAATGTAATATAAGACTTATGATTATAAAAAGCGCTAGGTTGCGTCTCACGCTAAATACGCTAATCCGGAACACGTCTGGTCTCAAGTTTAAACGCTATTTTGCCGATAAATTAAAGGTATGGGGGTATACATGGGAAAAGTTATTGATTTAGTGCCGCGTTTAAAAACAGTCGCGTCGGAAGTGAACCCAATTTTTAACTCAGCAGGATATAACCCAGATAAGGCATCATCAGAAGTCATGAGCTTCGATGAACAGCGCCAAAAAATTCTATTCGATGAGCGTCGTGAAGTTAAGCGGACCATTTTAACCGAATTTGTCAGCGCCATGGTCGTATTGCCAGAGAAAGGACTTTTAAAAGTCGCTATTTACGACATTTCAGAAGAAGGTATTTCTTTTGACGTTGAACATGAATACGGTCAATTCAAAGTCGACGAAGAAGTCGCAATGCGTGTTTATTTAAATCACAAAACTTATTTTCCAATTTCTGTGAAAGTGAAGCATGTTATCGACGAAAAAGTTGAAGGCATCTTGCGCCACGGATCTGTCTTTCAAAAAGGAGCCGGCACAGACGCTGCGCTTCAGTATTTTGTGCGCTTTATCGAGTCTGTCAGCCAGGGGTTGAAAAAAGACGTCGGCGACATTATGGTGCCAAAAACATCATAAAAGCAGCATAAACAAGTCGATTTAAAGAAAGCCTTATAAATTTTTTTATAAGGCTTTTTTCGCTTTATAGAGCTATTACTCTGAATAGTCCGTGACTTTAAGATCACTGTATTGTCGAATTTAATTACGACAACCAGGAGGTCGAATTGACGACAAAAAATACGAAGCGCCGCAAAGTAGTTATTGATACCAATGTTATTTTATTTGATGCGTTTGCTTTATTGAAGTTCGGTGATGCTGATATTCATATCCCTTTCGCAGTTATCGAAGAAGTGGATAAGTTTAAGCGTGACCAAGGCGAAAACGGGCGTAATGCGCGTCAGTTCAGCCGCTTCATTGACGTCTTAAGAAACAAAGGCAGCCTGGCTCAGGGTGTGCAAATAGATAATCACGAAACCATCGTTTACATCACAACTGATCTTGGAATGTCAGGCCTTCATGCTGAATTAGATCAAACAAAAGCCGACAACAGAATTTTAAGTACGGCGTTAGCATTACAAAAACAGCATCCACGCACAAAGGTTGAATTGATCACGAAAGATATTAATCTACGTATCAAGGCTGACGTTTACGGCGTGTTCGCGACAGATTACGACAATTCTGATTTACACTCTGGCGACATGTACGAAGGTTACCTTGAAATCGAGATGACTCCAGAACGTATTGATCAGTTTTACAAAACTAAAAAAATGGAAGTTGAACAAAAAGTTTACGACAACCAATACATCATTTTAAAAGACAAATCGAATCCGAATCATTCAGCGATCGGTCGCTATTCGATGGCGGTTAAAGCCATCATTCCATTGTTGAACCCGCCAGATAGTATCTGGGGAATTCAAGCGCGTAACGTTGAGCAAAGTTTTGCTTTAGACGCTTTATTAAATGATGAAATCCAAATGGTTTCACTTGTTGGTAAAGCTGGTACAGGTAAAACATTATTGGCGATCGCTGCAGGTTTATTTAAAACTTTAGATGAAGGTCGTTACCAAAGACTTTTAGTGTCGCGTCCGATTTTTCCGATGGGCCGTGATATTGGTTATTTACCAGGTGATATCGAGCAAAAATTAAATCCTTGGATGCAGCCGATTTTTGATAACGTTGAATTTTTAATGGGTGCCGACAAAAAAGCATCGGGCCGCGCGCAAGAATTAATTAATCAAGGTATGTTAAATATCGAACCGTTAACGTATATTCGTGGACGTAGTATTCCAAAACAATACTTGATCGTGGACGAGGCGCAAAATTTAACGCCGCATGAAATTAAAACGATCGTGACCCGTGCGGGCGCGAATACAAAAATCGTTTTAACGGGCGACGTTTACCAAATCGATAATCCTTATGTGGATTCAGCGAATTCAGGTTTAACTCATGCGGTTGAGCGTTTCAAAGGCCAATCGATTGCAGCCCATGTAACATTAACTAAAGGTGAACGTTCACCATTAGCAGAATTAGCAGCAAATATTTTATAATTATTATTCCGCAGGAATATTAAAAGACTGTTCCGAAGGAATATTAAAAAGTTTATCAGAAGGATTTTGTTATGTCAGAACCAGTATTAAGTGCAGATGATTGTAAAATTGATGTCGGATTTAAAGCGACGAAAACCATTCGGGTGACCGATAAAATGGTACGGCAGTTTGCCGAAATGTCGGGTGACTTTAATCCGATACATTTAGATGACACATATGCAGCGACGACACGTTTTAAAAAAAGAATCGCGCACGGAATGATTTTAGGTGCGTTGATTTCTAGATACTTAAACGAAGCGATTGGTTCTGGCGGAGTCTACTTAGCGCAATCCTTGAAATTTACAAATCCGGTTTTTATTGATGACGAAATCACTTTTGATTTAGAAATCACCAAGCTTCATAAAGTACGTGGCTTCGGCACGGTAGAAACGATCGCAAAAAAACAAACGGGCGAAATCGTTGTGAAAGGTGAAGCCACGATTATGATGAGCTGGGGAGCCAAGGCGACTTGATCTCTTCAAGTGATACCCTGCTTTTAAAAAAATACCAGACTGTTCTGGCCGAAGCCGACATGGGTTTGTGGGAATGGGATTTTTCCACAAATTCGGTTCATCTTGATGATGGTATTCTTAAGCTTTACGGTTTACCCCCAGGCAGCTCGCCTTTGACGGCCGCGCAGTTATTTGAGCTTATTCATCCCGAAGATCGCAGACTTTATTTCGATAAAAATGAAGAGGTCAGCGCTGCGGGTGAGTTTGCACCCGATTCTTCTATTCGCATTGTAACTAGCACTGGCCAAATAAAATACTTACGAAATCGTAGTCGGCAGATCAGAAATACAGATGGAACCGTTATCGGTCACATGGGTTTAAGCTGGGATGTGACATCAGAAGTTCTTTTAAAAGAAGAAAAAGAAAAAACAGACTGGCAATTTCAGTTGATGATTTCATTAATTGAGTCGTCTACGGATTTATTTGGTTTTTCAGACAAAAGCGGAGTTCCACTTTATGTGAATCAAGTGGGGCACGATGTTTTTGGAGTTCAGATTGGCCAAAAATATTTCGCCGAATATGTAGCTAAAAAAGATCAAAAATATATATATGAAGTCGTCATCCCCAGATTACGCGCCAATAAAGGGTGGGAGGGGGAAGTTTTAGCTTTTAATCCGATGACGAAAGAAGAGATTCCCATCTGGCTAAGAATTTTTTCGGTTAAGTTAGGGCCGACTCATTCGGATATTTTTTACGCCTGCAGTGGTAGTGATTTAAGAAAGCTAAAAGCCATTCAAAACTCTTTAATTATGCAATCCAAAATGGCGGCCTTAGGAGAAATGGCGGCCGAGATGGCGCACGAAATTAATAACCCCTTGATGATCATTCAAGTTAAGTCTCAGATGCTGCACGAGCGACTAACCAAAGGTGTTGTTGATGCGGCTAAGATTATTTCTGATTTACAGTTGATCGAAAAAAATAGCCATCGGATTCAAAAGATTGTTCACTCATCCAAAGCGATTTCTAGAAATGCAGAGCTTGACCCGTATTCTCAAGTTTCTATTTTGACTTTGATTGACGAAACGTTCGAAATTTTTCAAGAGCGCTTTAACAAGCGTAAATTAAAACTCGAACTGATTGTCGGTGATGGAATTAATTATAACGATATGATCGAAGCTCGGGGCTCAGAAATTTTACAGGTCTTCGTTAATCTACTCAATAATGCCTACGATGCAATTCGCCACCAACCTGAAGGTTGGGTTCAATTTGAGCTTTCAAAAGCAGTCGGCAATTTCTACGAAATTCAAGTTGTTGATTCGGGTGTAAAAATTCCGAAAGGTATTGCAGATAAAATGATGGAGCCCTTCTTTACGACCAAGCCAACGGGTCAAGGAACGGGTTTGGGATTAAGTATTTCGAAGCAGATAATTGAAAACCACAGGGGTCAGCTATTCTACGACTCCAATGCGCCACACACTCGTTTTGTGGTAACGCTTCAGAAAAAGATTAATGCCTAAAGCTTTTTATGACGCCCAGCCTAGCTTAATTTTTCTTTTCGATTTAACACAGTCACGAAGGTAAAGATCGATAAGTGTTTGGTAAGGTAAGCCACTGCTTTCAGAAAGATCTTTAAAATAATCTATAACTTCCGAGCTTAAATTTATTCCGACAGCTTTCTTTTTAGAAGCATATGGATTTTTTTTTGCTTTCATTTTTGAAAAATTATATTCCTTTTTCATATTGTTTTACCTCTTTGGTAGTGGCTTTTCGGGCCGAAATAATTCGAACTGTTGATTTGCGGCGCTCACAGTAGATAACAACTAAAACATGAGATGTGCTTTGGCCTAATAAAATAAAACGGTTTTCCTCTGTCTCAGAGTGGTCCTTATCGAAGAACATAAGAGCCTTTTCATCATCAAAGACTTGAGTTGCTTCCTCAAACCAAACACCATGTTTTTTGCGATTGGCTTTATTCTTTTTTAAATCCCACTCAAAGGCTATCATCGCCTGCCTACCTCAAAAAAAATTGAATCGATCTATATTATATCTATATGATATCTATATTGCAAGTAAATTAGACATTTTGTTAGGATGTCTGAATTTATTGGCTTTGTAGGATATTTAAAATCGTGACTGAAAGAGTGAGATGTCGAAGTCTATCTGGGCTTCAATCCGGTTTAAGACGATAATTGTCATTTAAGCTAATTACTTGTTAGACGGTATGACCATCTGTGTTTCAGAGAACACCTAAAGAAAACGAAGGCAATTTTCTTTAAGTAAGTTTTTGAAATCGGAAATGATGATTTGTTCGTTTAAGATTTCTTCTAAACTGATCATGGTATTTGACTTATATCCACAGGGATTAAGCCCCTGAAAGGCGGTTTTATCATGGGTCACGTTGATGGCGGCGCCGTGAAAAGAAATCCATTTTCTGACGGCTATTCCTAACGAGGCAATTTTTCGATCTTGAACCCAAACACCCGTATCTTCTAGGGATGAATTTTCGGTGGCAGATAATGTTTTGCCTTGGCCTTGAATATCGTACTTTTTTAAGGTTTCAATAATCGCTTGTTCAAGTGCGCGAATATAACCGCGAATTTCTTGCGGACCACGGCCGGCCCTGGGCTTTTTCAAATTTAAAATCGGGTAGACGACAACTTGCGAGGGGCCGTGATATGTGGCTCTGCCACCACGAGAAACTTCGATCACCGGGCCATTCCAGGCAAAGATATCATCGGGCTTCGTTTGCCGTCCGGTGGTAACAACGGCGGGGTGAGAGCAAAAAATCAAATAGCCAGGATGATTTTCATCACTGGCTACTGTTTGAACGTAATCTGTTTGTTTTTCAAGGGCCTGTTGATAATCAACTAAGCCCCAATCTTCAAAGATCATTTTTTGTTTTACGCGTGGGCGCCTTTAGTTGCTGACGTCAGCGGTTTTTGAATAATGTGAATGGCGTGACCTAAAGCGGCTTCAGCGGCTTCCATCATCGTTTCACCTAATGTGGGATGAGGATGGATCGATAAAGCGATATCTTCTAAGCGCGCGCCCATTTCGATGGCTAGTACGGCTTCTGAAATTAAATTAGAAGCTTCAGGGCCTACGATATGAATGCCTAAAACAACATGTGTTTTTTTATCGGCGATCATTTTTATAAATCCATCTGTTTCCATCATGCTGACGGCACGGCCGTTCGCGGCGAATGGAAATTTAGAGATGAGTAAATCGTTGTAACCTTTGGTTTTCGCTTCGGCTTCAGTCATACCAGCGGCTGCGATTTCTGGATCTGTAAACACAACGGCCGGAACCGTTTTCGCATCGTAAACGCGGTTGATGCCCGAGATAATTTCAGGAACCATCACGCCTTCATGCGAAGCTTTGTGCGCTAACATCGGTTGACCACAGATATCGCCGATTGCGAAAATGTGGGCTACATTTGTTCTGCGTTGAGCATCGACTTTAATAAATCCACGTTCATCAACTGCGATGCCTGCGGCTTTAAGGTTTGATTGGTCTCCGTTTGGACGACGACCAACGGTCACTAAAATTTTATCTGTTTTAACAACTTCATCTTTGCCGTTTAAATCGTAAGTGACTTCATAGCCATCTTTCGTTTTCTTTTGGCTTTTTGCTTTCGCGCCGTAAATAACTTTAACGCCTGATTTTTCAAGCTTACGAGTCACCACTTGCGCGCAATCTGCATCAACAACACCCGCTAATAAAGAGGATTGAGCTTCAAGAATTGTGACTTCAGTTCCTAATTTACGTAAGTACGAACTGATTTCTAATCCGATGTAACCGCCGCCGATAACGACGATGCGTTTTGGAATCGCATCAAATGCTAAAGCGCCCGTTGAAGAGCAAATATCTTTTTCGTCAAACGGGAATCCACCGATTTCGATCGGGCGTGAACCTGTTGCTACGATAAAATACTTAGCTTGGATGGATTCTGTACCGGTTGATGACTTAACCGTGATTTCTTTATTTGTTTTAAAATCCGCTTGGCCTTGAAAAACAGTAACGTTGTTACCTTTTAAAAGTTGCTTCACGCCGCCAGACATTTTGTCGCTGACCGATTGTTTCCACCCAACAAGTTTTTTCATATCAACGTCGATGCCGCCCTTGATATTTAAACCCATCGTCGGAAAGTCATGCTGAGCACGGTGTAACATGTGCGTCGCCGTGATCATCGCTTTAGAAGGAATACAGCCGACGTTCAAACAAACGCCGCCTAAAGCTTCACGTTCGATGATCGCTGTTTTAAAACCTAATTGACCCGCGCGAATAGCCGCAACGTAGCCACCAGGACCTGAACCAATAACTACGATATCAAAATTTTGCATATTATTTCATCTCCATCATGTATGTCATTTATGACATCCCCATCATAAGGACGCCCGGGCTTTGAATTTTAGCAAAGAATGATTTTAAGAAGTTCGCTGCTACCGCGCCATCGATTAAACGGTGATCGCAAGTAACTGTGTAATTCATCACTTTGATTGCTGCTAACTGGCCATTTTTAATAACTGGTTTTTCAGAAATTTTATACATTCCTAAAATAGCGACTTCAGGGTGATTGATGATTGGCGTTGCGTATGTACCGCCCACAGAACCGATGTTCGTGATTGTGATCGAAGCGCCTTTCATTTCGTCTAGTTTTAATTTTCCAGCCCGCGCGCGATTTGATAGATCAATAATTTCTTTTGAAATATCTAAAATTGATTTTTGATCCGCATTCTTAATCACCGGAACAACTAATCCATTTGGAGTATCGGCAGCGAAACCAATATTGAAATATTTTTTGTAAACGATTTGCGAAGCCGCATCGTCGATCGAAGCATTGAACATTGGGAATTCTTTGATCGTAGCTATAAGGGCTTTTATCACGAACGGCAAGTAAGTGATTTTTGTTCCGTTTTTCTCTGCGTATTCTTTTACAGTTTCACGTAACGCAACTAATGCCGTCACATCAACTTCGTCCATCAATGTAAAATGAGGAATGATCGATTTAGACATTTGTAAGTTCTGTGCGATTTTTTTACGAATACCAACTAGATCAACACGCTCTTCCATAGAAGCATTTGTTGAATTGAAAGCTGGTTTCGGGAAATTCATCGTTGGTGTACCAGCCGTTGTTGCGCCTGCACCGTGTGATGATACAGAAGCTGCAGAGCCACCTTTAGCTTGAGACACATCTTCACGAGTCACGCGACCCGCTAAGCCAGTGCCGGTCATACCATTGATGTCGACTCCCATTTCACGAGCTAGTCGGCGTGTTGCCGGCGTCGCTAATACTTTTGAATCGGCAACCGGTGGGTAAATTCCACCAGCTGCCGCATTCATCATTGGAGATGACGTTGCCGTCGAAGCTGGAACTGTCGCCGCTAACGCAGCTGTCGATGGAGCCCCTGCAGAAGCAGAAACTGCCGCAGCTGTTTGTGCTGGAGCAGAAGTATTCGCTGCACCGCCAGTGCTTGTTAAAGTTAAAATAACACTTTCAACTTTAATCACTTCGCCTTTTTTAAATTTTAATTCTTTCACAACGCCCGCAACTGGTGTCGGTACTTCAACCGTTGCTTTATCGGTCATGATTTCAGCGACTGTTTGATCTGCTTTCACAGAATCACCTGGTGCCACTAACCATTTAACTAATTCGCCTTCAGTAACGCCTTCACCAAGTTCTGGAAGTTTAACATCTATCGCTTTTCCCGGAGCCACCGAGGCTGAAGTTGCACCTGCCGCCGGAGCCGGAGCAGAAGTCGTCGCTGTCGGAGCCGCTTTAGTCGCTGCCGCATTTGAAGTGGGCGCAGCGCCTACGGCCACGGCACTAGCTGAGGTGCCATCTAAAGTTAAAATAACGTTTTCAACTTTGATCACTTGGCCTGGTTTAAATTTTAATTCTTTAACAACGCCTGCAACTGGTGATGGAACTTCAACCGTTGCTTTGTCGGTCATAATTTCGGCGACAGTTTGGTCGGCCTTAACGGTGTCTCCTGGTTTAACAAGCCATTTAACTAATTCACCTTCGGTGACGCCCTCGCCAAGTTCTGGAAGCTTTACATCTGTTGCCATAATTATGAATTCCTTTCTGAATGATCAGTCGCTGTGTTTTTATTAATATCTTTATTATTTTGTTCGTTTAAAATTTTAGCCTGCTTGTTTTTTTCAATGATGCCCTTCATGAAAAATTCTCCGGCGCGGTAACTGCTGCGAACTAACGGGCCCGAAGCCACGTACAAGAATCCCATCGCTTCTGCGACGTCTTGCCAGTGTTTGAATTTTTCAGGGGTGACGTATTCAATCACTTTTAAATGTTTTGCTGTCGGTTGTAAGTACTGACCAAATGTCACGACGTCGCAACCAACGGCCCGTAAATCTTTTAAAGTTTGTACGATTTCTTCGTCTTGTTCGCCTAAGCCCAACATGATCGAAGTTTTCGTATAGATGCTGGGATCAAACTCTTTCACGGTTTCTAGTACGCGTAAAGACTGACGGTATTTTGCGCGCGGGTCACGCACTCGTGGAGATAAGCGTTCAACCGTTTCAACGTTGTGCGCGAATACATCTGGGTAGGCACCCGCTAAGTGATGCACTAACGATTCATCTCCAGAAAAATCGGGAGTTAAAATCTCGATGATTAAATTGGGATCTAATTTTTTAATTGTTTTCACAGTTCGGGCGAAATGGTCAGAACCTTGATCAGGCATGTCGTCACGATCCACCGATGTGATCACGACGTATTTTAAATTCATTTGCGAAATGGAATACGCAACTTTTTCAGGCTCGAAAGGATCAACGGGTGGTAAACCTAATTTGGCATTACCGGTTTTCACGTTACAAAAACGGCAGCCGCGTGTGCAGACCTCACCCATCAACATGAATGTGGCTGTTCCGCCAGACCAGCATTCGCCCATATTCGGGCAACGGGCTTCTTGGCAAACGGTGGCTAATTTAAGTTCGCCCAGCATGCCTTTGATGCGCGTATAGTTTTCGCCCGTGGGCGCACGCACTTTCAACCAATCAGGTTTTGTCAGAAAGCTTTTTTCAGGCGTGATCGTACCTGTAACGTCGTTCGGCGTAGCTTCAGTTGAAGCAACCGCATCTGTAACTTCAGTCGGCGGGGTCAATGACATAAAACCTCTTGTTGAGCTAAACTAGGCTTTTAGTTCTAACGCCGTTGGCTTTAATTAACAAGGTTTCGCGTTGCAAAATTGGGCCAATTTGTGAGAATAAATAGAATCTCAATTTTAACAAAAGCGAACACCACAGAAATTTCTGACCGAGGATTTATGAATCTACTGCACGAGCCATTACGATTAAGCCTGACTAAGCCCTTATTAAACGCAATCCAGCAGGTTTTTAAGGCGGCAAATGCTGAAGTTCAAGTCACAGAAACCGAGATTTACAATCAGTTGGTCGAGCCCCCGAACACAGATTTAGGCCATCTAGCCTTTGGCTGTTTTATGCTGGCAAAAGCGCTAAAAAAAGCGCCGCCCATGGTCGCAAATGAACTGAAAGCTGTTTTGGGTTCAATTGATGGAGTGGCTTCGATCGAAGTCGCAGGGCCATATTTAAATTTTAAATTCACGGCTTTAGGTTTAGCCAACGCGGTTGTGAAACCGGCGCTGAATCAGAATTTATTTAAACAAAAATTGTCTGACAAAAATCCAAAAAGCATGATCGAGTATTCGCAGCCCAACACGCACAAAGAAATCCATGTGGGTCATATGCGAAATCTTTGCTTAGGTGATGCGTTAGTTAAAATGCTTCGTTATTCAGGTTACGAAATTATTAGCTCGACGTTTCCGGGTGACGTGGGTACGCACGTCGCAAAATGTTTATGGTACATTCAAAATCATGTTGGCCTAGACGTCTTAGCGCAGAAAAGAAATGATCCAAATCGTGGCGAATGGTTAGGGCAAATGTATTCGGCGGCTAATTTAAAATTAGAAGACGAAGAAAAAACTGAAAAATACGAAACCAATAAAAAACAATTAACCGAAATTTTAAAGCAGCTTGAAGCGGGTAGCGGTGCTTTCTATGATCTATGGAAAGAAACACGCGGTTGGTCGATCGAGCTGATGCAAAAAGTTTATAAATGGGCGGGCGTCACTTTCGATCAATGGTATTGGGAGTCAGACGTTGATGCGGATTCGGTCAAAATGGCTAAGAAATATTTTGCCGAAGGTCAATTGATCGAATCGCAAGGGGCTATCGGTCTTGATTTTAGCAGCGAAACCTTAGGTTTCTGTATGCTTTTAAAATCAGATGGTACGGGCTTGTATGCGACAAAAGATATCGAATTAGCGCGCCGTAAATTTGAAGATTATAAAATTGAAAAATCAATTTACGTTGTCGATGTTCGTCAGGCTTTACACTTTAAACAAGTTTTTAAAGCATTAGAAATATTAGGATTTTCTCAGGCTAAAAATTGCTATCACCTTCAGTATAATTTTGTCGAACTGCCAGACGGCGCGATGAGTTCACGCAAAGGCAATATCGTTCCGTTGATGGATTTAGTCAGCCAAATGAAGAACCACGTTAAGACCGAATATTTATCACGCTACGAAGCCGAATGGTCAGCGGATGAAGTTGAATCCGTTTCTGATGCAGTCGCGCAAGGTGCGATTAAGTACGGGATGCTTCGCCAAGATACGAATAAGAAAATCGTCTTTGATATGGCCGAGTGGCTGAAGTTAGATGGCGAATCGGGACCATTTATTCAGTATAGTTACGCGCGTATTCAATCGATCATCAGTAAATTTACGGTCGCTGATTTAGCGTCGTTCGATGGAACTTTACTTTCGCATGCGGCTGAAATTAAGTTGATGCAGCACTTGATGAATTTTAACTCGGTCGTCTTAATGGCCGCTGAAAGTTATAAACCCGCTTTGATTTGTACTTACCTTTACGAAACAGCCAAAAAGTTTAACGTATTTTATCACGAATGTTCGATCGGAAAAGCTGAGACTGAAGAATTAAAAAAAGCGCGTTTGGCTTTAGCCTCAGCGACGGCCGCCATCTTGAAACATGGGCTGGCTTTATTAAGTATTCCAGTTCCGAACAGAATGTAATGAATCAATTTTAAAATCCCGAGGATTTTGTGAAATTTCAAAAAAAATTACTTCAAGGTACGCTTTTAAAACGTTACAAAAGATTTTTTGCGGATGTTGAATACGTTGATGATTCAGGAAATAAAGTGGCGTTAACTATTCACTGTCCGAATACCGGTAGTTTGAAATCGGTGATTGATAAAGACCAAACACACGCGTGCTGGTTTTCATTAAGTGATGACCCTGAACGAAAGTTAAAGGGAACACTTGAGGCCGTTAAGACCAGCACGGGGGCTTGGGCCGGCGTGAATACATCGTGGCCGAACAAAATTGTTCAAGAAGCCATTTTAAATTCTTTTGAAAGTAAAAAACCATTCTTCAAGCATTGGAACGAATATTCTTTTTACAAATCGGAACATAAGATTTCTAAAGAGACTCGCTTAGACGGCGTTTTCTGCATTAAAGCGGACGATTTGGAAAATCCGAAATCAAAGAAGCATTTTATCGAAATCAAAAACGTCACGCTAGTTCGTGATGGGGTGGCTCAGTTTCCAGATGCGGAAACGACGCGCGGTCAAAAACATTTGCAAGAATTAATGGATTTAGTCAAAGAAGGCCATAAGGCCGAGTTGATTTTCACGATTCAACGGAATGACGCGAAGTCTTTTTCGGTGGCCGAAGATATTGATCCTGTTTATAAAACTCTTTTTGATCAAGCGGTTCAAGCGGGTGTGATTATGACGCCGGTTTTGGTTGAGTTAAGCCAAGACCAGGTGTTTTTGAGCTCTAATATTGTTGTAACTAGCTAAAATGACTTGGATTTTAATTTTGCTAGTTACATCTAGCAAAATTACTAGATGTAACTAGCAAAATTGCTAGATTCATAATAACATGACTTATGCCGACGAACAACTTACTCAGTCAAATAAAGCAGCGTTTCTCTACGGACCCCACGTTGATGCAAGTCATTCTGGGGCCAAGACAAGTTGGCAAAACAACTGCGATTCATGATTTTTTAGCATTATATAAAAAACCATCCTTATACTTTACCACGGAAGAGTCAGACTATTCGACTTTATGGTTAGAAGCATGCTGGCAAAAGGCCGTGCAAAAGTCGCCTGAGACCTTACTAGTGATTGACGAGATTCAAAAAA
>JACMQO010000024.1 GCA_014376935.1 Bdellovibrio sp.
TTGGTGCGCGAAGGGGGACTTGAACCCCCACACCTTGCGGCTTACGCACCTCAAGCGTACGTGTCTACCAATTTCACCATCCGCGCACTTATCATAATGACTAAACTAACTTGGGAACTAATGAGGTTCCAAATTTTTGCCTTAATCACATAGTAGGGTCAAATCAATTTAAAGCCCGCCTTTTGTCGGGGGTTAATTAGGCATTATCAAAGCTTATAGTACGAATATTTAGCTTCTTTTAAATTTCGTTAACCCAATGTGCAAGTTCGTGCTGTCACATATTCAGAAGAGCACGGAGGCTCTAAGAAAGACGGAAACAAAGAGACAATCAGGATGAATGTTTCGAACCGTCTCCCCCTACAGGGAATAGTCTGATGCCGAAGTTAAGGATGACTTCGGCGGCACGCAAAAAAGGAGTTTTACAGTGGCAGAGTTATACGAAGTTTTTGTGTTTTGCGCGTTTTATTCGGGCGTGGTTGTCTTCTCCCTCTGGATGACCGTTAACGACCGGGTGGAAACGAAAAATTAGTTCAAGGTTATGTTGTTAAAGAAGTGTCTAGCGGGTTTTGGTGGTTCCCCTTAGGCAATCTTCAAGCGGAAGCGATGAGCTTCCGCTTTTTTTTGCCTTTTGCGTGGCGGAAAATTTGTGTTACATAATCATTCTATGAAATTGACCGATCTCAAATACGAATACCCCGAAGAATTAATCGCGACCGAGCCAAGCCGCCCCGCGCGCGTGATGTGGGTTGAAAAAGAATCAATGCCGATCGAATTAACGATTGAAGATGTACTGGGTCGTATTCCGCCCGGCGATGTTTTAGTTATTAACAATACCAAAGTTCTTAAGCGACGGGTGTTCACGAAAAATGAGATTGAAGTTTTATTTCTAGATCAAGTTGGTAAATCAGAACATTCAAACCAATGGAAAGTTTTATTTCCTTCAAAAAAATTACCTGTAGGTAGTATTTTAGAACTTCCGCATAGTTTCAAGATGAAGCTTATTGAAAAAGGTCGTCCCCAAATCGTAGAAGTGACGCCGGCCATTCAAGAGGCTGATTTTGAAAAATTCGCTGAACTTCCGCTGCCACCCTACATTCAAAAAGCACGGTCTGAACGACACAATGTGAGCGAAGATGCGTCTTGGTATCAAACAGCCTGGGCCGCACGGCCGGGCAGTATGGCTGCGCCTACGGCAAGCCTGCACTTTACTATGGCTGATCTTAAAAAATTAGAATCCCGGGGAGTTATCGTTGTAGAAATAACTTTGCACGTGGGTCTTGGTACTTTTTTACCGGTGACCGCTGAAGATTTAGATCAACACCAGATGCATGCTGAAACTTACGACGTCAGCGAAAAAGTTTGGCAAGCTATAACATCCGCAAAAGAAAATAAAAAACATATTTGGACATTGGGCACGACTTCTACTCGCGTCGTCGAAGCGATTGCGCGCACGGGGAAACTGTCGGGCTCGACAGATATTTTGTTGCAGGTAGGGAGTGATTTTAAAATCGTCGATCGCCTGATGACGAATTTTCACCAACCCGAATCAACATTGCTGGCGTTAGTCGCCGGATTTGTAGGGTTGAATAGAGTGAAAGAATGCTATATCTGGGCTATTGCCAGAAAGTTTAAATTATTTAGTTACGGTGATTTTTCGGTCTGGCTTAAATAGTTATTTTTTATTACCTTGGCAAATCAAGAATCGCAGGGGCTATTCTTGATCGGAATAAAAAAGCTAAACGATGACCCTTTACCGGGCTCGCTTTGAACATGTATTTCACCGCCGCATTGTTGAACGATTCTTTTAACAATGGCTAAACCTTGGCCGCTGCTGCTTTCGCCTTCTGTCGGCAGCACGCTAGTTTTACCGAATTCTTTAAATAACTTTGGCAACTCCGATTGAGGAATTCCTAAGCCTTGATCGCGAATCGTAAAATGAAGCGAGGTCGGTTCAGAACTTACAATGAAATCAATGACTCCACCACGAATGGAAAACTTAACGGCATTTGACAATAGATTATCTAAAATGCGGCTTACTTTATGTCGGTCAAAACAAGCGATGTCAGTGGGAAGGGATGTAATAACGAGATTAAGCTGAATTTTTTTAGGCGCAGCGATAGCTTGGCCAACCTTAAACATATCTTGGCAAAATTCATTGACGTCCACCGCTTCAAATTTAACATTTTCTTTTACCGACTTGAGGAGGTTAATTTCATTAAGATCATTTAACAAAGCGGTCATGTATTTGGTATTTCTGAAAAAAATTTGAAAAACTTTCTGCGCTTTTGCATCAAGATTTTTATACCAATCTTCATCAACCGAAATGGCGGCAAACCCGTGCAAGATACTTAAGGGAGACTTTAAGTCATGTAACGTCATCCTTAAGTTACGGCGGTCCTTTTTCGCAAGCGCGGTTAATTCTTGTAACTGACCATAATTGATAATTAAAGAAATGGCATCCGCAATTTGCACGGCCACGCGGGAGTGTGATTCTAAATACGTGTTCTCCTGACAGCTAGAAAAGAAGACGACGCCAATCGGTTCATTTTCAAAACGCAGCGGGCAGGTTAAATTAGATTTAATTCCATCTTGAAGAATAAGTTTCGAAGTTTGTGATTCAGGATTATCGATCGCAGATTGCGCAATAATATTATTAATTCGGGGCTGGTTCATCTCCATAATCTCAAGCAACCGCTTGCTTACGATATCAATCGTGTAAGCTGAGTTGAGATAATGAATGGGAACTTTTGATTTGACCCACGTCATCCGCATTTTACGATTTTCACCCTCACGCTCAAGCAAGGCGACCCCAATTCGATCGAATGGAATTTGTTCACTGACCGCAGAAAATACAAATTCTAGAATAGTTTTATAATCTACGCCTTTTAAAATTTGACTATTTATCTCAAGAATTGTTTTTAAAAAAGTATTTTGATCTGTCTTTGTCATTGGTCTTTTTTCAGCACGCTCTGATTCAGCTTGGGTGGATTGCATAGAAACCTTCATTCTGATTAAAATTAATGTAAGAAAATACTAAGATGTCCCGAATTGAGCTCCTGCGCAACAAACATTTGACATATAGTAAAATACTTAATATTTACTTTTTAACATTAAATTTTGAATAAGAAGCGGAGCTCAGCGGTCAAATAAACTTTACAAAGACGTGAATAAAAAAATTTAAGAATTCTTGATTGAAAAGTATTTAGATCTTTAATTAAGTTGGCGTCAAAGAAGCAGTTTGCGGTTTCTGATTACGAAAAAAAGTTTTTGTATACTAGATCGGCTCGTTAAAAAAGTAACTGATCAATCCGCAAGGTTTGATGGCTGCGCTCGGTTCGAGGGATCGCGGCCAATCTTATAAA
>JACMQO010000025.1 GCA_014376935.1 Bdellovibrio sp.
AAAAGAACTGATCGCCACAAGAACAAGTGCTAGAACTGAAAATAACTTCATGTAAATCTCCGTCAGGTGTTTGTTAGTTCAATTAGGCTAATATGAACCAACGACCTTGCGAAGCTAAATTTTCTTTTCCATAAAATTAATTTCGGGATGACCAGGTCTTGGTCCCAGGTCGATCCAACCCAACTTTTTATAAAATGAAACGGCGCGGGTATTTGTCGGGCTGACGGATAACTTCATTTTGTGAAAACCTAAAGCCCGAAAGTGTTCTACAGCATGTTGATCCAGGGCAGCGCCGAAACCTTGGCCCCGTACAGAAGGGATTAAGTAAAAAAGATTAACGTAACCGCAATCGAATTCGTTTTTTAAAAGGCCCAGTTCAATCTGACCGACGATTTCTTCATTTTTCCATATATGCACCACAGATTTCGGATCTTTTGCAATTTTGCTATTGAGCCATTCAATATAGCGTTCGGCCCCCTTGCCGTCGGCTTCGTAAAACTTTCTAGCGTCATCAAAGCTAACGACAAAAGAGTCTTCACGAAAGCGAATGCAAGTCTGGGCATGAAGGGCTAATTGGACAGGGTTAAATAAAAGGTTTTGTTTAGAATTTGTCATATTGCTAGCTCCACTTTAACAAATTGAAATTCATTTGATAGACGTCTTCAACTTTTGATTTTTTAACGTCAGTTTGAATCTCTTTTAAAAATGTAAAGAACTTTTGGCGAATTTTTTCGTTCACTTTTTTGTCGCACGTAAACATGACCGAAAAAGAATAAAAATCTTCTTCGTTTAATGAGTTCATTTTATTGATCGCGAACTGATTCATTAAATTGCGGTAATTCATGTAAATGCTAGAGTCTTTAGAAAGATGCAGATTATCAGCCACGACAACGTACTTTTTATTTTCTACTTTTAAAATTCCCCAATCGACTAATTTCGCTAAATATTTCGAGACGACCAACTTACTCAAATTCAGCGAGTCAGAAATTTTAGAAATGTCGGTGGCATATTTTTCAATGGTCAAAAACATATGAATCAAAGAGAAATAAGGATCTAAGTGATACTCTTCTTTGATTTGATTTCCTAAAACAACATTCTCAAGTGCGATCATTTTCTCGGTCTTTGAAGATTCGCTTTTCTGTTTCTCTATTTTTTTCGATAACGCTAGCTTACGCTCTTGAATATCGGTCGTGTCTGACAAATAAAGCAGTTCTAAAAAATCGGTTTTCGCATCGGGCAGGCGAAGACGCATTTTAATAAATTGCTGAGCCAAAAAGAATTGATCGGGTGATAGGTGACCATCCTTATTCAACACTTTAGACAAATACGTTTTTTGAACATGGCAGTGGTTAGCTAGTTTTTCAAATGTAAGGCTTGGAATTAGTTTTTTATTCTGATTAACCAGTTCTTTGATCGCATGCTTATAGTTCGTGAACTCGTAAATATTCATAAGGCCATCCTTGCTGATTTATAAAGTTAACTAATTGTTAACTTTATTTGCAATAATTAATTAACAAATAATTTACAAATAACTCGCACGGCCTATGATTGTAAACAGATCGATCTGTAACTAACATTTAAACTTTCAAGGATGATTTATGAAAATCAAAGTATTACTAGCAGCAGGCGCTCTGATCTTATTCAAAACTATTTCCGTACCGGCAGCCGGCGGATGGACCAGCGGCGGCGGAGAACTAATTCGCGATCAGCACAACCCGTGGTTTATTCAAAATACCAAACAGGTTAATTACTGTATTCAGATTGATGAGAAAGAGTTTGGTTTAAGTCGCAATTTCGTTAGCAGCCAAGTTGCTAGAACAATTCAGTTCTGGAAAAATCAACTTAAAGAACTTCAAGTTTCAAATTTTGGCGAATTTGCTATCTCTGTTGGAGGGCAAAATTTCAGCGAAGTCGATTGTGAATCTGCTCACGATATTGACTTTCAATTTGGTGTATTGAGTTCTGAACAAGCTGCGCGATTAGGGGATATATCGAAAACCATCGCGTTAAGTGTTCGAACCGATTACGACATAAAAAAATTAAAATCAAAAGGATTCGTTTATTTTGCGAAAGACAAACACTTTCCAAGTAGGCCGTGGTCGTCTAACTACGGTATTCGCTTCTTGCCTGTTCTGGCGCATGAGATAGGTCATGTTTTTGGTGTACAGCATAGAGAAGATGTCGACTTTATGTCAGAAAATTATCCAGAGGCAGTTCTATCGGCTAATGATGGCGATGGAACCTTCTATTCCTTAAAGCTATTAAACGAAGGTGGGTTAGAAAAGAAACATCTATTCAAGTACGTCGCATCTACCAACGACATGAAATTCATTTCGTGCATGAGCGCCGGCGATTCGGTTACAATCCCTAAACCTACAAAGCCTAAATCATTCCAGCAAAGTTCCACACCGATCACATCATCAGTTTCAGATAAATTCTTTAATGTGGGTTCGGGGGACACGTGTCAAACGTATCATATGAAAGGAAATCGGTTTGAATACTTTTCTGGAAAGGGAAAAGTTGAAGTGGTGGGGGCTGCAGAATTGATTATGCAAAATCAAAACGATCTTTGGATATTAATGAACACGACAGACGTGATTAACTTTTGGTTACCACAAGAGCAAACTATTTTTCCAAAAGTAAGTGACCAATGGTTCGGAAGAAAAATTGGCATAGCTAGTTTTGTTCCAGCAGTTAATTTCAAAGCAGACTACAAAACAATTGACGGTAAAATTAGTCGGCCGATTACTTTGGAAGTTATGAACAATGGAACGATCAAGCGAATCTCTGGTGTCATGGATGGTATTCTTTATAACGATGTACGCACTGATTTTTAATTAAATATTACTAAAAAAAGGAAGACCGTAATGAAACATTTTAAAACAGCTTTAATTTTACTTTTTGGTTATTCGTGTTTATCTTTAGCATCAGCAGGTACTCAAACTGTTCGTGATGTCGCCCCCGGTAGTCGATTTGAGCAAATTGGTCTGAAGCCCGATGACAAAATTATTTCCTACGATAATCACGAGGTGAAGTCAGTTGAAGATTCGATGGAGATGTACAACAAATTACGCAATGATGAAATCAACTACTTAGTCGTCGAGCGGGATGGTCAAAGTGTGGTCGTTGCAGCGAAAAGCCAGGGCGTAGTGGCTCCTCCCCCACCAATGGAATATTATGGGCCCAAGAAATTAAAAAAGACTTCGCGGTCGTATTCTGAGCCGCAGCAGTAACCGAATTTTCAACGAGTAACAAAGGAAATGCGATGAAATATATTATCTTAATTATATTGGTTCTATCGACCGAAGCTTTTGCGCAGGAATCAGATCCGACAACAGATTTAACCCAAGTTTTACAAAATGCTAGATGCATTCCGCGCCGCGATTCAAGCACTGGAGAAATCACCGGAACGGAATGCGAAGACCGCTCTGTAAAAAGCGGGAATCAAGAAAGATTTCAACAAATTGGCGTAAAAAGAATGGAAGTTTTAAAAATACAAGACGGTGAAACTTTAGAAACGACCAATCTTGAGCCTATGGATTCAGAACAAAAAGCGATGGAGCAGTACAACACAACGAAAACAACCGGCGCAACGCAGTTAGGAACCCAGCGCCAGTAAAATTACTCGGGCATCATCGCCGATTTAATTTTTTTCATCAGTCTTTGCTCCGTCTGCCGAACCGCTTCTCTCGAGATCTTGTACTTATCGCCGATCTCTTGAAGGGTCAGCGGTTCGTCACTTAAGATACGCTCCTCAAGCAGAATGGTTTCTTTTTCGGTCAAAGATTTACGAATCGAATCAACGGCTGTCATCAAATTAGCAATCTGTTCTTCAAATGCTAACTGTTCATCTAAAGGAAGACTGCCGTCTTCCTTTTTTAATAAATACGATAGCGGCGTCGCGTTTTCGTTATCCGCATGCGCAGGTTTATCTAAGCTAACGTCACGTGAGGAAATACGCATGGCCATTTCGTTCACTTCATCTTCGGGAATTCCCAATTTTGATGAAAGCTGACGAATATTTTCTGGAGACGTCATTTTCTCGAGCTCTAATTTCTGTCTTTGTAATTGGTAAAAAAGTTTTCTTTGATTGGCCGTGGTTCCGATGCGAACCATTGAAAATTGGCGCATCAGGTACTCTTGAATGTAACCGCGAATCCACCACACGGCGTACGTGATTAAGCGCGCGCCTTTGTAGGGGTTGTACTCTTTCACGGCGTGCATCAGGCCCACGTTACCTTCTTGAATGACGTCAATCATACGCGAAGAAAACTTTGCGTATTCAGCCGCGATTTTTATGACAAAACGTAAATTTGATTTTACTAAGGTTTGAGCGGCGTCGGGGTCTTTGGTTTCAAAATATCTTTTCGCTAATTCAGCTTCTTGTTCGCGTGTTAAAAGCGGGTATTTGCGAACTTCATTCATGTACATGGTTAAAGAATCGGTCGAAGTAAGACCACGTTCTTTTATCGGCGTAACAGCCGGTACTGCCACTAAGCCGGTCGCTTCATCACTTAAAGGGGAGTCTAAGTCAGTCGGTTCAGATTCGTCATTCTCATCGGGAGTAATGGCGTCGGGAATGGCGCGTTCGTCAATTTCGTCGTCAACGATTTCAGCAACCACCGAACGTGGTTGTACTTTGGATTTCTTTTTGGCCATGGTTATTTATTTAAGAAATCAGCGTATTAAGTCAGAATTTTTTTAAGGTTACTTTCTAACGTTTCCTGAATCTTACCTTTGAATAAAGATAAAGCTAAAGGCAGCTCGACTTCAATAGCAATTTGGCTCGTGCTAGCATCTTTGTCAAAAACTTGCAGAGAAGCCTTAAACTGGCTGCCGTCGACGTTACATTTTTTGCTAGACTCGTCAAAAGTACAGCTCACGTTCGCGTCAAACTTTTTAAAGTCATTGTCTCCGCTCAGCAAAGTTTTAATTTTGCTGTATGCTTTTGCAGAATCCACAGGTGCGTTCATATCAAATTTAAATTTAGCCATGCTTAAATCATAAATAGACTTTTTATTCTAGTCCACTAAAAGTATTCAGAATTTTTATGGACCCCATCAAAAGATCAGTTTTGACGGACGTTTGTGAACCGTGACACTATGTTTTGATGAAATTTGTAAGAGAATTAAAACGAACAGAATATTGCGGCAATATCACATCTGAACATATCGGAAAGAAAGTCGTCTTGATGGGCTGGGTAAATACCCGCCGCGATCACGGAAGCTTAATCTTTATTGATCTACGGGACCGGGAAGGTCTAGTTCAAGTCGTCTTTGACCCAAACAAAGCTGATACATCAACGTCAAAAGAACTACGTAATGAATACGTTGTGGCTTTAGAAGGTATCGTTCGCGCAAGACCCGACGGAATGAAAAATGCGAAATTAAAGTCAGGCGAAGTCGAAGTTGAAGGCGTTCGTTGCGAGATTTTGAATCAAGCAGCGACTCCGCCATTTCAAATCGACGATGAAAATGTGAATGAAGTTTTACGTTTAAAATACCGTTATTTAGATTTGCGTTCGCCGCGATTACAAAAAAATATTATTACTCGTCACCGCGTGGCGCAGTTAGTAAGAAAGTTTTTATCTGACAACGGATTCCTAGAAGTCGAAACGCCGATTCTTTATAAATCGACTCCTGAAGGCGCGCGCGATTATTTAGTTCCTTCGCGTGTAAACCCTGGAACATTCTATGCCTTACCTCAGTCACCACAAATCCTAAAACAGCTGTTGATGGTTTCTGGTTACGATCGTTATTTTCAAATCGCACGTTGTTTCCGTGACGAAGATTTACGTGCTGACCGTCAGCCTGAGTTTTCGCAAATCGATATCGAAATGTCTTTTATCGACGTTGAAGACATCATCGAAATCAATGAGAAAATGTTACGCATGATCTGGAAAGAAATTAAGGGTCAAGACGTACCGCCGATCAAGCGCATCACTTTCCAAGAGGCGATGGATAAATACGGCTCTGATAAGCCAGACACGCGTTTTGAAATGCATATTCAAGATTTAACATCGGCTGTGGCCGGTACTGATTTCAAAGTGTTCAATGACGCCCTTTCGCGCGGCGGAGTCGTTCGTGGATTATGCGTTCCGGGTGGGTCGGCATTCACGCGCGGACAATTTGATAAATTGACTGAAGTCGCTAAGAAAAATGGCGGTAAAGGTTTAATCTGGATGAAACCAGAAGCTGACGGAACAATCGCTTCGCCGATTTCTAAATTCTTTACGCCAGAAAAGCTAAAAGAAATTTTCGCGAAACTGGGTTGTACAAGTAAAGATTGCGGACTGATCGTTGCCGATGATTTTGATCCGGCGTGTTCAGCATTGTCAGCTTTACGTTTACAATTAGGTCGTGAATTGAAACTGATCGACCATTCAAAGTATAACTTCTTGTGGGTGATAGATTTCCCATTACTAGAGTACTCTCCAAACGATAAACGTTGGGTGGCACGCCATCATCCGTTCACGTCACCGAAAGATGAATCGTTTGATGACCTTATGAATAACAATGAAAAAGCTTACGGTAAAATTTTAGCTAAAGCTTACGACTTAGTTTGTAACGGTTACGAAATGGGTGGCGGTTCAATCCGTATTTATCGTAACGAAATTCAACAAGCGATGTTCAGACTTTTAGGAATGTCAGAAGAAGAAACGAAAAACAAATTCGGATTCTTCCTAGACGCCTTAAAATACGGAACACCCCCGCACGGTGGGATCGCCTGGGGTATGGATCGTTTAGTGATGCTATTGATGGAAACAGACGCCATCCGCGAAGTCATCGCCTTCCCTAAAACGGCGAAAGCATCAGACTTAATGAGTGATGCACCAAGCGAAGTGAATCGCGATCAATTGGTCGAAGTCGGCGTGCGTTTAACGGCCCAAGCTGAAAAAGCCATCGAAGATGCGAAAGCGAATCAAAGTAAATAATTAGAAAAATAGAAAATTTGAGTCAAAAAATTCCGGATAAAACCGGGATTTTTATAACGTGTCATCAATCTGCTGTAGTAAAATTCCTGTATCTTCGACCGATGTCACTTCGTAAATTCCACGTAGTTGCCGTTTACCGTCTACTTTTTCAACCACAAAAATAACCTGTAAAGTCATCGCAATTAAATTACGAATCGATTTTAGGTTCCACTGTGGCGCCCCCATCTGGATCAACATCTCTAAACGAAGTAACGCCTCTTGCGCGGTTCGCGCATGCATCGATCCGAAACTACCATCATGACCCGTAGCTAAAGCCATCAATAACGATTTCGCCTCGGCCCCACGAATTTCACCGATAACCAAACGATCAGGGCGTAAACGTAAAGCGCGTTTCAAAAGATCATCCATTGTGACATCACCAACGGCCCCACTGGGGTCTTGACGTGTTAATAAGGAACAGCAGACGGCATTCGGCAAATGAAGCTCTTGTGTATCTTCGATAATCACCGCGCGTTCGAATTCGCTAAACTGTTGCAGTAAAGACTGCAACAAACTGGTTTTCCCAGAACCTGTTCCACCGACCACCAAAAAATTCTTTTTTGTTTTAAAGATATTCTTAATCAGTTCAAATTGTTTATCAGAACACCAATCCAATTCACGCAGACGATCTAAAGTCCAACGGTCATTGGGCTGCTTACGAATCGAAAGCAGAGTCGAACCGCGCGATAATTCAGAAAATAAAATCGTAATACGCCATTTGCCAAACTGCGCCTCGACAAATGGTTTTTCGCGGTTCAAATAACTATGGCATTTTTGTGATAAGCGATCTAAAACCGCCGCATAGGTTTGTTCAGAAAAAAAATGATCGGTTGATCTAAAAAGCTTTCCTGATTTTTCAAAGAAAACCTGGTCGTAGCTATTCACTAAAATTTCGGTGATCTGCTCGTCGTCTAATAATACGTCCAAACAGCCATAGCCATTGAATTCAGAAAGAATGCGGGCTTTGTGATTTTCAGCTAGCGATACGACTTCACGATCAATAATCTTTTGTAAGCTTTGTTCTTTCTGTTCTTCGACGGCGTCTAAATCCCAGGTCGAATCGGCGATTTTCTTTTGTTGAACAAAAATAGACTGCATTCTTTCAGCTAATATAAATTCCATAAGTTAATCATTCTTCATCAGTTGTGGGGTTACGAAAATAACTAGTTCTGATTTGTGTTCTTTATAGTCTTTACTGGCGAATAATGACCCTAAGATCGGAATCTGACTTAAGAAAGGAAGACCTGTGCTAGATTCGCCGGTTTCATTCGTAATTAATCCTGACAATGCGATCGTCTTACTTTGAACCAAGTCAAAATAGCTAGAAACTTTATTAGTAAATAAACCCGGAATTCCATCAACTGTGCGACTGGTATCAAGACTCGAAACTTCTGATTCGATTTGCAAACTCATTTGCCCAATTGAATCGATCAAAGGCTTTATTTTCATCATGATGCCGTATTTTTTCCAAACGATATCCTGTACTTTGTAATTAAGAATTTTGATCGGAAATTCGCCACCCGCAAAAAATTCGGCTTCTTTTCCACTACGGCAAATTAAATTTGGAGACGCTAAAACTTTAACTTGGCCTTCGTTTTCTTTGGCGTTTAAAAAACCTTCTATTGTATTTCCCATTCCAAGCTGGCCATCTACGACCTGGGCCGAGTACGCTTGTGGCCACTGCATGCCAAGTGTACGACCAAAATCTTTTTTAATTTCAGTCACCTTAACTTCAACGCGAACGTTGTCGGCGATATCAATTTTTTGCTTATTTTCTAAAGCTAAAATTCCGATGCGTCGTAACAGATGTTTGTAGTCTGAAGAATTCTCTTTATTCGTATAAAGTAATTTCCACGGCTGACTGTAAACGACTTTCAACGGAGTCATGCCATTTTCACGCATATAGTTTTCGATCCAAGTATTTAATTTAGCTTTTAGGTCGCTTTCGACATCTAACGCCAAATAAAGCGAAGACTCGTTTTCTTGAATTAGCCTAGTTAAACGTTTAAAGTCTTCAAAACGAAATAACTTACCTTTCAGGCAAACGACGTCATCGCAGAAATCGACTTTAATGTTTAAAAACTTTTGACTTAATTTTTGCCAGTCTTGGTAAGTCTTTTGTGAGCCGGTTGGAACCACAGATACTTTGATCAATTGATTGTTCTGACGAATCAAAGTTTGCCCTAAAGTCATGGTTTTAAGGCGAACGCCGGATCCGGCCGGAACGGCTGATATGATTTTTGCATTTTCAACCCAGATTTTATCGGTTCTGCCAGGTAGGGTGTAGTCTTCGCCCAACTCGATAATAATATCTTTCGAGCCGTTAGCCGCAAAAACCGTTAAGTTGAAACCGATCATGACACATAAAATGATATAAAGTGTTTTCATGATGAATCAAAATTGCAAAGACGGGTAACGTATAAAAGCCGCAACAGCTGCTTTTTAAATCCGGTTCTAAGATCGGTGTTCCGGACGGATGAAGTAGTCCGGCTTAAATAACTAAAGAATCAATTCAACGCGCACGCCCGAATCGATATTTTGTACTTTAAGTTCGCCACCTTGGGCCTTCATCAAAGTCTGACAAAGCGTAAGGCCCAACCCCATTCCGATCGAATGGTTCATGATATTTTCATCCAACATAAAAGGCCGCATGATTTTTTCGATCACGTGCACTGAGATATGGGGGCCGCGGTTTTCAACCCCAATAACCGTGCGGCCTTCTGTATTTTTGTGAATATGAACGGTGATTTCAGTCTGGGCTAAGCCAAACTTGGTCGCATTATGAAGAGCGCGAAACAAAGCGGTGCGGGTTAGCATCGGATCAACTTCTAAAGTATCTAAGTCGCTGATTAAGCGTAAAGTCTGCCCTTTAGAATTCAAAGACGACGTAATATCGGCAGGAATATCTTTCGAGAAATGCTCGGGCTTGATACGGTCTAATTTTTTCGGAATCAGGCCGACTTCTCCCTTAACAATCAGTAGTACGTCTTCGACAATGCTTTTTAACTTTTCAGAAGATCTAATAATTCGATCCGTGAATAGTTTTTGTTCGTCCGACAATAAGGTTTCTTTTAGTAGACCCGCAAAGCTTAAAATCGTTGTTAGCGGCGTGTTTAATTCGTGATTAATTAAAATCATAAACTGATTTTTGGCCTTATCTAAATTCTGAAGTTCAAATAGGGCTTTTTCTAATTCTAAATTTTTATTACGAAGCTCGTTTTTTAATAAATACTTTTCTGTGGCTTGATCAACGGTATTAACTAGATCGACCGGATCCCAAGGTTTAGTTAAATAGCGATAGATCTGTCCTTTATTGACGGCCCCGATGACGGATTCAATATCGGTGTAACCCGTTAACAAAATACGAACTGTATCAGGATGGGACGCGATCGATTTTTCCAAAAACTCGACACCCGTAATGAGTGGCATCCGTTGATCTGAAATAATAACCGACAAAGCTGGATAATTGTCTAGGACCTCAAACGCTTGCTCGGGAGTCGTGGCTTTTAAAACTGTGTACTTACGACGAAAAATACGTTCAAGCGCATCTAAATTATCGGGTTCGTCGTCTAAACAAAGAAGGTACGGCTTTTCTACAATTGAATCCATTTCAAGATCATAGCTAGCTTTAAGATCCAAGGTCTAGATTTTAGTAACGGCACTGACCTTTGGCTATTTTTTACTTTAGTCGGTCCGGCAAAATGTCGAAAAGTGATACGATATATAGGAATTGTGAATCTATTTTTGTGTCAATCTAAAGTAGTAAACTAGGTTATCTAGGAGACGTTTATGTTATTAAGAAATTTTTCAAGTTCACTTTTGGCCTCCGCAACTTTTGCGGTCGCGGTACTTTCAAGTGGACACGTTAGTGCTCAATACGCACTACAAGGATCTGGATACTGGGGTGGAACACAAGGTTGTTCAACACAGCAGCGCGTAGGTAATGGCGCCATCAGTATTTCAGAAGAAGAAAAAGAAGAAAAACGTCAGCTCGAAAAACAAAATGCACAGATCAAACTATTCGAGCGCGACGTTGAAAAAAATGAAGCGTATTTAAAAAGAATTTCTAAAAACTTGAATGCGTTCTTTAGCGATGATGTGGCTGAATTTATTACTGAAACTCATATTCAAGGCACAATGCTTTGCGAAGATTATAAAACATATCCTGGTTATAACTGTCCGGTAAAGAAGACTTCAAAGGAATTAGCTAAAGAAGATGCGGACCGAAAAGCTAGAATTGCAAAAGGTGAAGCCGATCCAGAAGGAACTCCGGTTGAGACGCCAGAAATTTGTAAAAATAAAACATCAGTCCCAAAAATTTTAGCAAGCAACTGGACCAGCGGGGCGGGTTATTGCCAAGCTGAAGACAAGCGAAGCCGTGGACAAGTTTCTATGGAAATTTGTGACGACGAATCTTTACGCGCCGAAGTCGACAAAAAAGCTAGAAAAGTTAGCGTCGCTGAATGTAAATCAAGTTTAAAAGATTACCGTACACGTTCGATCCAATTAGAAAATGCGCGTGCTCAGCTTGAGAAAGCAAAACAAGATTTACAAGACCGTGAAGAAAGAATCGCTGACGAAAAAGAACGAGCCGCGATCGAGAAAAAATACAGTTCGACAAAAACGGAAGCTCAAGCTCCGTGTGCAGATTGTGAAGCTCAAGCTTCAAACCAAAATAAAAGTTACGGTTTATCAATCGCGCAGATTGGTGCCGGGGTTTTATTTGGCGCGATCGGAAAAAAATATGACGATCGAAATGCGCAATATCAAGCGCAGTTAGGTTATCCACCTGAATCCGGATCTCCGACGGCTGTTTCTTTTGGATTCCCGTATTTATTAGCGGGAGCTTACGGTGCTTTAACGGGTGGTTCGGCGACAGGCAGTTATGCATGTGGTAACGGAGTCAACGGAACAGGTGCCGCGAACGGAAATCTTTGGGGCGGCGGCAATAGTGTTTACGGTCCGGCCGGCAATGCGGGCGGAGCATTCGGTTACCCACAAAATATGTACGCAAATCCTTGGGGTGGCGGAGCTTACAATCCAGGTTTAAATGCTTACGGAAATTTCAACGGACCTAACGGTGGTTTATCTGGAAATCTAAATGGTCAATTCGGAGTTGGTTCTCCATTAAATGGTTTACTAGGAGCCGCTGGAAATGGTTTGTTGAACGGTGGAGTTGGAACGGCTTTCAACAACGGTCTTAATGGCGCGTTGAATGGACAATTTGGAGCTGCGGCTGGAGCGGGTTATCCAACAGCGGGATACAATCCGATGTATGCAGCCGCAAACGGAACTTTTGCTAACGGACAATTCGGGGTGGCCGCAAACGGAAGTTATGCAAACGGAAGTTATGCAAACGGAAGTTATGCAAACGGAAGTTATGCAAACGGCGCCTACGGCTTACAGCAACAACAAGCGCAGCTACAGTATCAAGCTCAATTAGCGGCGCAACAGGCGCAGCAAGCCCAAGCGCAATATTATCAAGCGCAAATTCAAGCTCAGCAACAGCAGCAACGTCAGATTATGGTGCAGCAACAAGCTGGACAATTAACGGCGCAAATTCAACAGGTGCAGCAAAACTCTCAGTACCAGTTGCAAATCTTGCAGCAGAACCTAAATTCTTTATTAAGCTCAGCGAACTACGGTTCTTCAGGTTATAGCGGCTTAGGCGCTGGCGGCTACGGTGGAGTCGGTGTTAGTGCTGGATTTAATTTAGGTTTAGGCGTGAATACAGGTTATTCGAATTTACCTTACAATACGGGTACAAATGGAATCGGAACGGCATTTAACAATTATAATTTAAATTATAACAACACAAATACAGGGACTTCAGCAACAGTTCCTGGAATTGGCACGGGCGTGCGCATCGGACGCTAAGCCTTCAAATAGACATTTCATACAAATCGCAGTAAATTAAACCCCATCACAAATGGGGTTTATGTTTTTAAAGATACACAACGCATTCGACAGTCACTGCCATTTTTTAGGAACAGGTCAAATTGCGGCCGGTCTTTCCTTGAAAAATTTAAAATCTGCCGACGACGTTAAAGATTTGCAGATATTACCAAATCATCATCAGCATAATTGGTTGGTGGGTTTTGGGTGGGATCAAAATCTTTGGGTCAACCCGACTTTTCCAACGTCTGCGACTTTAGATAAGTATTTTGAAACTATTCCCGTTTTTTTTGCGCGTGCCGATGGTCACAGTTCGTGGGTGAACTCAGTCGGTATAGCTGAACTTAAAAAATTGGGTTACGATTTTTCAAAAGATCCGGTAGGTGGAAAAATAGAGCGCGATAGCCACGGTCGGCCGACAGGGATACTGACTGACCAGGCCCACATTCAAGCATTACAAAAAATTCCTTACTTCACAGAGTCGCAGCAAACCGATTTTTTAAAGCTATCTCAAAAACTTTTTAATCAAGGCGGCTACACGCACGTTCGCGACCTGTCTATGACAGCCACGCAGTGGAAGCTACTGGCGCAAATGTCAGAAAAAAAAGAATTAACGGTTTGTGTAGAAGGTTTTGTAACGATCGAAAATTTAAACGATCTACCGCGCGCTTTAGAAGATATCAAATGGATGCAGCAAAATCCAAATCGGCATCTGCGCATTCAGGGCATTAAATTATTTTTAGATGGATCGCTTGGTTCGCGCACCGCTTTTGTATCAGAAAATTATTTAGGAACGGAACAAAAAGGAATTCTTTGTTGGGATTTAGCGGATGTCAAAACGGTGTTGGCAGCAACGTGGTCAAAGCAGCTTGAGTTTGCCGTGCATACGATTGGCGATGAAGCCGTTCATCAAATGGTTCAAGTTGCCAGATCTGTGTCGGCCGAAGGTATTTTGGGACGACTTCATTTAGAACACGTTCAGGTCATGCGGCCCGAAACCATTCAGATGATGAAACCACTTCACATCAGTTGTCATATGCAGCCGTGCCACTGGTTAAGCGATCAGTCTTGGATGAATCAGGCTTTAGCGCCAGCAACAATTAAGAATACATTCCAATGGGAATCTTTAAGGCGAAATAAAATTGATTTGCATTTCGGTAGTGATTCGCCGATCGAACCCACATCATTTTTATTAAATTATAATGCGTTAACCGAAAGTGCAAAAAAAGGATGGCCCAAGCTGGGGGATGACTGGATGAAATTTCATTCGCACCCGGATAAAAGTTGGAATTCAAGCTTTACTGAATTCACAGAAGAAAAAATTCACCAAGTTTATTTTGATGGTGAACCTGTTCTGTAGTTTAATTAGAATTGAAATTTAACCTCATATTGGCTAGCTAAGATGGCAGCCCCGATTAAAACGGCACCGGTAATGAACCAGCCTTTATTTTCTTTGATGGTTGAAGTTATTCCTGACGTTGATTTATTAAATCCTTCAGACCAGCCACACGATTTTTCAGACATGACTTTCCATTGGCTTAAGTTGACGTTGCCATTGATTGCCGCGTTTTCACAGACTCCTGTAACCAAATTTTCACGCGCAGCAAAGCTTTTGCCTTTCGTCGCGCTAAAAACCGGAATGCTGTTAAATGAAACGTCGGTGTAAGGCAAATTTAAGTAACTTTTCTTAACTTGTTTAAAAGCTTCTGCCGTAAAAACTTTCTTAAAGAAAATCACAAACTTTTCTTGGTTTAAGTTGAAATTCTTATCTGTGGGCAAAGAGCTTTGAACGTACTTCAGTTCGTCCATTAATTGTTTGACAGCTTTTAAGTCCTTACTTTGATCGTGCGTTTGTTCAAGTAGCCGCATCATCATTTCAAGCTGCTCAATTGAAACCATTTCTTTTTGTAATATATTTTGTACGTTTTTTGGTAATGTTAAAACAAAATTTTTATCAGACAAATCGATCGAATCAATCAAGGCATCAAATTGCGGGGTTGGTTTTTGCAACTGTTCGTCATAAAAAAACTTTTGCGTGCAAGTGTAGCCTTCGATGCGGCATTTAGCGCTGTAGTCTTCGAAACTAACTGAACTATCGGGAACCAAAATGGTTTCGGCAAAAACGGTGTTTGTACTTAAAACCGTGATGATCAATGAAAGAATTAAAACGAACGCGCTCATAGGTCAGCTCCTGTTTGGTGGTATTCGATGCGAACAGTGTGGTTTACTTTTTCTTTAATATCCTCTTGTTTGGCATCTCGGTTTTGAACAATCGCCCAAAATGGACCCGAGGCATTCATGATCGTTTGCGACAGCGTTTCCGGAACCAGCACGGCATATTGATTCGGATTTAAAGGAGCCCGTAATATTTTAACTTTGGCAGCAATCTTTTTGTTGCCACGCGCCGTTAAGGTTCCGGTGAATAAATCGACCACACCAAATTGATCCATCAAAGCGGAAACGCTGTCGGCGTTAGCTAATTCGATCGGAATTAAAACAAAGCCCTTCGGAATAAGTGTATCTGCATAGACTGGATTGTATTTTGTGACTGGCTTTTCAGACTTCATCCCAAATAACATATAAACAAGCATTAAGAATAGAAAAGAACACAGAAGAATTTTATTTTGCTGACTGATTTTAGGAATCTTAAATTTCATTTTTGTAACCTCGTTTAATTTCTTTCGAAAGTTTGATCTTAGCCATCGATTTTTGATGCGTAAGGATAATATTTTGCAAGATGAACATAAGCGAAACAAACATAAACATCAGGACTATAGATTCTATTAAAATTTGTCCTTTCTGATTTCGACCAACCATTTTTTATCATCCTTATCTGCTGTGGCTCCGCAGGCCATTTCAAAAAGCCCCCGGCTTTCTAAAACCTGCTGAACGTCGTTCTTGGTGAAAAACAGTAATTGCCAATTGTAGGCCACCATTTGTTCCTGTTTATAGCCCTTGGTTAATCCGTAGTTCGAAGCAATATCGTCGGAATCCGGCTGAACGGCGAATTTCGGGATTCTATCGGGCTTCACGATAAAGACAGACTGTAAAAAATAAGACCAACGATCGCGTGTTTCGTAAGCCGTTTTATTCATAGCGACTGTACTGCGTGCGATTTCAACTTTGATAATTAGTTCGGCGGCCCGAATAATGGCCTTCTGTGATTTGTCTAGCGCTTGCCTTGCTGCGGTTACTTGTTGGATCTTAGCCTCTATGATCGGCAGCAGTTCGGGATTTGCTAAAGCGGCCAAACGTTCTAACTCTAATATATGGTACGCAATTTTTAAAGCCGTCGAAACCGGGTTAAGTGCGAACAAAGTTTTCTCGGCCACAATAATCTTCTTTTGCAGTTCAATCGAATCGTTCGTACAAGCCGTGCGAAATTGCATTTTCGACTGCGCAACGAAACTTAAAAAAGCGAAACTAAAAACGATGATCAACAAAGCCATCAAAACGAAAATCATCTGCAGCGATGCAAAACCTTTTTTTGATTTAGGGGGATAGGTCAAGCGTCATCTCGCTCTCTCGGTTAAAGACCGTCTTAATTCGGGTTGTTACAGACAGCGTAAGCCGCGTCGTTTTTTCGTCGCTGGCTTCGCTGATTTGAATGTTTGTAAAATGCAAGTCCGTTAGTTTTTCGCGTAACAGACTTGCGCAATTGGTTTGTTTTTGAAAGTGGCAAATTAAGGTTCGTTCGATCAAATCGTCGAATAAGATTTCGTAGCGAATATCTAAGCCAAACTGAACAAGTTTGATCGAAAAGAAAATCGCAAGGCCTGCGAAGATCATCGCCTCGACAACAGCTTGGCCTTTGTTATTCATTGTTCGAAGATTGTCCTGAAGATTTTCCGCCCGTTTTACGTGCGGTTGCCGAATCCATAAAGTCAGATAAGTTTTTTTGAGTCAGCTTGTCTGAATCGACAGCCGCCATGGTTTGCTTTTCTTGATCCTTGGCGCCCAGCGATTTATTAATATTCGCGTACTGTTTGCGGACGTTTTGTCCAACAACGCTAACAACGCCTACAGTGCCAACGGCAATCAAGGCCACCAGGATTAGATACTCGATTAACCCCTGACCTTTTTTATTTTTAACAACTTTTGTAACTGTGAATGATTTTTTCATATGACCTCCAGAACTGAAGGTCATGCAATGAAGGGAGCAAGTGTTTTAGGATTAAATCACTTTATAGAACCGAAGTCCGGATTACTTCTTTTTAGTGACGACTTTTTTAGGGTCAGCTTTTTTTAAAATTGCTTTGGGAGCCACTTTACCAGCAGCTACTTTAGCAGCCGGAGCAGCCGCTTTAACTGGGGCGGCAGTTGCTTTTGCAGCCGCAGCTGGTTTTAAAATTGTTTTAGCGGCCGCAGCGCTGGCTTTGTTCGCTTCAACTTTAGCAGCGGCAGCTTCTATTTTTTTAGCAGGAGCTGCATCTTGTTTTTCTTTTAATTTTTTAGCTTTTCTAGCGCCCACGATACGATCTAAAATTTCAAAAGCTTCTTTTTGTAAGTCATTTTCGAAGATAAAACGGTAAAGGCCTTCGATTTCAGAGCTGTGGCGAAACTTTTTAACAGAGGCTGGGATGTTTTCAGATACGATGAAATCGATTGAAGTTCCGTCTTTTGATAGCTTAACTTTGTCTGCCACTTTTATCTCCTGCGAGTTGAATTATTGGGCCCAATGTAATCTACGGATGCACCTGGGTCAAGGTTGGAAAACTATTGTAACTTACTGATTTTCTTTATATTTTAACATAAATACAAACCGGGTGGTGCTATGATCGAGTTAAAAGGAAAGCCTGTCGCTGATTCTGTCTTTACAGAGATTACGAACCAACTGACCCTGTTCACCGAAAAAAAATGGGCGATGCCTCACTTAGTGGTCGTTCTTGTGGGCGAAAATCCGGCCAGTGAAGTCTACGTTTCTCATAAAGAAAAAGCCTGCCAAAAGTTAAACTTCAAATCGACTCTGGTCAAATTACCCGAAACGGCAACTGAATCGGATGTTCGCCAGACGCTCGAAAAATTAAATCAAGATCAGTCTGTCGATGCCGTTTTGTTGCAGCTTCCGTTACCGGCACATTTAGATTCTAAAAAACTAACGGAAGTTATTTACCCCAATAAAGATGCGGACGGATTAACGCAAGCTTCGCTAGGTGCCTTGATGGCGGGGCAGCAAAAAGTTGCAAGTTGTACTTCGGCCGGCATCATTAAAATGTTAGAGTTTTATAATATCAATGTCGTAAACAAAAAAGTTGTCGTTGTGGGGCGCAGTCTGATCGTTGGCTTACCCTTGTTTCATTTACTGTTGCAAAAAAACGCTACGGTCACTTTGTGCCATTCAAAAACTGAAAATATCAAGCAAGTATTACAGGACGCTGACGTCGCATTCGTTGCGATTGGAAAGCCTAATTTCTTTAAGGCTACAGACTTTAAAAAAGGGGCCACCGTGATCGACGTTGGTATTCATCGTTTGCCAGAAGGCCTTTGCGGCGACGTCAACCCCGAATCTGCCGCTGGTCACTTGTCAGCAATGACGCCGGTTCCAGGTGGAGTCGGGCCCATGACGATTGCGATGTTGATGAAAAACACGATGACTTTAGCGCTAGAAAATAGAATAGGTTAGTTATGCAAGAAGTCTTAAAAAACCAATGGTACTTAGCTGTTCCATCAACAAAAATTAAAGCCAATAAGATCGAAACCCTAGAAATTTTAGGTGAACCGATTTTGTTCTTTCGCGATTCGCAAGGTGTTGTGCAAGCGATCAAAGATATTTGCCCGCACCGCGGAATTCCACTTCACTTTGGTCGCATCGTACAAGACATGGTTGTATGCCCGTATCACGGCTGGAAATTTGATGGGGCTGGAGTCTGCCGCGAAATCCCCTCGTTAACATCGACGCAAAAATTAGACTGTACGAAAATTAAAATTAAATCCTATCCGATCAAAGAAATGTACGGGGCGGTTTGGATCTTTATTGGTGATGCTAACTTTGATCAATCCCTCACACCGCAACCACCGATCTTTGCTGACCTTCCGTTAGATGCGAAACCTGAAATTTGTGAAGTGGTTGAGTTTCCATGTCACATCGATCATGCGGTGATTGGATTAATGGATCCCGCACATGGTCCCTACGTTCATCAAAGCTGGTTCTGGAGAAGCAGTAAGTCTTCGTACGAAAAACATAAAAGTTTTGGCCCTGTCGATTATGGTTTTAGAATGAAACGTCACGAGCCCTCTAAAAATTCAAAAGCATACAAAATTTTAGGTGGCGAACCGACAACTGAAATTACTTTTAGACTTCCGGGTACACGTGTTGAACATGTTCAAGTCGGTAAAAAAAGTTTTTACTCTTTAACGGCGTTAATGCCTTTGACAGAAAACCGCACGCAAGTGGTCCAAATGGTTTTTTGGACAATACCTTGGTTGATTTTAGCGAAACCATTCATTCGAAGCTTTGGGCATACTTTTTTAGGGCAAGATTTAGATGCGGTCACGAAACAGCAAGTGGGATTAAAATTTGATCCAAGTTTAATGTTAATTGCTGACGCTGATACGCAAGCCAAGTGGTATTACGGTTTGAAAAAAGAATGGTCTGATCATCTGAAAGACAGCCGCGAATTTAAAAATCCGGTGCCGGATACCGTTTTGTCATGGAGAAGTTAGTTTTTTTCACGCTCATTTTATTAAGCTTCGGCTTTTCATTCGCAGGCAATGGAAGTGATGCCCCCGTGACTGGTGTACAAGCCTTAAAAAAATGGTCTCTGCCTTATGATTTTAAAGTTGAAAAAAAACGGGTGGGCGGCTTATCAGGCTGTTCCATGTTTGAAGATCATTTATATTTTGTATCAGATAGCCGTGGCGCTGAAGGTGGTCCGCGCATTTACGTTATTTCATTTAATTCGCTTAAACCAGAAATCGATTTTTCAAAAGCTTCTGTCATTAGCGTTAAAACAGATTCAGAAAATAAAATTTTAGATTTAGAGGGCATTGCCGTTTTCGATAAGGATCAAATTTTTCTTTCAAGCGAAGGCGATCTGAATCAAAAGCCCCGGCAAAATCCCTCTTTATTTTGGATCAATACAAAAGGTGTAAAAACAAAATCAGTGACTATGCCCGAAGATTACTTACCCGAAAAATCAGGTAAACAAACCAAAGGTGTTCAGAATAATTTAGTTTTCGAAGGCCTTTCAGTCGATTTTGAATTAAAGAAATGGGCGGCGATGCTTGAAGGTCCTCTAGTTCAGGATCGAGCGTCCTTAAAATTAGTTGAAAGCGCATTGGATTCGACAAAATTCGATAAGATTTATAATTATCCGACTCCGGTGCCGTACTCTTCGAACCCTGATGCGATGCCAGGTTTAAATGCCTATTACGGTATTTCAGATATACTGTTTTTAAATTCGGAATCTTTTTTGACCCTTGAGCGTGGCGTGCAGTTCGGTAGGGGTGGTATGGGTTTTCATACGCAGCTGTGCGAAGCCGTTAAAACTAAAACATCGAATGAATTATCGCGCAGTTGTTTTTACAGTATGAATGATGATGAATCGCTGAAAACAGATATACCGTCAGGCGCAAACTTTGAAGGGCTGTGCTGGGTCGACAAACAAAAAAAGAAATTTATTGTGGTTAGTGATAATAATTTTTCTAAATCCGAGAAAACTGTTTTTATTCTTTACCAACTTAACTAGAAATTAGGACTTATGAAAATCTGGAAATTAAAAAAAGGTCACGACGCCCGTTTACGTTCTCGACACCCGTGGGTTTTTTCAAACGAATTATTAGACAGCCCGAAATCAGTTAAACCTGGCGAGCCGGTCGAGGTGCGCGATTACAATGGGCAGTTCCTGGCGCGTGGATACGGTAATCCGCATTCGTTAATTTCATTTCGCGCATTAAGTTTTACGCCGCAAGATGCGAACCCCTTATCTGTGGATAGCCTTGTGGGTAAGCTTTTTAGTGCTTGGAAACTAAGAAATGAAATGGGATTTTTCTTAAGTTTCAGAGTTTGTTTTTCGGAAGCGGACGGAATTCCTGGTTTAGTTTTTGATCGTTACGTATTTGAGCAAAATAATAAAACCTACCAAGTTTATTCTTATCAACTATTAACATCAGGCACTGATACGGCCTTTAAGACGGATGATCAGTGGAAAGTTATTTTTGAAAAGTTAACAAACTTAGCTAAAGAAAATGGCTTTTCAAATATCGCGTGGTCAGAAACATTTATTTTGCAGCGTAATGATGTCAACATTCGGAAATTAGAAGGGTTGTTGCCTGAAGCCCCTGCGATCTTAAAAAAGGTCGACGATATCGATTTAACTGATATTCAAATTCAAGTGCAAAACGTTTTAGACGTGAATGAAAAAATTTACTTCAAAGTCGATTTGATCGATGGCCAAAAGACGGGTTTCTTTTTAGATCAAACGTTTAATATGAAATTACTTTTAGATTTTATGAAAATGAAGAAAGACACTTTAAAAGGGCGTCCGGTCAAAGTGTTAGATCTGTGTTGTTACATGGGACAATGGTCTGCGCAAATCGTAGCGAATTTAAAAAAGTGGGGATTAGAAGCCGATGTTCACTTAGTTGATGTGTCTGATCTGGCGTTAAAGAAGGCCTCAGAAAATCTTTCTAAATACGGCGCTAAGGTAACGACCTATAAAACAGACGTCTTAGATGGATTAGCGCAATTTTCTGAAGGCGAATTTGACATTGTTATTTCTGATCCGCCAGCGTTCGTGAAAAATAAAAAAGATATTCATCAAGGTCTACACGCTTACTTCAAATTGAATGCTCAAGCTTTTCGAGTGGCTCGTAAGGATGGTGTGGTGATTTCATGTACGTGTTCTGGATTAGTCACGATGGAAGATTTTAAAGAGTCTTTAAGAAAAGCTGTCTTACGTTCGGGTAAAACAGCCAGATGTATTCTGATGGGCGGTCAAGGTTGGGATCATCCAACCCTGATGAGTTTTCCGGAAGGATTTTATCTTAAGATGGTGATGCACCAGTTGAGCTAAGGCCGTAAGCCTGAGCTTGCTGCGCTAAGATCTGCTGTTGGTACACTGTCATTTTGTTAATATAATCTTTTAAAGAAACGTTTTCGCTTTTAAATAGGTCGACTTGAACTTTGTACTGATTCAAGTGGCCTTGAGCATTTTCAAAATCAGCCGCTTTTCGATCTAAGCCTAATTTTAACTCTACGATTTTATTTTCAGCAACTGAAACCAAGTGCTTGATTGTTTCTTCTTGATCCATTTTTGAATCACCAAGTTCAGCCATGCCGCTTTCAAGTTCGTTGATTTTAGACGTTAAGTCTTCAACGTGGGCGTCTTTGGCTTTTAGCTGCGTCGAAAGCTCTTCGTGCATGCGGAAAAGTTCGTTGTAGTCTTTAGTCATTTTGTACTTCACAGTTTCAAAATTATTTAAATACTGTTTACGATCTTCTAACTGCGCTTGGAGCGCTCTTGATTTGATCTCTTGAATTTCTAATTGAAGTTTCAAAGATAAATCTAACGATTTGGCAAGATCTGTCGATAATTTCGAATTCAATAGACGCTCTTGATTCAAAAGGTCTGTTAACTCTTGAACACGACCTGATAAATCTGAATTAGATGTCGTCATTTGCTCAAGAGTATGAATTTTTAATTGCATACCTTCGTGCGTTGCCAGTAAATCATACTGAAAGTTTTTAATTTGATTCTGCATTTTTTCTAATTGCGCGACTTTATCTTTTGAAGATTTATTGTCTTCAACTTGAGAAAGTTCGTTTAGCTTCGTGCAGATCTCGTTGAATATTTTTTCGTGTTCTGGCATGTTGTTTATTTCCATATCTAAAGTCTAGAGTACTAAGATCTAGCTGACTACGTCCGACTCGGCACCAATTTTAAAACTCGCTTTTGGTCCAGATAGAACGTTCTACTATCTTGGCATAAGCACTTCATTTGTATCAATGCATAAAAAAATTAAATGTAAGCGTCTATTATTTAGGCCGCACAAGATTCATTGGTTTTATGAACGTAAAAGGGTATGAAGTTAAGGTGATTAAGAAAACTAAATCGACATTCGATTTCTATCGGCCGGCGTTTTACGGAATGGCCGAATTAAGTCCAACGGCCATGGATATCTTTTTAAAAGTTTATCTACTTTTGTATTTTAATCAGGTGATGGGCTTGTCGGCGTCTTTAACCAGTTTGGTTATTGGCCTAGGAGTCCTTTGGGATGCAGCGGTAGATCCGTGGATCGGAACAATCACCGATCGATATTACCAAAAGCATGGAAATCGCCAACCCATTTTGTATGTCGCCTGTTTTTGTGTTGCGGCTTTGTTTTTTATTTTATGGCGTTTACCGACAAGCAGCCATTTGATTTCGTATCTTTTTGTTTTTGTGGTTTCGGCTCTTTTGAATTCAGCCATCTCTTTTTTTTCGGTTCCTTTTTATGCGGTTGCTAACGATTTGCAAAAAGATAACGGTGAAAGAAAGAAATGGATCGGGTGGAGACTGATATTCTTTAATATCGGATCATTAGTTGGTCTTTCGGTCCCCGCATACTTCCTGACACAGTCTAAAGTCGAGCTGGATAGGCAGCCTTATTTAAGTTCGGTGACGGTGATGACTATTATGATGATTGTTTTATCCTGCTTTTCGGCTTTTGCGATGTACTACAAAGTGAAGCCCGAAGTAAAACCACTTAAAAAGTATGATGGCTTGAAATTAAGAGAAGTTTTCAAGGATAAAATATTTGTTCAAATATTAGCGGCCTATTTTATAGTTAATTGCGGCCTGGGTTTAAACTCATCCCTAGCTTTGTATTACTACAAAGAATTTTTACAGTTTACTGAAAAGCAGACCCAAACAATCTTAATTTCGTTTTTGATATTATTCACTTTATCGATTCCGCTTTGGGTGGTGCTGATTCGGTTTTTTAGTAAAAAAAAATTAATTGTTTTCGGAGCTTTAACTTTAGGAATCATCAATGTCTTCTCGTTTCCATTCTTTCAAAATGATCAGTTTTGGCTGGTGTTTTTTACGGCCAGCATCTTGGGTGGTTTATTGGTAGGTGTAGCGGTCGTGATGGAGATCTATTTATCAGATTACCTGAACGAAAAAGAAAAGATATTGGATCAAAGTGTATCTGGACAATTTTTGGGTTTATGGAAAATGGCTTCTAAAATTTCTAGAGCCATCGCCATTGGTCTAGCTGGACCAATCATCGAAATTTCAACCGGACATCCGCAAGCTTTAGCGAACTATTTTGGTTGGGGTGTTGGATTGTTTTTTATTTTATCAGCGCTCATTATTTTATTTCCTGTATCCGATCAAAAAAAAATATCCAATTTTTGACCTCTTCTTGATACACCCTAGATAAATGGTTAGTTCAAAAAATACACCTTTAGATTGAACAGCTGAAATCCGAAAAATATATGTAGCTACATACATTTTTACAAAAGAGTAAACTGATGAAAAGATTTTCGATCCTTCAGAAATTAATTTTTGCGACTATTCCCATTCTAATTACGTCAATTATTGTATCACTTCTTATTTATAGAAGTGCGGCACAATCTGATAATGCCGAGTCAGCACGCGCGTCTCAGATTATTAAACTAGTCGGTCAACAAGAGCTTGAAATGGTTAAGATGGCAGAAGCGATGCTCGGTTTTATTCTTAATCCTAAAGATGAAGTTAATTACAACGCGAAAAAAGCGGCTGACGACGCTTACGCTAAATACTCGAAGGATATGATCGAGTTCGTACAGGATGAAGAAGAAATTCTTAAATTAAATAAATTAATGGCAGATTTTGATGCTAAGACTTTAGATGATCGTGAAAACGAAGTGTTAGATCTTGTTAAAGCGGGTGATTCAACAGCCGTTTCCGTCTATCAAAGTAAATACGTTCCTGCAAGAAAGTTACAAGTTGAAAATTTTGCGAAACTGAAGGCATTAGTCTACGCCAAATCTGATGAAATAACAAAAAAGATGGACGCTGCTAAGTTACGAACTGCCGTCTCTACGATTGTTTTCTTGTGGATTGGGATTTTAATTAGCTCGGTCGTAATTATTATGACAAGTGTAAAAACTATGAGCTTAGTTCACGTCGTAGCAAATCAGTTGCAAAATACAAGTAACTCGGTAGCCAGAGCGGCCGAAGAAATTGCAAACTCTTCTAAAAAATTATCGGATGCGACGACAGACCAAGCGGCTTCGTTAGAGCAAACTTCAGCCGCGGTCGAGCAAACAAGTTCAATGGTTGTCAGAAATTCAGAAAATGCAAAGAGCGCAGCGACAAGCTCTGCAAAATCTCAGGATGATGCTGAAAAAGGTAAGAAGGTTGTTGAAAAAATGATTTTTTCTATGGATCAAATCAACGATAGTAATAAAAATATCATGAATCAAATCAATGATAGTAATAGTCAGATTGGCGAAATTGTAAAAGTGATTCAAGAGATTGGAAATAAAACAAAAGTTATTAACGATATTGTTTTTCAAACGAAGTTATTATCATTTAATGCTTCAGTGGAAGCGGCTCGTGCTGGCGAGCAGGGTAAAGGTTTTTCGGTTGTTGCCGAAGAAGTCGGAAATCTGGCGCAAATGAGCGGTAATGCCGCTAAAGAAATTACGGAATTATTAGATAGCAGTATTCAAAAAGTTGAATTTATTGTAAACGATACGAAAACCAAGGTCTCAACGCTCATATTTGATGGCGAGAAAAAAGTTGAAGAAGGAACTTCTGTAGCCCGTGAATGCGGTGAAATGTTAAGTGAAATCGTGACAAATGTTTCAAGCGTTTCGCAAATGGCCGGAGAAATTTCAAATGCTAGTGAAGAGCAAGCTCAGGGCGTACGTGAAATCACAAAATCCGTGAATCAGTTAGACCAGGCCACTCAGCAGAATGCTGCAACAAGTGAAGAGGCCGCTCGGTCTGCGCAAGACCTTTCAGAACAGGCAGAAGCTTTAAATAAAGGAATTCGCGATTTATTATATGTTATCCAGGGTGATAAAGGACAATCTGCTTAAAATGAAAAACGTTCTTGTTTTTGCTTTTATCATTTCTTCTTTCGGCGCGCACGCGCAAGCACCAGTTACGAAGAAAGTTATTTCTCGACCGCCGGCTTCGGCGACTGCCGCTGCTGTGACACCATCAGGTTCTAGAACCGGGCAACCGGTCGCTTCGACCGCTCAAATAAGTATTGAAGAAGAAGCGCAGCGGATTCTTTACGCGAAAGAGTTAATGAACGTCATGGATGTTAATAAGACTATCGTGCAAAGTTTAGAAGAGGCTGATCTCTATTTTCAACGGCCGATTGACATAGAAAAAGATGAAAAGAAATCCGATCCAATGAAGAAGGCTTTGGTCGCAGGAAAAATTAAATATGATACGTACAAATCGAAGCTACCTCAGCAAATAAACGACCAGTTAGTTAAAGACCTTTCACAAAGATATTCGTCCATCGAGTTGAAATATTTAATTGAGATCACAAAATACCCTCTATATAAAAAATTTCGGGCCTACATTGAGTCTGACGAGTATTTTGGCTTAATTGGAAGACCCTATTCAGAAGCTCAGAACGCGGTGAATGAGGCGAAACGGACGATAGCTTCAGAACCGTCTTCTACGGCAAAACCAGCCAAAAGGAAGTAAACCGTCATTGGGAGCTAGGTCGCTTAGTGCCTCAATTTGAAAAGTAACATAATAGTTCTGTTTTTTTACATATAGAATTGTAATGTTATAATTATTTATGCGCCCCGTGAATCCGTCCGATACAATAGTAGAATCATTATAAAACGAACGGCGGATCGCGATGAAGATTTTAAGAAAAACATTGAAAATCAAAGAAAAGGATCACTGGAATGAGTGATGTACTTTGCATTGGTTTTGATGAGGTCGGCCAAAAACGCGTAAAAACAGCGTGTGATTTTCTTATCGTTAAGGAAGCATTCTACAAAACATCTGAAGAAATTTTTGAATCCGAAACGCCAATGCAACCACGTTGCGTGGTTATCTCGGCAGTTGGTAAAGAGAAAAAGGAAGATATCGCCGGCGAAGTGCAGGTGGTGCGTCAGTTTTTTCCAGAGACTTTTATCGTTCTAGTCGTCGAAAAAAAAATCAAACTAGAAGATGCAAAATTTTTAAAAAAATCTGGATGTAATTACGTCGTTTTTGAAAATGATTTTCTGAATTCGACACGTTTTGAATATGTGTTACTTCAGGTTGTCAGCGCGGCCTACCTACCAGCGAAAGTTGCTGATTTTCAACCGAATACGACTGTCGATTTTCACATCTATACCATAATGCCTTTAAATCAAAAAATATTACCTGTTGTTCAGCCAGGAACTCTTTTAAATGAAGCTCGTCTAAAAAAAATGGCTTCTGTCGATGAGCTTTATGTTAGAAGAAATCAAATTCATTTTTATAACGATTATTTAGTTAAGCATCCGGATATGTCTGCGAAAGGACTAGCTAATCGTTGCCGCGTTCAGTTTCAGTCTGTGTCGTTAGCGCATTCAAATCTAATCTTCTTGTTAACAGATCAAGCCGAGGCGGGATCCTACGATCAGGGGAAAGTCCTGCTGCAAAACTGCCAGACTCTTTCGACAAATTTACTTGAAACAATTTCAATGCTTCCGGATCCATGGAGCGTTATCAGTCAGTCTACGTTCGGAATGATCGGTGGAACAGATCGTTCAATGATGGTCGCTTCAATGGCGGCGGTAGCTAGCTTTGCAACAAGCATGGGGTCGTCAGATGACGTGATGTTGGCAGGCTTATTTTGTGATTTGGCGTTACTCGAGTTATCTCCAAAATCCTTAGGAAAGCTAGACACGATCGAGGGCCGATTAGCGTTGAATCCAGAAGACATGGTTGTGTTTAGAAACCATCCACTAACCAGCTTAAACCGATTGTTAGAAAGTAAAATGTTAGTTTCAGATTCGGTCAAAAGTATTATTTTATCGACTCATGAACAAGCTGACGGAAATGGATTTCCACAAAGGACGTTGCCCGTGCGAATTCCTGTCGAAGCCGCTTTGATTCTGTTTCATGAAATGGTCGATTTGGAATTTAGATTCAAATTAGGTAAAGAGCGCGAAACCTACCAAACGGTTCGTCAGCGTGTCTTTGACCGCGAGGCAGAGCTGATCAACAAGGGCCAAGGCCGGTTCACTGCAATTCTGATAGAAAAATTGCGTGGAATGATCGACGAGCAAAAAGCGTCTTAAATAAGTCTTTACGATTTTTTACAGTTCTCAAATAACTGTTCACCTTTGTTTTTCATTTTACAGAATGAAATAGAGCCGCTTTATTGTCTGTCGATTAAAAATACAAAGGCGTCCTTGTAGACAAATAATTGAAATTTATTTTTTTTAACGACAAGAAAAAGCAAGAAGATAGAGCTACTTGCAAAGTGTGTCTCGCAAAGAGCTATGGCTAAGCAGTTGCTAGTAAAACCTTGTCCAGTACAAAAAAACGGTCAAGGGTAAAAAATGAATTTCAATCAAAAAATTTTAATCACAATTTTAAGTTCAATCTCGATAAATAGTTTTGCATCCGAGCTTTATTTATCTGTGCAGAACGGTAAAGATTCTAATACCGGAACCGCGTCAGCTCCGTTTCGTACAATTCAAATGGCGGCCGTGCTTGCACAGCCCGGCACGACGGTTCAACTTGCGTCTGGGACCTATACAGAAAACCTAAAAACCACCGTTAGCGGAACAAGTTCAGCCCGTATCCATTACGTATCTGATAGTAAGGGTGGCGCTAAGATAATCGGAACAGGCACTGAAGTCGCATGGTTAAATAATGGAAGTTATGTCGACATAGATGGATTTGATGTTTCAGGTTCGGGTCGACTTGGTATTCAAAATGAGGCCTCTTTTGTCGTGATCAAAAATAATCACGTGCATGACATCCAAGTATCTGGCGGCTGCAACGGATCTGGCGGCGCGGGTATTGTGAATTCAAATTACAGTGCACCTGATAACGATATCATCGGAAACGTTGTTCATAACATCGGTACACCCGGAGCGTGCAATGGCGTTCAAGGTATTTGGTAAAACAAGCGCGGCACAAATTGTCACGATCACAAATGTCGGATCTGCACCTTTAAAA
>JACMQO010000001.1 GCA_014376935.1 Bdellovibrio sp.
CCATGTCATCGGCTAACAAAGCGCCTAATCGTAAATTATAAAGATCTTGTAACCACTGAACACCTAAAACCTGATACGGCTTAAGATCTGCCTTCATTGAATCTGGTAATTTTAAATCGCGCGTTTTATTGCCTAAATTATCGTAAAATTCGCAGATCTTTTTCCATTCATCATCACCGCGAATCGCAACACCTGACGAGCGTAAAGCTAAAAGCTCTAAGGTTTGACTTCGGGGCAATTGATAAATATTTTCGCCATTTTTTTTCTTAGCACTTTCTGATTTACCCTTTTGAAGCTTCTGCCAAAAAGTTTCTAAACGGCGCAGTGAAGGCATTTGTTTTTTCGGCACTAAAAATAACTTTCCACCGTATTCGATCACGCCCCCCGAACCTAAACTTAGAAAGCTATCGGGGTCAACTTCTTCACCGCGTAAGAAAAACTTAGGGTTTAACTCTAACCAATTAAATAATTTTGATTCACCATCGGTCTGCAAAATAAAATCAACGTGAAATTCATCTTCAGTTAATTCTTGCAAAGGCTGATCTTTATAGAAAATCATGTAGCCAAAAGGAATTAACGCTTGAAGTGATTCGACTGACGCATTTAAATTCGCCTGACTTTTTACATCACCCGTTGGAAAGAAAAAAGTGGCCTCTGAAAACTGATTATTTTGTTCAAAATCGAACGTTGATATTTTCGAAAGAAACGATGATCGCGATTTTTTAAACGCTTCACCTAACGAGGTAAACGCTAATTTTTTCAAAAGTTCAAAGACTAATCGAAATTCACGATCAACGACGCCTTCTAAGATGACTTCGCCACTTTCAGAATAAAACGATTCACTTTCAGAAACCGTTCTAAAGGCGTCGGCCACGAACTTTTCAAAACACGCTAGAACGGGCCTTGAACAAAGCTCGGTCAACGGCACATCACGCACAAATGTTTCACCAGTACCGGCAATTAAAAGGGCCTGAATGCGTTTGTGTAATGATTGAAATAGATTTTCTTTCTCTACGACCATACCGTCGGTTAACGCCCCGTCAAAATGAACCGAAAGCACCTCTAGAAGAACATACTGCAAAATTCCAAGATGCTTTAAAATCTTCATATCCCAGTCACGCTTAGCGCGGGCGCGGGCCGCCATGTCTTTGGCGTCAACTTGTAATAAAGATGGAAGCCCTTCGGATAAGGCTTCAAGGTACGCAATCGTTTTGGTCGTCCAACCACGACGAACCAAATTCTTTTGGCCAAACACACGCGCATCGTGCTGAATATAAAAACTACCGGTTTCATCCAAACGAACTTCAGTTCGACTTTGATGATTACCTAAAGTTTTAGATTCTCCGGTGATTTTAACCGGTAATGATCTTGTTCTTAAGTATTTTAAAATAATTTTTGTGTGCTGCTCTCCGGTGACTTCAATCGTAGGCATCTTTCGATCCGGCAACGTTAAGTCTGATGAAATCATCGATAGTGTTTCTTGCAATAACCCGATTTCACGTAACCACGGGTGAACGATAATCACGCCTTCTGACTTTTCGACCGCAAAAGAGTCATAAAAGTACAAAGGCTGTTTACGAAAGTCGATCAATTTAAATTCGGTGATCAACTCTTTACGCTCGATAAAATCCACGCGCCAATCAAGTTCTTGCGCTGGATTAAATTCGACCGAGTTGATTTTCATCGCTTTCGTCGAATTACTTTTTGTTTGTAAATATAGTTCGATCTTTTTTTGACGGTGCGCGGTTGCAATTTGCGCCAGTAAACTTTGCATGATTTCTTCAAGCTCAATCATGGGTTGACTGACAAAATCATTTTCATTTCGCTGAACTAAAGGCCATTTTGCAAAGACCGAAGTCGGCGTTTTTGCCTGCGGCAACAGAATCAGTAATACTTTTCGATGAAGTGGATGGCGCAAAATATCTTGAGCACTGATCTGCATGCCGTTACTAAAATTATAACGGATCATGTCGACCATTCTGTTCTGCTTATTAACCTCGTTAAAATAGTGCTCAGAATACGCCATTAGCTTTCGACGAAATATTTCTGGCAAATTCCAAAGGCGCGGTGAAAGAAATTCTTTCTCTTTGGAGACTTCAATTTTTTTGTACTTTGTGAATTCTAAATTTAAAATTTGAGCTAACGTTTCACCTTTTAATAAAGGTGGCTCGTCCAGATAAAGACTGACCGAATCCAATTCAACATTTGCAAATTCGGCAAAACGATCACGCCCCTCTTCTAACGATTTCAAATATTTAGGCGTATTTAATTGTTCAGATAAATTTTTAAGTTCAGGGTGAAGGATCTCTTCGCGGCTGATCGTTAAAGCTTGCCAAATTAAAACGTAAGACGCCCACTGGTGCTGACAACTTGATACTTGACGGCCGTGACTTAAACAAAATGAACATGAAAAAGTTAACGGCGAATTGACTTGCTGGCCCGATTTCGGCTCTTCGACCACCCGAACGGTGACGGGCTTCTTAGTTTGGATATCTTCAAAAAAGATTTGAAGCTGCATTAAATTGTCGCCTTCAGACTGATACAATTCAAAACCCTGAAAACCGCCGTCTTCGATCAGATTCAATCCATCTTCGTAAGGAATCTGCTCGGCCAAAGGCACACGTTCGCTGGGGTTACGAAGTTCAGATATATTTTGTAAAGTCATCGGAATCAAAAACACAGAACTCCTTCAGTCGGCCTGACCGAAAAATGGCCATCAGCTAGAGTCCCACGAATATCAGAAACTGTCACTGATTCAGTGTAGTTCGTTGCCTGAATCGTCAAAACCAGAATAGCTATATACAATTCATCTGAAATCTGTTATGGCAGTATCTTTTTTTTTTAAACTCTGCTAAGGTTCGACCCTTATGCTAACAATCCGCTATGCTGAACCACAAGACTCACTTCAAATTTTAAAATTCATCAAAGCATTGGCCGAATATGAAAAATTATCGGCCGAAGTCGTTGCGACTGAAGAAAAACTTCGTCAAACCCTATTTGAAGAAAAATCCGCCGAAGTCTTAATTGCGTTCTGGAATAACGAGCCCGCTGGATTTGCATTATTTTTTTCGAATTATTCAACATTTTTAGCACAAAAAGGAATTTACTTAGAAGTCCTTTTTGTTAATCCTGAACTGCGCGGCAAGGGCATCGGAAAAAAATTATTGAAACACCTGGCGCAAATTGCAAAAGATCGAAATTGCGGACGCCTTGAATGGTCGGTTCTAGATTGGAACAAAGACGCGATCGATTTTTACGTGTCGATCGGCGCGAAACCAAACGACGAATGGACGACGTACCGGATGAACGAAAAAACCATCGCAGAATTTACCAAAAATTAAATTTGGCAGAATTGGCAGATATTTAAATTTTTTATTTCCAACTTTTAAGATAAGGAATAACATGAAAGAGCAAAACGACGACGCCCCAGAAAACAAAAACATCATCGAATTATTCATTACCGTCAAAGCCACCGTTCCCGAGATCTGGAATGCGATCACCGATTCTGACGAATTAGAAAACTGGTGGGGCGATGACGTGACCCTTGAACCGCGCGTCGGCGGAAAATTTTCAGAGCCTTGGGAAGATGACGACCGTAATAAACAGTTGGCGTCGGGTAAAGTCTTGTCGGTCGTTCATCAAAAAGAAATCACTTTCACCTGGAAAGAACAAGACTGGGAAAAGGGCGCAAAAACCCAGTGCACCATTTCAATTGAAGATAAAGGCAAGTACCGCGAAATCAGCCTTGTCCATCAAGGTTGGGAGACGCTGCCTGCAGATCAGCAAAAACAAATGAAGAAAGATTTTAAGATCGGTTGGAATTACCACTTAAAAGAACTTCAAGCCTATTTAGAGCAATAATACAAATATGTCGGTGGTGATAACCAAAACCCAAGCCAAAAACCTTTGGATCGAAGCTCAGGGCCTAAATCAAAAGGCTCCGTTTGGACTTGGAGCTAAGGCCACTACGAAGGCGATCAAGCATTTAGGGTACGTGCAAATCGACACGATCAGTGTCATCGAGCGTTGCCACCACCATATTTTATATTCAAGAATTCCGAATTATAAAGCCGAACATTTACACGCGGCTCAAACCAAAGAAAAAACCGTTTTCGAATATTGGACGCATGCCCTGGCCTACATTCCAACTAGGGATTTTAAGTTCTTCTTACCGATTATGAAAAAGACCATCGCCGAACCCAATCGCTGGTTTCAATCCGTTCAAAAAGAGGAAATGAAGAAAGTTTTAACTTTAATCAAGAAGAACGGGGCCATTAGTATCCGCGATATTCAAGATGACGTGCTGGTTGAAAAAGAACACGAATGGGCCAGTCGAAAGCCATCTAAAAAAGCGCTACAATACGGTTTTCATTGCGGCCAACTTGTGATCAGCGAACGCATCGGTATGTTAAAAAAATATGAACTGGTCGATCGCCATTTTGATTGGGATCAAAAACCTAAAGCCGCCACCGAAAAAGAATGTAACGCTTATCTTTTAGACCGCGCCCTTAAATCGCA
>JACMQO010000026.1 GCA_014376935.1 Bdellovibrio sp.
AAGAACAAAAAAAGAAATACTTGCCTGGGTTAAGTAGCGGCGAATTAGTAGGCGCGATGGCCATGTCAGAGCCTGATTACGGAACTGACGTCTTAGGGATGAAGACGACGGCGGTTAAGCAAGGTGATCATTATATTTTAAACGGACAAAAAATGTGGATCACCAACGGTGCTCTAGATGATCAAAAAACACCGTGTGATTTTGTTTGGGTTTACGCTAAGACCGGCGAAAAAAATGGTCGTCCATTAATTTCAACGTTCATCGTTGAAAAAGGGGATGTCGGTTTTTACGTGGGTCAAAAAATTATGGATAAGTTAGGTATGCGCGCTTCAAACACGGCCGAACTTGTTTTCGAAAACTGTAAAATTCCTTTAAATCGTTTGGTCGGCCACGAAGGTGATTCAGTCAGTCACATGATGCGCAATCTAGAAATCGAACGCGTGGGGCTTGCGGCGATGAGTTTAGGAATCGCCCGTCGTTCAATTTCGATCATGGTTAAGTACGCGAACGAAAGACATTCGTTCGGCAAATCATTAAGTTCATTTGGTCAAATTCAGAAATACATCGCGGACTCGTACGCTGAATTTAAAGCGGCACAGGCCTATGTTTACGAAACGGCCCGCGTGATGGATTTAACTCATGAAGGTAATCGTTTAGACTCTGATGGTGTTAAATTAGTTTCAACGACGATGGCTAAAAATGTCGCCGACCGCGCGATTCAAGTTCTGGGTGGTTACGGTTACGTGGGTGAGTACGTCGTTGAAAGATTGTGGCGTGATTCGAAATTATTAGAAATTGGTGGCGGAACTTTAGAGGCTCACCAAAAAAATATCACGCGCGATCTATCAAAAGATTTTTCTAAAGCTGGCTTCTAAATGTTTCCGTTAACTGATTCATTTAACTACGCCAAAGGAAAAAACGCGACGGCCGCACAAGTGATGGAACACGTTTTTCCGTTACTAACGCCTGAGCGTCAAAAAAAGATTTTGCAAGTTACGAAAGAACGTTGCTTTGACATTACGGTTTGCTTAGAAGGCATTTACGACCGTGGTAATACCAGTGCGGTGATGCGTACGGGTGAAGGTTTAGGTTTTGCGAATTTTCATGTGATCGAAACCTTTGATAAATTCAAAGAATCAAACCGCGTGACCCAAGGGGCTGATAAGTGGGTTGAAGTCAAAAAATGGAAATCTTCGGCCGAAGCGATTAAATATTTCAAAGATAACAAAATCAGAATTTGTGTCACTTCATTAGAAGCGTCAAAACCAATTCATGAAATTGATTTTACCACACCGTTAGCGTTGGTTTTAGGAAATGAAAAAAGCGGAATTTCAAAAGAGATGCTAGAGGCCGCTGACGAACGGGTCATCATTCCGATGCCGGGCTTTGTTCAAAGTTTTAATATCTCGGTGGCGGGGGCTTTAAGTCTTTACCAGATTTATTTAAACCGCTTGCAGAAGTTAGGTCGCAATGCTGACGTTACGCCTGAACAGATTGAATTGTTAAAAGCGCAGTACGCTTTAAATACTTTGGATTCTGGCGTCGATATTTTAAAAGCAAAACTTTCTTAAAAGGTACCAGCTCACTTTTAGTAAGGCGTCGCATCATGAAATGCAAAGTCATCTTTAAATAAATAACGAGGGTAAGATGTATTTAAACAAGTTCGGTACAGTAATCATTATTTTTATGAGTTTACTAACGGGTTGCGTGTCGACGGTAAAATTTCAACAGAACACCAGTGGGATCGGCTATACGATCGAAAATTTACAGGTTAAGGATAGTTTTAAGATTCTAGTTTCTCTTCCGTCATCCGAAGTAACAGATTCGTACATTCTGAAGTATGCGTTTCGTGCTGCGGTTGAAGAATGCCTGTCTAGAGGGTTTGCGTAATTCGATTTTTCGTATCGAGATGGTGATTTCTACGGGTTTTGTTACCCGACGAAGACTAGCAAATCTTTAGCCTTAACTTTCGCAGATTCCGGCCTAAATAAGAATCTAAAAATTTTTATTATTGAAAGTTTAAATAGTAAGTCTTCAACAAATCTGCAAATCGGGGACGAAGTTTTGGCTTTCGATGAAAAGCCTGTTGCAGCTATGTGGCAAATTAAATATTTCATTTTTGAAGCCGCAGACAAGAAAAGAAATTCTGTTCAATTAAAAATTAAAAGAAATCGAAAAGAACTAACGGTAAATGAGCCCTTAGCCGATTTTTCTGGATACGTTTATAGCGATGAAAATTTACTGGCGCTACGCAAATCGGTTAATTCTTCGAATGACTTGTCTGCATCCTGCGTTAGGCCGTTGCCGGCTAATTGACGGCGGGCGAGACACCCGCGGGCTTATGTTTTTTAAAGTAATAATAACAAGGAACGCCCAAGACGATTAGAACAAGCCCGATTCCTGATTGTAGTGGCATCGTGTACAACGTATTGATCAAAAGTAGTATTCCTAAGACGATAAACACGATCGGTACAATGGGGTAGCCTAACGTCTTGTATCTAGGGGCGTTTGGCATTTTCTTTCTCATGACGAAAACGACACTAGTCACCATGGCGTAAAAAATCCACGACGAAAACAGAACGTAGTCAGTTAGCTGATCGAAAGTTCCAGACATCACCAGCACCGCCGAGATAAACGCTTGCACCAATAGCGCTACTACCGGCACGTGAGTCGTTGGACTTAGTCGGCCTAAGGATTTAAAAAATAATCCGCTTTCGGCCATTGCGTACGGCACGCGCGCATTCGTCATGATGCCCGCATTCATAGAACTTAAACCCGAGAACGTACAAATCAAAGCCAAGATCATTACGCCCGACGTTCCTAAAAACGTAAGTGCCGCTTTCGTAGCTACGGGCAATGCCTCAGGGTTTAGACTTGAGTTGGCTGATAATACATCAACGAAAGGTAGTGCGTAAAAGTACGCTAAGTTAATCATCGCGTACGTTACAAAAATAATAGTCAAGCCTAAACCAAAAGATAGCGGGATATTTTTTTGCGGATTTTTAATTTCTCCGGCGATCATGGATAAATTATTCCAACCGTCAAAAGCCCATAGCGCACCCAGCATAGCCGTGGCGAAAGACGATATGCCTAACCAAGAAAATAAAGAATTTGCCGGCGCCGTTGATTCTTTTAAATGCTCGAACGTTCCAGAGCCTGAAAAGAAAAAGATTCCGACGATTACACCAAAGATAGAAATTAACTTTAATGACGTCATGATGCCTTGAATGCGTCCACCAAGAACAACTTTCAAACAGTTCATCAAAGAAAAAATTAGGATCACAGCGATGGCGGCAACTTGTTTTCCGCCGATAAATTTTAAATCAACGGCCGCGCTTAAAAAAGTCATCGCCGCGACCGAGTAGGCGGCTACGCTTCCCGGAGCGCCGATCCAAAATCGCATCCAGCCGTAAAGAAAGGCCCACATGTCGCCGTAACCTTCTTTTAGATAAACGTATTCGCCACCGGCGTCTGGCATTAAACTACCCAGCTCGGCGTAAGCTAAGGCTCCTGAAAAAGATAAAACTCCGGCGACGGCCCAAGCTAGTAGGACGATGTAGGGGTTGCCGGTTGCTTGCGACATGTTGGCGGTTTTTAAAAAGACGCCCGTGCCGATGATTGTACCGATTACGATTCCCATGGAATCGAAAAGACCAAGGCCACGGATAAGTTTTATTTTAGGATTATCTGTCGAGAAATCATTTGATGTTTCATTCATGCGGTTATTTAAACCTATTTTTGATTATTTTTAAACTGGATACTTCCGTTAGTAGGCGAATTTTTTTATTTCGTGCGAATTAAGACAAAGCCCTTCATAAGACTTTTGATTTCGTCCGTTTCGCCGAAATCTAGGCTAAGCAGCGGCATGCGTTCGATTTTATAACTTCCATGCGGAAGCTTTTTTGTGAAGTTCGCGACTAATTCTTTTCGCGTCCATTTTTCAAAATTACAGGTAAATAAAATCTGGCCATTTTTTTCTAAGCAGTTCCACATCAGCTCGGCCAGTTCGAAAATATTTCTTTCGATTTTCCAAACTGAATCTTGGCTGCGACCGAAAGACGGGGGGTCGCAAATAATTAAGTCCCATTTGCGATTTCTTTTTTTAGAGCCGTTTAAAAAAACCAAACAGTCTTGGGCAAAAAATTCGGAGTTTTCGGGTTTTAAGTTATTTAATCTAAAATTCTGCTTCGACCACTCTAAAAACTTTTTGCTGGCATCAACGCTTGTTACTTTGGTCGCCGCAGCTAATCCGGCGACCACAGAAAAGCCAGAGGTGTAGCTGAACAAATTTAAAACCGTTTTACCTTTTGTAACTGATGAAACCCATTTGCGATTTTCACGTTGATCTAAAAATAAACCCGGAGAAAACCCAGAATCGGTTCTAAATTCGTAATGAACGCCTTCTTCGTCAGCCGTCCAAGAACTGGCTTCGGGTTGATTGAGTAACGTCGATTTTTCTAAGCCGCCCACGCCTTGGCCGCGATCTAACATGTGTCGCACGATAAGGTGTAAGTTTTTTTCGTTCGCAAATTCTTGTAACTTTGAAATATCAAAGTCTGATAAACCTTTGTCAGAATAATCGTATACCCAAAGATACGTCCCCAAGATATCGGCACGTATTTTATGACGATCATTTTGCACTAAACGATAAGACTCGGTTGGTTGAGTGTGAAATATTTTATTTAAATTGTATTGTGCATCTAAGAATAAGCTTTTTAATTCAGAAGAATCTAGTTTTTCGAAGTGCTCAGGAATCGGTTCACTCAATCGATGATGAACGCTGTTTAAAGTAAATTCTAGATCGGTGGCAAATAAGGCCAAGCGAAACCAGGGCGAGCCGTTGTGGTCCAAGTCGCCAAGCAAAGAAATTCCTGAATGTTCGGCATGAAGGCGAATTTGGTGGGACCTTCCCGAAACGGGTTTTGCCTGCCATAAATAGAAGGCGCCGACCGTTTTTACAAAATTTAATTCTGTTTCCGAGTTCGCCGTTAAACCTAAATTATTGACGAATTGATTTTGAACTTTTTCGATATGAGTTTTGACTAAAAATGAAGTTTCCGCGACATTTTTGTCAGTTAGAAAGTAATACGTTTTCTTGACCAAATGTTTTTCAAAAAGTTCGGCTAATGCTGCGGCTGCAACTTTAGTTTTCGCCGCCATGACCAGTCCAGACGTTTCTTTATCTAAGCGGTGAACGATGAATAACTTTTTGTCTAATTGCTGCGAAACGGCCTCGATAAACCCGAACTGCCCATCATCAACTTGATGCATACGAAGACCATTAGGTTTAAAAAAAAGTACAAAATCTTCGTGATCTACATACCTTAAAATTGTTCGGGCCTCATCATTTTGATTCATCTTTATGATATCAGCATGATTTTTGTGATTGGTCACTGAGTTGTGAATATACGAAAACCAGACCAAGGTCTGACAGGCGGGGTCTATCTTTATCAAATATTTAACCGATAAGTGAATTATGAAAAAAACTCAAGCTGGTTTTCAAACCAAACTCTCAATCGGATTTTCTACAATCGCTCTTTTTAGCATGGTCGTCTGTGGATTGACCATTTATCATTTTACCTCGTCCATAGTTCAAGAGCTTTCTTTGAACGATTTGCAAAATCAAATCAAGGCGATCGAACCCATTATTCAAATTTCTTACAACGATAACTTAGAACGCCAAACAAAGTTAATAAACTACTGGGCAAAAAAAGTTGTCGCTAGTGTTGAAATCAGAGACGACTTAGTCGAAAAGCTGGCTGGCGAAAATCAGGTCACCCATGAAAAAACGATGGAATCGGTTCCGTCAATACTAGCGAGTGGAAAAAAAGTTGACTTCAACTTCGTCGATAATTTAGCCGCCGAGTCGGGCGAAGCGGTGACTTTATTCGTACGCACGAATTCAGGAATTTACCGGGCTTTAACCAGCGTTAAGAAAGCAGATGGCAGCCGAAATGTAGGAACCTATATTCCGGAATCATCGCCTGTGTTTAAGACATTAGTTAAAGGCGAACGTTACATTGGTCGCGCGCAGGTGGCCGGCGTTTGGTATATTACGGCTTACGAACCGATCATGAAAAATAATCAACTGGCCGGCGCATTTTTTATGGGAACTCCAGAAACAAGTTATACCAAAATTAAAGACTACTTAAAGTCACAAAAAATTCTTCAATCGGGATATTTCTTTATTCTAGATTCTTCGGGTAAAATGATTTCTCATCCGACATTAGAGGGCGAAAATGTTCTAGCGATAAAAGATGTTAACGGAACCGAAATTTTTAAAGAAATAATTGAGAAAAAGACCGGCAAATTAGATTACACTTGGTTGGTCGGCGAAACGAAAACGCCGCAAGAAAAAATGGCGCTATTTCGCTATTTTCCCGAAATGGATTGGTACGTGTCGGCCAGTCTAAGCGTGGCCGAAGCGCAGGCCCCACTGCAACGTCTGAAATGGATTCTATTTTTTATCGCAGCGGCAATGACGGTCGCGATGGCGATATCGACGGTTCTATTTGGTCAACGCGTAGTGAAACAATTAGGTGCCATCTTGGTCGGCCTTAAACAATCGGGCGAAGTGGTGAATCAAAGTTCAATCGAGCTAACAAGTGTCTCGTTAGCACTGGCCTCTGCGACGGCCGAGCAGGCCACAAGCGTTCAGGAATCTGTGACGGCGATTAATGAAATCAGCGCTAATGTCGAAAAAAATCTTGAAGCGACGCGGGTCACAGAAAATTTGGCTCAAGATATGTCAAAGGCTTCGCAGTACGGGCAAAAAATACTAACTGACTTAACCGATAAAGTGACGACCATTGCCGCCAATAGCGAGCTGCTGAATAAAGAGATGAAAGCAAGTCATCACGAATTCGAGCGCATTGCGGGTGTTATTTCTGAAATCGGAGAAAAGACAAAGGTCATTAATGAAATTGTATTTCAGACAAAACTTTTGTCATTTAATGCCTCGGTCGAAGCGGCGCGCGCCGGAGAAAACGGAAAAGGCTTTTCAGTAGTCGCCGAAGAAGTGGGTCGGTTAGCGGCCTTAAGCGGAGCGGCGGCCGAAGAAATTCGAAATAGTTTAGAGCAAAGCCAGGCCGACGTTAAAAATATTATTAGCCAAGCAAAAGGTCGAACAGAAGCCTTGATCGTGGAAGCCGAAAAGCACATCCATGATGGCGTTCAAATTTCGGTCGAGTGTAAGACCAGTTTCGAGACAATTTTTAAGCAATCGATGAAAACGAATCAGGCCATCGGGCAAATTTCAGAGGCTTCACTAGAACAAGCGTCGAAGATTAAAAATGTAAACTCGGCGATGGTGCGCATGGATAATATCACTCAACAAAATTCAAGCGCGGCGCAACAGGCCAGCCAACTCGCAAATCAGCTGAAGGATGACTCTGTCGAGATGGCTGAAGTCGTTCATGATTTAGGTTCTTTGATCAATGGATCGAAAGCGGCCTAAAGTACGAATGGTGCCAAGTTGGGTGTCTAGCTGCATCTCATCATAGAATGACAGTTCACATTGTGAGTCGCCCGATTCTTGGGTAAAGTGATCTCTGAATTATAATAATTCGGAGGTCTTAGATGTTCAAAGTATTTCAAATTCTTGGTCTAACAGCTGCTTTAACTTTTTTCGCATCTTGCGGTATACAATCTTTGCCAGCGGGAAAAAATGAAGTTGATGCTTCAATGGCTGAAATCACAAATCAATATAAACGCCGTGCCGATTTAGTTCCAAATTTGGTAGCGGTCGTTAAGGGTTATGCGTCTCATGAAAAAGAAACTTTAGAAGGTGTCATCGAAGCGCGTGCGAAAGCGACGCAGATCACGATTGATCCATCAAAAGTCAGCCCCGAGAAATTAGCCGAATTTCAAAAAGCGCAAGGTCAGTTGTCTCAAGCTTTAGGTCGTTTAATGGTTGTTTCTGAAAACTACCCGAACCTAAAAGCTGATACGGGATTCCGCGACTTGCAGGCGCAAATTGAAGGTACTGAAAATCGTGTGACCGTGGCTAGAAATCGTTACATTCAAACGGTGAAAGAATTTAATAATCTTGTGACTGTTCCGCCAACAAGCTGGACGAATTCAGTGATGTATCATTTCGAAAAAGTTCCGCAATGGGATGTTTCTTCGTCCGACGAAAAAACGAAAAACGAAAAAGCACCTGAAGTTAAGTTTTAGGCTTAAGCTACTTTGTTAAAACTAGCGGCCTATTCAATAGTATTATTTTCGTTAAGCTTTGGAGTGATGGCCAAAGCTTTTGATGTTCCGCCCCTTAAAGGGCCCGTGATGGATGAAGTTGGTCTACTATCACGATCTGCTCAAGCTCAAATCGCCGATCAACTTTTTCAAATTCGTCAAAACAGCGGTCCGCAAATTCAAGTTTTCATTACGTCTTCGCTTCAAGGCGAATCAACAGATCAAGTCGCCATTCAATTGTTTGATCAATGGAAGTTAGGCGACGCTAAAAAAGACAATGGTTTAATTTTTTTAATTGCCCCTAAAGAAAAAAAGATGCGCATCGAAGTGGGGCGCGGTCTTGAAGGTGATATTCCGGACGTGATTGCAAAACGCATTATTGCCGATGTGGTCAGTCCATTCTTTAAGCGCGGCGAATTTGACATGGGAGTGGCTCAAGGGGTCGCAGCCATTGGTCATTACTTAAACGCGACGCCCGAACAAAAAGCCGAACTTCAGCAAAACATCGCGCAAAGCGGTGGCGACACTGATTCGAAAGGTGGCTTTTCAGGACTGTTAATTTTTTTAATCGTCTTAGTTGTTTGGGTGCTTCTGTTCATCTTTAATCCGACGTTAGCGATTTACCTGTTATTCTCGCTATTCTCGGGTGGTGGTGGACGCGGTGGTAGCGGCGGCAATTGGTCTGGCGGCGGAGGAGGCTCTTCCGGTGGCGGCGCTTCGGGGGATTGGTAGATGTCGATTAAAAAAATGGATTCTAAAAAAATCGAACAAGCTATTGATCAATTTGAGTCCGAAGTGGATTTTGAACTGGTACCGGTGATTTCAAATCGATCAAGTTACGTTGAACATATTGGCTGGGTTATTTCGTTATTACTTCTTATCTTGTCGATCGGTTTAATCGACTACTATTTTCAAGACTCATGGGCAAACCGTACGATTTATTACGTGATCGCGCCCATCGTATCGGTGATTCTGGGTCAAGTATTAGACAAGTCAGATTGGGTGGATCGCTTTTTCATTTCAAAAAAAGAACGCACGCGCCAAGTTTTAGAAAAAGCGCAGCGTATTTTCTTTTTAAAAAGATTAGATCAAACCAATAGTCATCATGCTCTATTATTGTACGTGTCGGTCATGGAGCGTAAAATAGTGATCTTGCCTGATCCGAAAATGAAGCTAGAAAATCTAGAAGAACTACAAACAAAAATTTTAAAAACCGTTCAAGCGGCATTTAAAACTGGAAAATATGAAGATGGGTTTCTAAATGCCATCGAATTTTTACGAAAAGAACTAAAGCCAAAATTTCCGCAGACCAACAAGAATTCTGAGAATCAATTTCCGAATAAGTTGATTTGGTGGGACGTTTAGCTTAACATTTTTTCTGATTCTATATGTGGGGCCATAGTTCAATGGATAGAATGCCCGGCTTCGAACCGGTCGGTTGCAAGTTCGAGTCTTGCTGGCCCCACCATTTACATCACCTGATTTTTACACACATAAAATTATTCATTGCAGACGTTGTTTGCGCATTAGACTCAATTGTAACTAAGAATTAGCTGGCAATAAATAATTCAGTCTAATTCAGGTCATAATCTTTTTGCTTTTCTTTTAACTGTGTTTTTCCTTGTGCGGTTAACTCGGGCTGGGTTGTGTTTGAAATTAAATTTTCACGTTCAGCCTGGTTGAGTCCGTTCGCAAGTTGGTCTTGGGTGAATTCTAAACCTGCTTTTTGACCCAGTTCAAATAGCTGTTCGATTGTGGATTGTGGATTTTTTTGAATCAGCATAAGTAGGGTTGCTTGGCGCCACACAGCGATATCGGTTTGGCTTAAGTTCAATAAATGGCCATCATGTTTTAATGTGTGGTACCGATACAATAGCGGTGGAAATAGATCGCGCATTTGCGACTCTGTTAATTCAGTTCCGGCTAATGGGTAAATATTTTTGCTGCGAACTGGGTAGGGTGGATTAAGAAAAATACTTCTAGAGGTCGCAGACGTGCTGAACCCGCTGATTCCTGTCGGGTTTCCCATTGGAATTCCGGCATCGCGGAAATGGCACAGCGGCACATGGTTGCAATTTGATTTATAATATTCAAACTTTACTTTTTCATTTTCTGGTTTCGCCATTTCGGCGTCGATACCTGCTAAAAATAACAGAACGTGTTTCTTAGGAACCATCATAACCACACCCACGTTGAATGAAGGCACTTTCAAACTCGCATAGACTTGGGCATTGTGACGTAAATACGGGTTACTGATTAAAAATCCTTTTACTTTTTCGGTACCACGGTACACTCCCCATCCTTCGCCGCCAAAATGAAAGATCGTTTCGCCAATGCGAAATGCGGTACTGCCAGCGGGTCTATGTTGGGCTACGAAGTAGGATTCAACAGCGACTAAATCTTCGGGGCCGGCATTGTTGAATTGCTCTTGGTCGGACTTAATCATTCGCTCTAAGGGCGTGCGTCCCACGACCGTTAATGTTTGTAGTTGGCCATTCATATCATAGATTGAAACTTGTTTCTGATCCTTAGCTGCGGCGATTGGTTTCGCGGTCACGGTTATTGTGATCTTTGAAAAGTCTTGACCACATCCGTTACCTTCGCAGACTCCAGGAATGATCACTTCTGCTGATTTTCCATTCAGTAGCAAAGCGAATTTGGGTTTTCCGGTTTGCGAAGATTGAACCAAACGCACATCTTTTTTAGCGTAATTTTCGAAAAGAAGTTGGCCGATCAAAGCTAACGAAAGATCTTGGTGTTTTTCAGACATCATAAGCTCTTCTAAATAGTAAGTTTCAGAATCGCGCAGGACTTCGCGGTCAACCCCGCGGTAAGCGTGCAGGCGAGGAGTGACTAGGTTAGCTAAGTTCTCTGTAGCGATTGCGTTTAGATATTTTTTAATATCGTTTTGGTTAGCTTGTTCAATTGGTTTCGACGTGACAGATTCAAATGATGACTTCATCCATCCCGCGGCGGAGTCACTGACAATATTTAAATTTTCTTTATTTAAACCCACCGAGATACGACTGTAGGCACCTAACTTCGGAGTGGTCGATGCAATTTGCTGCGCTCTGTTTTGAAAGTCGCTTGTTAACTGCCCGGTAGTCGGCGGCGTTTGAAGTGTTAAGGCTTTTGTCTCTTGATCGCCTGAGAATAGCTTCGAACAAGCCAATGGTCCCGCTGCGTTTAAAGTGGATACAAATAAAAGACTTAGAAAAAATGTCATCTTAGTCGTTAATGTAAAGCTGTTCTTTGATTGTATCATAATAGACCTTTCGTTGATTCAGTAGGATACAAAGTAAAAATGCAAAGCTTACGCCTATTCCGTGGGTCAAATGGGTAGCTAAGTAGGCTAGATGACGACGCCGAAACATGATGAATACGGGCTTAGACAATTTTTGCTCATCGATTGTGGTTTGCTGTTCACTCGAATTTGAAGATGTCATGTTCATGTCATTTGCCAGGCCAGCGTCCTAGACTTTTCTCTGGTTACAAAATAGGTCTCGATGTTCCGGTTTATTTGTTTTTTAATGGTTAGATGATCAATACACTGATTAGCTTGCTAAGACTTATTCCGACTGGCGATAATGCACAACAATTCAGGTACAAAATTGTCGGTGATTCACTTGAGGTGTATCACGATTCAAAAATTGCCGAACATCGTTTTAATCAGTCGAACGTGGCATCACTTCTTTCGTTAGGAATGATTGTTGAAGTTGCAGTAACTTTTGCAATTGAAAATCAATTTCCGGCCCAGCTCGTGTACGCACAAGATTTTTTAAAAGAAGATCTTTGGCTAACAATATCCTTTCAGTCTGTTGCGGCGGCCGTTGATCTTAAAAAAAACGAGCATTTTCTTTCACTTTTAAAAGAACGAAAAACCTTTCGAGGTTTCTTTAAGAAAAGTCAGTTTGATTTTTCTGAAATGAATCGGCAGTTTGCCGGTAAAGCCGTTTTTGTTAAAAAATTACCTAAGGCCGCATTCGGATTGATGCTGAAGATGGAAAACATGATCTTTGATGACTATGAGGCTTTCAAGCATATTGAAAAATGGTTTCGCTATTCAAATCAAGCCTTGCATGAAACGAAAACAGGGATGTCGTTAGCAAATTTAAACATCGATGCTTTTAATGGACTTCTTCTGAAAGCGATACGTCGTTCTTATTTTTTAAGTGTTATTCTTCGTCCGTACTTCAAAGCACTTAATTTTTTTAAAGTGAATGCGCTTTATCGGCAGTCAGTTGGTTTTGGAATTATTACGGTTGATCAAACAGACGATGCAGGTGTTATTGCGGCGGGACGAACTTTGTTAAAAGTATGGCTTAAATTAACAGATCTGAAAATGGCGATGCAACCGATCTCGAGCGCGTCGTTACTGCCATTTGAATACGTATATCGCAAAGCCAATTTTTTAGAAAAATATGAATCACTACTTTCTGCGGCGAATGAAATTTTACGACAAAGTTTTAGATACGACCAAGTGCATGGTATTTGGTTGTTCCGATTTGGTGTTCCGGATAAAACCGTAAATAATAAAAATCAGCGTAGCTTAAGATTGGCAGAGACAGATTTAATTTTAAAAAATTAGGCCACTTTTTTTAAAGGGATGCGCCGTTTGCGCGGCAAAAGGAACTTTTATGGACGCAAAAAACTTCGATTATAATTTAGCATTTTCTAGAACCATTGGCTTTGTAACTCGCGACGAACAGCAGTTGCTGCGCGGAAAAACAGTCGCGGTCGCGGGATTAGGCGGGGTCGGTGGCGGTCATGTCATCAACTTAGCCCGCTTAGGTGTTGGGTGCATTCATATTGCAGACATGGATACGTTCGGTATTGAAAATTTTAATCGTCAAGCCGGTGCTAATATGAACACCGTCGGTCGACCGAAAATCGAAGTGGCGGCCGAAATGGCGCGTGCGATAAACCCAGAAATAAAAATTAAATTGTTTCCTGATGGTGTTCAAACCCACAATCTAAAAGAATTTTTTGGTGGTGTTGATGCCTACATTGATGGGTTAGATTTTTTTGCCTTTGGTATTCGCAAAGCCGTTTTTGAGTACTGTTATGAAAATAATATTCCTGCGACGACTGTTGGCCCTATCGGGATGGGAGCCGCGCTGATTAACTTTATTCCTGGAAAAATGAGCTTTGAAGACTATTTTCAGTGGAAAGACGGTGATGGTGATTTAGAATTAGCGATTAAATTTTTAATCGGTTTGACGCCAAAAGCTCCGCACCGAAATTATGTCGTTGATGCGACGGCTATGAATTTTAAAGCTAGAAAAGGGCCCTCGACTCCTATGGGGTGCGAACTAAGTGCTGGGGTTGCGGGCACTGAAATCTTAAAAATATTATTAAACCGTGGTCCTATTTCTGCGGCTCCACACTCTTTCGTTTTTGATGCTTTTAATAATCGTGTTTTTCACACCCACCTTATTTGGGGTAATCGCGGACCACTTCAAAAATTAAAAATTTTCTTGGCAAAAAGAATGATGAGCAAACAGCTTTAGATTGCCATTTATAAGTTGTAATAGATAAAATGCCTTAAGTTTAATAGGATCAGATCTTACGACCATTAGACTTCAGGAGTTCTATGACCTTTTTTAATAAAATGGCGCTTGTTACTATTGGTTTTGTTTTAAGTGGTTGCGTGACTGAATCGACTAAAAGCAGTGCTTTGGTTGAAGGAACGGCGACAACATCGGCAACAAAAAAAATAACGGGTAAAGTTTTTTGTTTAGTGAATAAGAAGCAAGTGCCGGTTAATAATGCTTTGGTCAGTGTCACAAAAGAGAATTCAATTATGTTTTCAACGACGACGGCAGCCGATGGCAGTTACGTTTTGCCATCCTCTTTTGAATCAGATGGCTCGTACGGATTACAAGCTAAGGCGGCGTGTGGAATTTTATCTAGAAAGCTTCCAAAGGGTGCTAAGGATGAAATCGCAAATGAAAATTTTATCCTAAAAAAATAGCTTATAATCCTAACTAGCTTTTGCGTAAGACTGTTTCGCTGTTTTTTTGCCGAAGCGATCAGCTGCGCCGTAAACCTGAGCTGATGGCTGTTTCGAGCGACCTTGAACTGCTGCAACTAATTCCTCAACCGCACTTTTCATGTGGTCAGCTTGTGACGAAAGTTCAGCTGCGGCCTTTGCCGTTTCTTCGCTGGTAGCTGAATTTTGTTGAGTAACGATATCGAGTTGCCCAACGGCTTTGTTGATTTCACCAATGCCTTGCGATTGTTCTTTAGTCGCACGCGATATTTCTTGCGCTAAATTCGTGACGCCAGACACGTTTTGAACAATTTGATCTAATACGCTTGAGCATTGACGGGCGACATTGATGCCGGATTCAACTTTTTGTTTTCCTTGTTCGACTAATACTTCAACGCCTGATTTTGAATTTTTAACGATCGTATCGACTTTAGCGATGCTTGAATCTAACATTGCAGTAATTTCTTTGGCTGCGTTACCACTCATCTGTGCTAGGTTTCCAACTTCTTCGGCGACGACGGCAAACCCTTTACCATGTTCGCCGGCACGAGCGGCTTCAACCGATGCATTAAAAGAAAGAAGTTTTGTTTGAAAAACGATTTCATTGATCACTTTTGTTTTGTTTCCAATTTCTTCGATTACACGAATAATTTCGCTCATCTCTTGGTTGCTTTTATTGACTTGATTAACGATGGCTTCATTGCTTTCGCTGATGTCGGTCATCGATTTCATCATATCGTCGACGGCTTGGCGGCCCTCTTCAGCTTTAGATTGTGATTGTTGTGAGTTGGTTTCGGTGGTTGATGCATTTTCAGCGGCCTTAGATACCATGGCGCTAATTTCCTCTAAAGAAGCAGCTGTTTCTTCTAAAGAAGCGGCTTGCTCGGTCGTGGCTTGTGAAAGTTGCTGTGATGATGACGCGATTTGTGTCGAAGCCGATGCTACTTTTTCAGTTGAATCGTTAATTAATTCAGTCGCGCGCATCAAGTTTTTAGAAATCGCTGTTCCTAATAAAAAAGCTAGGGCTAAGCTGATTAGGCCAGCAGTCGCGTAAAGCATTGGCGTCAACCAAGCTAATAAATTTGTTTGTTTCATGGCTTCGGCCGATGTTGTCGTTACTTCTTTCCCTTGAAAGTCTTGGATCTTGTCAAATTCAGCATCGCGAGTTTCAACTAATTTGGACCATGTTGATTTTGCGAATTGGTCGCGATTAATATGATCCTCTTCTTTTCCGGTCATCGACAGAGCGATAATTTTTTCGGCGCTAGTCATGTATGTTTTCCAGAATCCACCTTTGAATTTTTCCCACATCGCGTCTTCACCCGGTAAGAACGGAAGCGCTTCATACTGCTTGGCCGCATCATTGAAAATTTTTATTGCGGCCTGAATTTTAGCATCCGCGGCTTTTGCTTCTTCAATTTTGTTGTTTGTATCAAGAAGCATGTTGGTTGCTGCTTCGATCAAGATCGCGCCTTTTTCCATATCAGCCTGTGATCTGATATTTGGAAAGTTAACTTCAGCAATGTGACGGTAAAGACTGACGTTCTCTGAAATTTTCCAATTTGCGAATAAACTGATGGCCAAGCATAAAGCTATAGCGATTGATGAGGCTGCGATAATTTTTGTTTTAATGCTGAAGTTCATCGTAAATTCCCTTAGTAAATCTTTTTTTTTAGTTCTATTTGTTTAACATTTCGGTGTTTATTTAAACTAACTTAAGAACCTAGGCTTTCATCAAGGCTTACAGTTTTGTCATGGGACCAAAGTCGTTAAGAATTGGCATTTTTATCATCGAAGTCGTTTCGGTTCGAACTGTTGACAAAAAGCAACATGGAAAAATTTGTTATTTCGCCTGATGATTGCCTAATATTGAAAGCATTTAAAGATTCAAAATCACTGCGCGAAGCCGCGGTTCGGCTAGGCTGCGATCCAGCCGGGTTAGCAAGAAGAGTGCAGGTCATATCAAGCACGTATGGATTTTTGCAAAAAGTAAATAACCGTTGGCAGGTCACGGCCCGCGGTCTTGATTTAGTCGCTTGGACCGAAGTCAGTATATTAACCCAAAAAAAGATCTTCTCTGCCAAAAGTAGTTTAAGAATTGCCACAACGATGTGGTTTTCTGAACAAGTGTTAGTACCGAACTTAAGTGTTTTATCAAAACATCTAACGGGTAAAACTAGCTTTACGTTATCTGTTCCAAGCCAAAAATTCGAGATGTCTCTTTTAGATGGCAGTGTTGATTTTGTTTTGGTTTGTCATCCCCCTGAAAACCCCGAAATTGAACACAAGCAAGTCGCCACAGAGAAGTGGGTGATTATTTGTCCGGCCAGTTGGCGTTCGGGGATTCATCACAAAAACGAAAAAAATATCGACGAATTGAAATTGCGCCCTTTTATTCGTCATCAAGATATTAACCAAGATATTTTTCTACCAAAAAT
>JACMQO010000027.1 GCA_014376935.1 Bdellovibrio sp.
GCCGCAAAGACTGAGTCAGCTAAAGCCTAGTTTTGGTTAAGGTGCTGTTAATTTAACATTTGTTTGCAAATAACTGTTGTCATCGCTTCAGGTTAATTGCGAAAATTATAGCAGCACATAGACCGCGCCTCTTTTAGGTATAGTCTGATAGGTATAGTCTGATAGGCATAGTCTGATAGGCATAGTCTGATAGGCATAATGGTGGGGAGAAAAAATGGATAATCTAAAAGAACTAGTCGAGCACATGGCAAAATCTTTGGTTGATAAGCCTGAGAACGTTGCCGTTGATGAAATTCCCGGCCAACAAACAACTTTGTTAGCACTCAAAGTGGATAAAGAAGACCTGGGTAAAGTGATCGGTAAGCAGGGTAAAACCGCTGCCGCCATGAGAACCATCATCCGCGCCGCCGGCACAAAATTAAATAAACGTTATCATCTAGATATCGTTGAGTAATTAGTCTTATTAGTACATTATTTTTTTAATCGAAGGAGCACTCAAGCTCCTTCTTTATTTTCACGGCTTGTAATGCTACACATCCCTATGGAAAAAAATCAATTCACCCACATTGGTAAAGTCTATGATGCCCACGGCATCCGCGGTGATTTGGTAATCCTTGTTTTTTCCGGTGATAACTCGTGGGTCGATACCCTTGAAAATTTAAACTTAGTTCATAACGGCCAAACAAAAAGTTTTAAAGTATTAAAAACACGTCCACATAAAAAAGGTTTTGTTTGTCAGCTAGAGGGCTTTGATAACCGCAATATCGCCGAAGACTTTATCGGCAGTGAAGTCTGGGTTGATGCCGATTTATTTATTTCAGATGACGGGGAATCTCTTTTCTTGAAAGAAATTCTTAATTTCGAAATCATTGATGCTAAAGAGGGATCAATTGGATTGATCGAGTCTTTTTCATTTAACGGCATGCAAGATTTGCTTGTGATTAAAAAAGCCGGCGCTAAAGCGCCAATCGAAATTCCGTTCATTAAAGAATTTGTTACCAAATTAGATAATATAAATAAAAAAATCTACATGGAATTGCCCGAAGGTTTAATTTCAATAAATGAACCCGAAGAAAAGTCAGAAAAAGAATGAAGCAAATTTCGATTCTGACTTTGTTTCCAGACCTTGTTCAGCATTATTTAAGCGACGCGCTTTTAGCCAGAGCCATTCAACAAAAAAAATTGAATGTACCCATAGTCTCATTGCGTGATTTTGCCGAAGGTCAATACAAGACAGTCGATGATGTACCTTTTGGCGGTGGCGACGGTATGGTCATCAAGGCTGATGTTTTAGAAAAAGCCGTGCAAAGTTGTAAGACGCCAAATGTGCGTGTGATTTACCTTTCGCCACAAGGAAAACCTTGGACGAGCGGTCACGCCAAAGCCATGGCCGAAAGCAAAGACGACGTAATCTTAATTTGTGGACGTTATGCCGGAGTTGATCAGCGGTTCATTAAGACCAGCGTTGACGAAGAAATTTCGATTGGCGATTACGTACTTTCTGGTGGTGAGCTTGCAAGCCTAGTTATTGTTGAAAGTATGTCGCGCTTTATTCCGGGCGTGTTAGGTCACGCGCAATCGGCGACCGAAGACAGTTTTTCTATCTCAGGTTTAGAAGCTCCTCAGTTTACGCGTCCCCAAGTTTGGAAAAATTTAGCGGTGCCGGCCGTTCTGACCTCGGGCCATCATCAAAAAATTTCAGAGTGGAAAAGTTTTTGCTCGTACTTAATTACTTTAAAAAAGCGACCTGACTTGGTTTCACACATCGAGGTAGATAAAAAAAAATTAAAAGATTTCTACCAAAATCTTACGCTTGAAGAAAAATTAGTTTTAGATATTGAAGGGCTTAACCTATGAAACGAAAAGCACCTTTAGCGGTCGCCCTGATGCATTATCCAACAAAGGATAGATTGGGTAAGCTAGTCGCCACCAACATTACAAATTTCGATATTCACGATATTGCGCGGGCTTGTCGGGTTTACGGGATCGACCGCTATTACTTAATTCATCCGCTGCAAGATCAATTGATGTTTGTTGAGCGCGTGCTTGATCACTGGAATGTGGGTGAGGGCTCAAAATTTAATCCCATGCGGAAAACCGCGCTAAGAGACGTTAAAACGGCCGAGAACTTAGAAAAGGCCGTTGCCGATTGGGGTCACCCCAATGCCCGCATCGTGGCCACGGCTGCCCGCAACTTGCCCGAGCAAGTGACCTTTACGTTTCAAAGCTTTAAAACCACGCTAGAGACTGAAAACGACCCCTACGTACTAATTTTTGGAACGGGCTTCGGGCTAACTCAAGATTTTATGAAGACCTGCTATGGGGTTTTAGAGCCCATTCGCGGGGCTTCGCCCGATGATTACCGACACTTAAGCGTTAGATCCGCCGTCAGTATCTGCCTTGACCGACTCTTAGGGTCATGATAATTCATTATTTCTTTAAGAACAGTATTAAGTAAGGATTGAACATGGCAAAAGCTAAAGCAGACAAAACATCATCAAAAGTATCAGCTACGACAGCCGGTAAAGCTAAAACTAAAAACAAAAAATCAACGGCCTCTACTTTCAAGGGCAAAGAGACAAACCTTGTTAAGCGCGTCACTCAAAAAGCTGTGAATTCGAAGATGGCCGCTTTTGGTCCGGGCGACACTGTGAACGTTTACGTTAAAGTAATCGAGGGTGAAAAAGAACGCGTTCAGCTTTACAAAGGCGTTGTTACTAAAATTCAAGGTCATGCGCACAAGACTTTTACGGTTCGTAAAATTTCTGCGGGAGTTGGCGTTGAGCGTACCTTCCCATTTAATTCTCCGGCGATTGATTCAGTTGAATTAGTTTCTCACGGTAAAGTACGCCGCGCGAAACTTTACTATTTGCGCGGTTTAGAAGGTAAGTCAGCTCGTATCGAATCTGAATTAGCATCTCAAGAATCATCTTCAACCAAATAATATTTTAAGTAATATTATTTAATTGTTTTCAAAGACATAAGGCTGTGTCGTGAAAAGAAAATATAAGTTCGAACATTTACCAACCCCACATATCGGCATTGACGAAGTGGGGCGCGGTTGTTTGGCGGGTCCCGTTTTTGCGGCCGCCGTTATTTTTAACTCCACTAAAGACATTCGTAAATACAAAGACTCTAAAGCGCTAACCCAAGAACAGCGAACTGAACTTTCACTCAGCATTCACGCGCATCATATCGTTGGCATCGGCTGGGCGTCGGTTGAGGAAATTGATTCGATTAATATATTACAAGCAAGCTTTTTAGCCATGCACCGGGCGGTCACGGCGCTCAATATCGTTGAAGCTGGAACTATTCTAGTCGATGGCATACTACCCATTCCGGATATCTCACGGCATCAACAGCTGCCGATCGTTAAGGGCGACGTCTACGTGAGACTGATTTCTGCAGCATCGATTGCGGCGAAAGTTGCGCGCGATCAATTTATGACGAAACTCGCAGAAGAAGTGAACTTGTATGGATTTGAAAAACATAAAGGCTATGGGACTTTGTACCACCGAGAGCAAATTCAAAAAAATGGTCCTTGCCGATGGCATCGTCAAAGTTTTAGCGGTGTCAAAGAATACATCGTTCAGCCCACAGTATAAATACTCTCAAAGCCAAGGGCATAAGGCCGAGCAAGCCGTCATTATAGAAATGCAAAGTCGAGGTTGGCAGCTTTTATTTCAACGAGCTAAAACGAGCATCGCTGAAATTGATCTGATTTTTCAAAATGATCGTAAAATTTTACTGGTTGAAGTTAAAAAACTAAATGACGCTTGGCGGGCGTTCGAGCGTATTGGTGATCAACAAATTCAAAAACTTCAGTCAAATCTTATTTTATTTTCTAGTAAATACCCCCAATTTAAATTATTCGCGCAGTTATGCTGGGTTGACCAAAAAGATAAAGTTTATTTTGTAGATCTTAGTTAATATTAAGCTCTTCCGGTGGAATGACTTTTGTTGGTTTTCCGTCGAATGAGAAATCAAAAGTAAATTTCCATTCGGCTTCCGAGCCCACCTTTTGATTTCGAAAAAAATTGACGGCCCAGCATTCGCCCGGGGGCTTAAACTGCGTGATGAGCGAGTATTTTTTGAGGCGTGAAGAATTATTTCGGTCGGCACTGGTGTCAAAAATAACGCCCGTTAAAACGTTAACGTAGGTTGATACGAATCCGATGGCAAACGACACGTCATCTTGCCGGGGTTCTTCGGTCCGCTTACTTGAAAAACCGACTTTGAAATACTGTTGATGCTCGTTCAAATAACTAATTGAAGTGGTAGAATTGGTTGCGGATAAATACGGAAAATAATTAACTTGAGAATAACTTTTTACTTGGTCTAAATCTAAAAGCAGGGTGCCAGATAAATCAGACAGCGGTTGGCCTTTGTTTTCTTCTTGTTGCGCTTGATACAGATCGTAGGATTGTGACAGGCGAAAATTCACCAGAGTCTTATAGCTATTATCTTCACGCTTTTTTCTTACTAATCGGTCAAGCAAAGAAAAGGTAATGATATGACGATCGTAAACCCGGTCACGATAGTCGAATAAGACTCCACCCTTGGTGTTTGCATCTTGATCCGAAACAATACTTTTTGATGAATAAGGTGCTTCGACTGAATTGGTTCCGAAAAATGGGTGTGAATCTTGTTGAATCCACGGAATCCACGAATACTGAATTTCGGGAATAATTTCATTTTTAAATTTTCGTCCCGACATAATATAATTGCTATCATAGATATCGTGAAATTTAGTGCGGGTATTTAAATCAAATTGTAAATACCGACGAGAATTATAGCGATTATCACCCACATCGAAAATATACTGAGCCTCGTTGTAAGAAAGAGTCGGTGCTAAATTTACAAAGTCGGCCAGGTTATAAGTGTTAGTCGTTAGCGACGTGCGTAGCAAGTAACGTTGGCCCGTGCGAATGATATCATTATTAGGATCATAATTTCCATCTTCGATTATTCGGCAATCAGGACTGGCATCGTGCTCGCAACGGGCACTGCTATTAGTATTAGTCACGTAGCGTTGTACCGTTCGTTTACCCGTAAGCGGATCGGTGTTATCCCAAACGCTTATGTCGTCGTAAGCCTTATTGCGATAGAAGCGGTTGTAACTTGCTTCAACGCGGTAATAAACCGGAAGTTCAAAAACACGCGTATAAGTTGAATCAAATCTGATCTCGGGTAAGCGGTGAACCGCTGAGCTATTGTTGGCCAGCGGATCGGCGTGCAGTAAATTTTTATAATACGAACCATCAATCGTAAATAACGAATGATCCATCAAATACGAATAAGTGGCGCGATTTTCTAAGGCCGAGTCCGCGTAGTTTTTAAATTCGTCATTGAAATCTTTTGGGTATTGCAAATCGCTTGCAAGCGATAACTGCAGTTGAAGCTTATTTTTTTGATTGGGCTGATACTGCTGATAAGAGCGTAAGGCCCAGCGATTATAAGGCGTACCCTGTTCGCCCGCTTGCCGGTATCGGTTGTAGCGGATATCCGAGGCGGTCAGCGAATCGCGAAAAAATGAAGTATTAATTTGTCCAAACGAGTTTTCATCTTGAATGTAGCGATATTCTACTAAGGGTTTAACGCCGCCAATTTCGTAACTTTTAATCGTGAAGGTGGCATCTTGAGATCTAGAAATGGCCCAGAAGCCACTTTGTGAAATCACTAATTTACGATTGTTAATGTAGCCGATTTCTGGCGTTAACAATCCCGATTGTCGCACGGATTTTAGCGGCACGACTAAATACGGAAACCAAAAGATCGGTACGCCGCCCACCCGCAAGAAACTATTTTTTAAATAGGCATAGCCACCTAATTCGGCTCTGATTTTACTACCTTCAAAACTCCACGTGGCCGGGCAATTCGAACAAGTGGTATAGTCGGCGTGACTTACAAAAAATTCGGTATCACTTAATTTTTCGATCATGTCGCCTTGAAAGCGCACGTTATTAGATTGTACGGATCCAAAGTAAATAAGGCCCTGATTCGATTCATAATCAAGCATGACTTCTTTACCGGTCATTTGAAAAGTGGCGGCTTGCACTTTAACATTACCAACTAGATGGGCTCTTTTTAATTTCGTATTGATCTCAATTTCATCGGCTTCAAAGTATTGAGTTTGATAAATTACTTTAACGTTGCCTTGTAAAAGAACTGTTCCTTTTTCCATATCGCGACTTAAATTGTCAGAAGTGATGGTAAAACCTTGAATTTGCGCTGTCGAGATGAAGGTCGGGTCGGGCGGATTTTGCGCCCAAGACTTACTTAAAAATAAGAAAATAATCAGAAAGAAAAATTTCATTTACTTAAAAAAGCTTAGCATTTTACGAGCTATTGTCACTCTTACAGACTAAAGGGCCCTTTAATATTTCTAGATTCAACCGATACCACTGTTAGGTTAAGGAGAATCTATGCAAGCTCATTTTTACGAAGTCGGGGATCTAACGGTGGTTGAAGTAAAAGGTCGCATTGAGGCTGATCAAAATAAACCTTTTCGCGATGTGTGCGAAAAAAAATTAAAGGATAAAAAAGTTGTGTTTTGCTTAGGCGAGCTTAACTTTACGGCATCTGCTAATATTACAAGCTTTTTCGAATCGATTAAACTAATCGAAGACGTTAAAGTGGTGGGTTTAACGGCTGATTTCTTTAAGTTACTTGATTTGAAGGGGATGACTGAGATTCGAACTTTTACGACTTTATCCGAAGCGATTAAGTCGGCGTCATTTCTCGGCTGAGTTGATTATTTAATTTCTCGAGTCTATTAAGGCGCTCATTCAATAAAACCGCGTCATCAATTTGTTTTGAAAGTTGATGACGGGTTGATTCTAAAGTCATTTCTTTTTCTTCGAAACGATTCTTCACTTGTGCCGATTCAATTTTTAACTGGGCGAACGCGCTAGCTTGAGTCTGTAATTGCAATTCAAGAATCGTTTTAGCTTGAATCAGCATATTAAGCTGCGTCTGATCTTCTTCGTGAATTCGCTTAAATTTAATGAGCTCATTTTCAAAATAATTCTTAAACTCAATTGATTTTTTAAGTCTCGAAACTTCTTTTTCCTTTTCGTCTAATTTATTTTGCAAGCCCAGAATTTCTTTGGAAAAAGAATGAATTTGCTCTTCGTATGTTGAAATAAGATTAGTTTTTTCGTTTTGGTTAATTTGAACTTCAGCCTGGCGCTGGGTCGCCAAGGCGGCGTGTTTTTTCAATAATTCTTCTTGGGCGATTTGTAATTGCTGATTAAGCTTTAACGAACGAGTCAATTCTTGCTTGGCCTGCGTAAGCTGCGTTTTCAGTTGTAAAATGAAGGGCTTGACCACATCTTGGATTTTGACGTGAAATTTTGAGAACCTTTTAATTTCTACTAACTGCGATTCATTGATCTTTTGAATGGTGTAAACTTTTTCATTCAGAAGCTGTAACCGCGATTCAAATTCTTGATTTTCTTTTTCAAGCTCGTTATTTCGCTCGGTCAGAAGTTGATTCTTTTCGAAATAATTTTGCATTTCGAAATAGTACTTATTTTTTTCTTCCATCAGTTTGTTATTTTCAGTTTCAAAAAGTAACAGACGTCGGTAATTTAATTTGAGTTTTACTTGTAGATCTTCATTTTCTTTATGGATTTCGTTTAAGATCAAAGATTGCGGCGGGCTTGCCACCGGTGGGGATGGACTGTGACTCGAATGCGATTCGATCATCTCAAAATTAGTCATTTCAAAATCCATAAACTTCCTCCTGAAGTAGTACGTCTAGTTTGCCATAACTAAGTCTAGGATTAAGCATGCAATATAAAAACGATTTAGAAACTAGACCTTGGTGTGGGCAGTTTTTAGTAATTTTGACATTAAGCCGATAGGGAAACATGGGTGAAATTAGTTTTAAAGAAGCCAAACCAATCGATTTAGACACTAGTAATTTGGGCCGACCCGATGGCTTACGATTTACCATATTAACTTCGGTTTTAAACGAAGAATACGATCGGGCGATTAAGTTTTTAAAAGAATTTATTGAATCCGATTCTGAGTATCCAAATTTTAAAATTAAAGTTGAGCGCTACGCGCTGCATGCAATTGACCTAATCTATGCCATACGTACAAAACGAAACTTTCCCGGCTTAAGCGCTTTAACGCGCACTAAGCAGCAAGAACTAAAAGAAAAATTTAAAGATCATTTCAAAGAACTTCGCGCCATCATGAAAAAAATTGAAGGTTGCCTAGAAGAATTACGTTTAAGCGATGTAAAATCGACCCGCATCGTGGTGCGCTCGGCATGGCTGGCGCTGCTTACGGTTTTCTGCGCTACTTTTATATTCGAAGTTTGCCGAGGCTTAGGATACTCGGCTCTGATTTATTTCGATGACCGTATTGAGGTTATCTTCACTTGGCTTTTTAAGTTTGTCAGCTAAGTACTTAAATTCTTACATTAAAGTTTATTTTACTTCGTTGACTGCGGTTTTCAAAATTTCTAAAATATTCCCGTACGGCAATTTTTTTCGATTTAAGTAAACGGTCGGTGTACCTTCCACGCCGGCAGCTTCACCTTCAGCTGACATCTGTTTTATTTGCGCATA
>JACMQO010000002.1 GCA_014376935.1 Bdellovibrio sp.
AGCCGACTCCACAAACAATCGAAACAGCCCAAGCCACACTTCATCTTGAGAAAATTAAAATGAAAGGCGTCGTCTTAAACTACGATGCCATCACTAGACGCTTTTCTGTGAAGGGAACGGCGATCGTTTTAGATGAAAATAAAAAAGAGCTCGCCGATAACGATTTTTCTTTGTCAGCCGTGCACGCGGCCGATGATGCTAGTTTTCGATTAACACCAACTGAAAAATCGACGATCAAATCAAATGAAAAACCCGTGGTGCGCGCCCAAGTGACGTGCTTGGATACTTTCAGCGACGACACCATTGACTGCTCAAAAGCCGTCGTCGATTTCTTTATCGCGTATAAAAAACAAATCTACACAGAGCAAATGGAAACGAAACCCAAAGCCGCAGCAAAACCTGCAGCTCCGACGGCGACACCCCCAGCACCAAGTACTGCTAAATCGGATTCACCGGTGACTCCACAAAAAACACCAGCCCCTGGAGCGCCAGCGACAGATGCAGCGGTCGATGCACCTCCAACGGCAGCGGCCCCTGATGACACGGGCGCCTTACAAACTGAAGACGAAGACGATTCAATTTTAGGTCGTTACCAAGGCCAAGCCCAAACGACAGATTTATCAAAAGAGTTCGATGTTGATGACGAAATTCAATCCGTCATCAAACCAGCGAATTTTACAATTCCTGATGTGAAACCAGGTGCGCCAGCGCCGACGGCTCCGCCAAAGAAAGATAATGTTAAACCTGCGACGCCGACGACTCGGGTTAAACCCGCGCCTCCAGTGACGACGACACTCGTAAAACCGGTTCCGGCAACGCCGGCACCTGCACCATCAAAGCCACCTGTCGTGACTAAACCACCGGTGACGACTCCGGCAACGCCTACACCCACGATACCGGCTACACCCGTGAAAACAGTGCCGGCCGATACGGGTAAAAAAGTCGATGTTACGCCTGTGAAATCGATCAGTGCGATCACGGCTGAACTTGTGGATGGAACTTTACGATACATCGATCAGGCAATTGGTTTTACAGATCAAGGTAAATTAAGAAATGGGACTTCACTATTAGAGAAACAAAGAAAGTTAAATACCAGCGCTTTCTTTGAAGTAGTTTATCCTGATCGCGCGATGTATTTTGCAACTTTTGAAATGGCCGAAATGATCGTGCGTCTTGGTAATAAACTAAATGATACGTTTAATCGTAAATTAAACGTCAGCGATATTTCTAGTCTAAAAGGTGGCTTAGCAAAACCGCATTTAAGTCACCAAATCGGAATGGATGCAGATCTTGGTTACCCGTCAACAAACGGAAAATTTCCGCAGGTTTCAACCGGAAACGGGGTCGATTCAAGTAAGTATTCTGTGGCAAAAACGTTTGATTTATTTAGATTCGCTTTTCAACAAAAAGACATTCCGGTGGCACGCATCTTTGTCGACCAAAACATTATTAAAGATCTTTGCAAGTACGCCAAAGCCGCGGGCGAATTAGCCGGCGACAAAAAATCAGCGGCCCAAGTTGTTTTTGATAATATTCAGCATGTGGCCGGACACGGAAATCATTTTCACTTGCGTTTAAAGTGCGGCCCCGGACAAAAAACATGTCGTGATCGCATTTACCGCGTTATGAATCAGTGCGGGTAATTCAAACAAGTTACGATCGTACTATTTAAATAAAAATTTCTAATGCGGGTTCGCGCAGGTTGTAGTTTGAAGACATACTTGCGCCGTAAGCCCCCACATCACAAATGGCCACCAAGTCGCCTTCTTCGATCATCGGGAACTGAAAATCACTAACCAGTACATCTGATGATTCGCATATAGGACCGACCACCGTATACGACTCAACGGCACCGGATTTTTTTTCAAGCGGCAGAACTTGATGAAAGGCCTCGTACAAAGAAGGACGCATTAGTAACGACATGCCTGCGTCTAGCATTAAGAAGTTTTTTGAAGGCGTTTTCTTAATGACTTCAACTCGCGAAATTAAGACGCAACTACGTGCCACTAAAAAACGACCGACTTCTAAAAGTAAAAAAGCACCGAAATCTTTAAGCTCTTTTGTATAAATGGCTTCTAACTGTTTCCAACGCGAATGATCGACGTCTGAATCTGCGTCGTGATAATCGATTCCTAGGCCACCACCTAAATCTAATCGGTCAAGTTGAGGGTGATTTTTTCTAGCTTCAGCGTAAAATGGTTTTACGGTTTGGATCGCCTTTTCAAAAACGTTGACGTTCATGATTTGCGAACCGATATGAAAACTGATTGATTTTAATATTAAGTTTTTCTGACCTTGAATCATCCCTAACGCTTCAATCGCGTCTGAAAATCCCAGGCCAAATTTTGAATCTTTCAGGGCCGTGGCGATCCCCGGATGGGTTCCGGCGTCGACTTCAGGGTTTACACGTAACCCAAGGTTTACTTTCTTGTTTAATTTTTCGGTGATCTTAATTAATTTTTTAAGCTCTGACTGATTTTCAACGTTGATCTGGTAAATTTCATTTTCTACCGCCCACGTTAATTCCGCTTCGCTTTTTGCCACGCCTGAAAAAATAATATCTTGCGGAACAAAGCCGTACTTGATCGCTTGCTTCATTTCGCCTAAAGAAACCGCGTCGATTCCGCAATTTTTATCTTTCATGATTTTTAAAATCTCGGGATGAAAATTAGCTTTGATCGCGTAATGCAAGCGGCCAAGGCCTTTCCAGGATTGGATCCAATCAATACGCTCGGTGATGACCTCTTTTTTGTAGATCCAAACCGGGTTTTGGTAAGACTCCACCTGATCCTTTAATTTTAAAGAAGAAAAAGTTAAATCAGACCCATCGTATATAAAAAGCTTGCGTGACATAGAAAGTATTTTGCATGAAAATACCCGATATGGAAATGTTCAAATTTGGCGAAACAAAATTAGGTCTTCCGATTCACGGTTTTTTCTTTAAAAATACCGCGACCAACAACAAAGCGCATGCTTTATTACTAGGCGGAGTTCACGGTGATGAACCCGAAGGTGTCGTCGCCGCACGTGGTTTGCTTGAAGTTTTTCGAGCCAGTTACGCTCTGGGAATCAACCTAACGATCGTTCCCGAATTTAACCCCGAAGGTGTTCTAAATAAAACACGCGGCAATTCAAACCTTGTTGATTTAAATCGAAACCTTCCGACAAAAGATTGGTCGCCCGTTGCAGCCACGGTGCGCTACAATCCGGGTCCATCGGCTTTAAGCGAGAAAGAAAATCAATGTTTAGTCAAATGGCTTGAAGAAAATAAAGTTCAAGTCATCTATTCGCTGCACTCATGGAAGCCCATGCTGAACACGAACGGAGTCCTTCCTGAAGCCGAAATTATTTCGAAGCTAACTGGTTATAAAATTGAACCCGA
>JACMQO010000028.1 GCA_014376935.1 Bdellovibrio sp.
GTCGCTAAAACCGGAAATAGATCGGGGCAGTCATTTAAATTACAATGCACAGCTTGCAGTAGTTCTTTACTTTGCGAAACTTGCGCCCACTCCGAAGTCGTTTCGACAAGGGCTCCCATGCGTTTTAAAATTTGTAAAAATACTTTATCGGGTTGAAGGCTTTTAAATGGAAAATGTTGAAAACGCGCCTGACCATTTAACGCCGCAAAAGCGGCAATGGCAAAGCTTGAACTTAAATCGCTTTCAACGGGATACGAATTTATTTTTACTTTCTGATGGGTCGCAATTGTTATTTTATTTTGGCCTTCAGTCAGACTCATTCCAAAATCTTTAACAACCTGCTCAGACATTTGCCAATAACCTTCAGAGACACCCACATGATCCCATTCAATTGTTAAATCACGATCTAAATTCCAGGTATTTAGTAAAATAGCTGAAGCGAATTGGCTTGAAATTTCGCGGCTGACTTTTAAAGATGGATTTTGCAATTTCCAGCCCTGGCTATGGATAATAAATTGGTCCTTCTTTTTTTCTAAACGAATTCCCAGTTGCGAAAAAATATTTTCTAATTCAATTTGTGGCCGGCTTAGTAGTCGTTCACTGCCTTTTAAAATATGAACACCCGGAATACGTGAAACCCGCAGCGCTAAGAAACGTAAGACCGTTCCAGCACTGCCGCAGTCAAAAGGCAATCCGTCATGCAAATGATTGATGGCTTTTTTCATTTTTTGGACATCATCACTTTGAGAGTCACCATTTAAGGTCACATTTGACGTATACGACGCGCAAATCAAGGCACGGTTAAAATGTGATTTTGATGCCGGTATGACGCCGTCAAAGTGAAATGCATTCATCGAAGTTAAGCGTACCGGATGGGTCGATCATGAGAAAGCTATTTTTGCGACGGCAAGTATTGTCACAGCGCCAGATTGCTAAACACCAACGATTCAAACAAACGCAAGTTCAGGGTCGGTTTAAACAGATTAGGTTGATTATAAGCGGGTCAGTTGCATTATAAATCTGTTTGGCTTGTGTCTTAAATTGGAACGAAAATAGCAATTGCATTCATGTTCTATGGTTATTCGTCAGTTCATGAAAACCTTTATTATAGTCGTAGGCCTATTGGCTGCGTCGGGTTCTTATGCCCAAATGCTTTCGCACTTTGCAGCCGGCGTAGACGACGTTCAACAAGCGGCGTGCAAAAAGAAAATGCCGATGAACGACGCTCAGATTTTAGCTTGGCTAGCAAATAAAACTAAAAATGGAAAACGAATTCCCCAACATATCTTTGGAAATTATAATTTCATCAATGAAAATTCAGAATTGCTACAGCTTTTTGAAACGCTGCAGTCAGTATCCTTATCGAAGAGCCAGTTTTTATCAACCGACTTTTCAGCGCCCTTAAAAGGTTTTGCGGCTAGTTCATGTCAAGACGTGACCTGCGCTTTAAAAGAACTTTACGGAGCCAAAGAAGGTTTACGCGTTTTGTATATTTTGGGTGAATATGATTACAACGTATCAAGTGCTCAATCTAAAAGTGCAAGACCATTCACTTTGGCGGAATTAGACACCCTAACAATGGGTTTGGCCGATATTCCAACTTTTTTAAGACATAAAAAAGTAAATAATCCACTTTACATCGTGGACGCTGAAGGCCCTTACGGCAATTCAACGATCCAACTTTTTGTGGGCTGGTCGCAAATTCCAACCTGGCAAAAAAATTACGTGGTCTATCATGAGTTTTCGCATAACATCGCTGAAGTAAGTCGAAAAACAGATCAGTCGAAAGAGTGGATTCAGCTGAGTGGTTGGCAGCCGGCCCAAGTGAAAAACACTTTTGATTTTTTCGATCCTAAAAATTGGATCAGGCCCAATACAGACTCTTGCTTGTCGGGATACGCGTGTACAAATGCCGCCGAATACTTTGCAGAAGCCTTTACAAGCTACCGGTATTCACCGCAACGATTGCTAAAAACAAACCCCGAAGTTTTTGCGACGATTAAAAAGTTATATCAGCAAAATAGCTACCTGAACGAAGACACATGTAAAGCCAATCACCCTGAATACGTCCAAGAACTGCCGTCCGTGGCAGCATTAGAAAAGCAGCTTGAAGACGGGATCAATGTTTTGTTTAAACAGAATTCGCAGTATGATAAAGAATTAAATCAACTATGTTACGACCGCGTCACGGGTGGAAAAACTTATCCATTCAGTCAAGCCAAGGCGATCGACATGCAATCAGATGATTGCATGAATAAAGAGATCCTGAAGGCGTTAAAAATTGAAGACAAAAATTATTCTTTTAACGAATTGATCTTGGGGCTAAAACCTTTAGACGCAGTCAGAAAGTTTGCCGCAAAACCCAATTAAAAAGTTGCGAACTTCGATTTTTATCAGTTATATCTAAATCAGTGTGACGGCACGCTTTTTTGGAGGCCTATGATCAAGTTTATTTTAATCTGTCTGGCTTTGATGCCACGTCAAGTTTTCGCAAACTTTACGGGAACCTTCGCGGGCCATGGTCAAGCGACGATGCATCCGAAAGAAAAAGTAAGATCATGCACCAATATCTATTTTCAAATTGAACAAACCGACACGCAGCTGCACGTGATCGCAGCCGGCTATCAGTGCCAAGATTTAGAGGCCGAATTTCCAGAATTTACGATGGATATCAAAGGGGATCAATTAGTCTCTGACGCAGGGGCAGTGGGCACCATCACCGAATCAGAAATTACGCTATACACTGAAAATGTAGATGAAGACTTCACGTACAAAATGCAGTTATTAAAAGTAAATGACACGATTCAGTTTTTAGAAAATTGGACTGATGGCGGGACTCCGGCGCTGACCGTTCAGGGCACGATGAAAGGTCGCTGATTATTACCTTCGATTCGGCACGTACGAAATAATTTTTGATAGAGCCGTTCCAAGGATGCTGAGTATGCAACCGATCAAAGTCGCCTGCAGCCGAAGAAATGGAACTGTTGAATCACCAAATTTCGACGAAGAAAGCTCTAGCAAAAAGACGATCAAGATCGTCATGACAAAAGAAGCGTATAAATAATTTCTTTTCAATGCTGATGGCAAAATAAAACCGCATAGAATAATAATGGCAATAATTAATAGCGGCGATGAAATAAATTGACCCACGATATCACATAATAGAACGCCTAAAGCCGTTCCGATCAAACGTTGTAAAGTTTTGTAAATCGATTGCGTTCGTTCAGCACGCATTACAAGTAAAACCGTCACGGTGATCCAATAGCCTCTTTCGATATGTAAAGCTTGAGCCACAGCGACCGATAATAAAGTCATTGCGGTGTAGCAGGCGGCGTGAACATGCTTTTCGCGCTGTTTTGTTAACGATAGGTGAAACGAAGAACGCAGCTTAGCAAACTGTTCAGGAACACTTTTTTTAACGACGTGTATAAACGGAATGCCGATCACCATGGTCGCAAAACCTAAAAAGCAATAAAAAAGTACCATCGGTATGACTTCGTGTGGAAGCTCAGGAGAAAAATAAAATAGAACCACTCCAATGACAGAAAACAAGACACCACGTTCAAGCTCGGCCCCGTCTCCGCCTAAAATACCCAACCAGTAAACAAGCGCGGCCAAAACGAACTGAAAAAAAGAAGGATGGGTTCGTAACACAAATCCCGTGGCAAAACCTGTCATCAGTAAAACAAACGTTAATATCGTAACCCAAATGCGATGGCGTAGTTCGCCCAGGTGGTCATTCAGGGCAAGTAAGTAGCCAATTAAAGCCCCGTAAATTGATAAGCTGGTGCTTCCATGCAAAGTTCCTACAATTAACGGTATTCCCGTAGCGAAGGCGCACAGAAACATGCGTGGCCAAGGTGGCGCGGCCGAATCCATTTTTATAATTTCGTGGTAATGCTTTTTAAGTTGAAACATTATTGAAGGCACTCAGAAGTTTTAAATCCTGCCAGCACGCAGGTTTCTATAAGACCTTGATGAAATGTTAATTGGCTTAGGGCTAGCGCGTTTTCGCTATCTAGCAAACGATTTTGTTCTAACAGTAAATCGTTTGTTGAAAGTCGGCCCAGTCGAAAGCTTCTTAGAATATCTTGATATAGTTTTCTAGAGGCTTCGACGTTCTTTTTGGCTTCGGACAAGTTCAATCGTGCGATTTCAATCTTTTCTTTTAAGAATTGCGTCTTCTGTTTTAAACTTTGTTCGGTGTCTTTGAAATCGTTAGTTGATGTCACGTACTGGGCGTAAGCCGAAGAAACCTGGGCTGCGGTTTCATAGCGATTCCAAATCGGCAAAGAAAGCGTTAATAGCCCAATGTATTGCTGACTTGTCGCCGTGGCAGGATCTTTGACCTTGGTGTCTTGATATTGAATCGTAAAATCTAATGAGGGCCAATGGCCGGCTTTCGTGGCTTTCCAAATTTCTTGTTTCGATTCACTGACCCAGTATTTTTGTTCCACTAAAGGTAGGCGCGGGGCTGTCGCTAATCGTGGAGAAACCTTTTCATTAAAAGGCCACACTTTTGTTTGAAGTTCATTGACGAATAAAGATGAAATCAAAGATTTATTTTCAACAAAATCTAAATGAGCCGAGCGTAATTTATTTTTTTGCTGTGTTAAATCCACTTCAGATTTAGCGACTTCTTGTAAGGGTAGGCGACCCTGATGAAAGCGGTCATTGACGATGCGTAACGATTCTTCTTTTAATTTTAAAAGTTGATCTTGAATACGCTCTGTTTCTATTAAATAGAGCGATTTAAATATCAGATCAGCCGCGCGCGCTTCAACACGTAAACTTTCATTAAAAACTTGCAGCTCTTGCGCCTTTTTTTGCGCCGATGCATCTTGCATTGAATTCCAGTCACCGCCAGCACGAAATAAATTCATAGAAAGGTCGGCTTCGATGTAATTGGCATCATAAGCCGTTTTTGAATTAAGTTTCGTTTGGGTCGAGTTCGCCGAAACAGATAATTTAGGAGTCCAAAAAAACTTACGCGATAAATACAAATCAGACGTGGCTTCTAGATTTTGTTTTTCAGTCTGTAATGATAAACTTTTTGATTTAAAATTTTCAACGTCACCAAAAAATGGTACCGAAGGATTCGCGGTGGCCGTCGCGACGGGTGCCGCGTGAACTAAGGTCGATGTCAACATTATCAGAATGAATTTATTAAGTCGAATCATACTGATTTGTTCTCTTTACGGGCTAAATACAAATATTGAAGGGCCGGAACGATGTACAACGTCAAAAGCATCGAAACCCATAGGCCACCGCAAACAGCGATTCCTAAAGGTTGTAGAATTTTTCCGCCTTCACCAAAACCTAAAGCGATCGGAAGCATGCCTAGCACCGTTGTTAAAGACGTCATTAAAATCGGACGAAGACGCGCAAGACTGGCTTCAACCGTAGCGACCTTTGCGGATTTGCCTTCTTGATGAAGCTTACGAATAAAGTCGACCAAGATAATACTGTTGGCGACGGCGATACCATTTAGAAGAATTGTTCCTAGTCCTGAGTTTAAAGACAAAGTACTTCTGAAAACAAAAAGTGAAACAAGCACGCCGATGAATCCCAACGGAATCGCCACTAAAACTAAAAGCGAATGTACGATATCACCTAACTGAATGACCATGGTCAAAAAGACCAACGCAATTGAAATCGCGACGGCCCATTTCAGTTGGTCTAAAGATTGTTGTAAATCTTTATCGGCCTGCACTTCAACGATCGATGGTAAGTCGGTGTTATCTGTCGGACGTTTAGATTTAAATTCGCGAATCGCTTCTGAGGCTTGGGCTTGACGCTCTTTCGTAAATTTTAACTGGGCTTTATTTAAACGGCCGCGAATTAAAATCAATGATTTCTGATCTTCACGGTAAATACGCGGAGCCCGGTCTTCTAAAGAAATTTGCGCTAATGCCCCTAGCGGAATCAAGCGGCCTTCAAAACCCACGGGGAAAGCCTTCAGTTGATCCACCGAAGTGACTTCGTCTGAAGCCGAACGTAAATAAATCGGAAGCTCTTGCTGTTTTTGAAAAATTCTTTCGGCGTAAACACCATCAGTGGCCACGCGTAAGTAATGTGAAAGTTCTTCTTTAGACAAAACCTCTGATTCCGATCCTGAATTAAAGAACGGCTGCACGCGAATTTCTTTTTCTTTATCGGCCGTTGGTGTCACTTGAACTTTATCGAATATTCCTTTTTCAGTCAGTAGCGCGTGAATGTCTTGGGCGGCTTGAAGGCGCTTAACGGGTTCTCCGCCGACGACTTCTAAACGAAATTGCGGTGGGTCTGGAATTGATAACTCAGACGGATTCCATGATTCAACCCAGTACGAAAGGGTTGGTGTGTTCTTATAGGTTTCTTCCGCTTTTTCGACCATCGCGGCGATTTTATCTTTGTGTTTCATGCGTATCATAATGTTTCCATCATGCGCGCTTTCAATTTGCGTAAAGGTATAAAGCATTTCGTCGCCGAAATTTTTGGTGATGCTGTCTTCTAAATTATCAAGTTCAGATTCCATTTGTTTAACGGTCGAAAAAGCGGGCGAGTTAATTCCGACTAATAACCAATCGCTATCGGGTTTACCGATGACTTCTTTTTCTAAACGCGGAAGCACTAAGACAACTAATACTGGTAAAAGCAAAGTCACCGATCCGAAAACAATGGCTTGCCATTTTTTATTACTTAAAAAGCCTTCTAGGGTGCGGCCATAAAAAGATTCTAATTTTCTTAGTAAGCCTTCGATGGGCGAATGGGATTCTAAATTTTGTCCCATCGATAAAAGCTGCAAACGAATCGTCGGCACTAAAATCAAGGCCACGATCGCCGACAACCCATGAGAGAATATAACGGCCTTAGCTAAATCGCCAAGTAATGAATGCGTTAACCCTTGGGTAAATATTAATGGAAAAAAGACCACTAGCGACGCTAACGTCGAAGCGATAATCGGCGTGCGCACTTCGGCAACGGCTTTGATAACCAAGGCTACTTTTTCTTGGTACGATAAAACTTTTCCTTTTAGATGTTCAAAATGACGAATGATATTTTCTAAAACCACGACCGATGCATCGACATTCATACCGGCCGACAGCGCTAAACCGCCCAATGAAATTAAATTTAAATTCATGCCCGCTAAGCGCATTAGGATAAACGCCATCAATAAACTGATCGGGATTTCAATTGCCGCCGTGACGACATTTTTAAAACTGCCGATGAAAATAAATAAAACGATAACCGCTAAAAAAGCCGCTAAGAAAACTTCGTGCACGACGCTGAGCACGCTGCTGTTAATAAATTCAGACGGATTGACTAAGATTTTAAATTCGACGTCGGCAGGCCACTGTTTACGTAAGATTTCTAACTGCTGTAGAATCTGATCGGCCATTTTTTTGATATTGCCGCCCTCTTTGGGACTGGCGAACAAAATTAAACTGTCAACACCGCTGGTTTTAAATTTTTGACGGCTATCACGCGAAATTCCTGAAGTGATTTTAGCGATGTCTTTTAAAAAGATCGCCGCTTTTCCGCGGGGGGATACGCGAATCTGCGAAAGCATCGCGAAGTTATCAACGTTCTTAGGTAGGTCGATCAAATAATCTTTTTCACCCAAACGTAAGGTGCCACCGGTAAGACCAACGACGGCCGATTGAATTTCGCGTTGTACTTGCACGGTGCTGATTTCGTACTGGGCTAATTTTTCTGGAATAAGACTGATCGTGATTTCTTTACGGTTTGGATTCCATAATCCAAAACTGCCGGCGTCATCAATTTGTGAACGAACGGGGGTGATCGAAGGCTCTAACGTTTGGTACAGATCATCTAATGATCGCATGGGGCTATAGAAACTAACCGCAAAGAAGCCGCGGTTTTCACTCCAGGATTGCACCCAGATACCACGCCGAATTTCATCGCTGGCGCTAGAGAAGCGAGTATTCACTAAGTTCTTTACTTCAAGCAAAGATTTTTCGGGGTCTGCACCCCATTCAAAGGTGATGCGGTAAAGTGTGTTTTGATTTTGGTATTCGGCACGCAGTTCTTTGACTGACGTCGAATCAATTTTTAAACCTTGAAGTCCTGCTTCTAATTCGCGGCCGTAGGTTTCAAAAAATTGCTGCGATGATAGTGATCCCGTCGGGATATTCGTCGCAATCGTGATTTGACTGCTGTTTGGAAATAAAGAGATCGGTAGTTGCAGTCCGCTGAAGATTCCCCATAGAGCCAGGGCCCCCAGAATGACGTACACTCTGAGCGGGCGGGTGTACAAATGGTTCACTGTGTTTTCTCGGTCTTATTCGCTTCGATATCTAAGACGTCGCCTTCTTTAAGTGGACGGCTTGAACGCACGACGATCTTTTCGCCCATCGCGACGCCTGATTTCACCACGTAGGAGCTATCACGCTGTTCACCTAGAACCACAGCTTTTTTGCTGAATTCATTTTTACCCTTTAAAACGCGCACCATTGGTTTTCCATCTTGAAAAACTAAAGACGCTTCGGGAATCATGATGATCGAACCTTGATTGATTTCAAAAGTCGCTTGGCCGATCGTTCCGATTTGCGGAAGGATCGCTTGGGTATCGGTAAATTCTAGCTCAGCCGAAGCCGTTCCGGTCCGAGCGTCAACTAAGGGACTGACTCCAACAACACGAATCGCTAATTTTAAGTCGCGACTTGAATCTACTTTAAATTCGCCTGTTAAACCTGAAGAGACTGAATATAAGTCACTACTTGGAAATTCGGCTGATAATTTTAAAGTTTTAGGATTGATTACGGTAAATAGCTTATCGCCGCGCGATACTTTAGCCATTTGGCTTGTCCAGATCTGACTGACGACACCAGCAACGGGCGAGCGAACGGGAACGGCGGCGTAGGTAAAACCTGGATCTTTATTTTCTAAAAATAAAATGGTCTCGCCAGCTTTAACCGTTGAGCCTAACGGTTTTAAAATTTTAGTCACATGCCCTTCGATGTCGGCACTGACTAACGATTGAATTTTAGCTTCAACTTTGACGGGAACGATAATTCTTTTTTTATCGTCTAAAGTTTTGATTTCTTCTAAAAGAACTTTCGGGTGATCAACGGGTTTAGCGCTATCTGATGACGCGGCAAAGGCCAAATTCGTGACGGACATAAATGTTAGTAACAACACGTGTTTCATGAAATGGGTCCTTTTTGTAAGAAGGCCACTTTTACCATGTTTAAGAATGAATTTTCAAGGCGTGTGAAAATTATATCTGAAGCGAATAGGCTCGTTTAAACCAATTCGCTTTTACGGGATATGGAGTATGTTTAATCGAAATTTGACTTTTAGTATTACTTTTTAGCTAAACCTAAATAGGCCTCTTGTACGACCGGATTACCTTTAAGGTCAGCTGCTTTTCCTTCGATACGGACCAAGCCCTGTTCTAAAACGTACCCACGATCAGCCACCTTTAAAGCCATGAACGCCAACTGTTCAACTAATAAAATTGTCGTCGTTTTTGACTGTCGTAATTTTTCAATTACGTTAAAAACTTCATTAATAATGACCGGAGCTAAGCCCATCGACGGTTCATCTAACATTAAAATTTTTGGTTTTAACATCAGCGCGCGTCCGATTGCTAGCATCTGTTGTTCACCGCCGGATAAAGTTCCCGCTTGCTGTTTGCTGCGTTCACGTAGTTTTGGAAAGATCGTGTAAACTTCTTCAAGGGTTTCTTGAATTTGGTGTTTGGATTCTTTGCCGTAGCGTAAGTAAGCCCCTAAATGAAGATTGTCTTCGATAGTTTGTTGAGCGAACACGTGGCGCGCTTCAGGGCAGTGAGCTAATCCTAAAGCTACGCGTTTATGTGACGGGATATCGTTGATTCTTTTTCCGTCGATCAGGATATTTCCTTCTGACGGCTCTACGATGCCCGAGATCGCGCGTAGCAATGACGTTTTACCTGATCCGTTTGAGCCAATCAAAGCGACTAACTCTCCGGGTTCAACGTGTAAAGAAACGCCCCGTAGGGCTTTGATGCCAGCGTAATTGACGGCTAAGTTTTCGATTTTAAGCATGGCCTTCAACCTCTGTTCCTAAATAGGCGCTAATAACTTTTGGATTTTTTTGAACATCAGCCGGTAAGCCTTCAGCAATCTTTTTACCGAAATCAAGAACCGTGATTTCATCTGAAATCGCTAACATCATATCCATGTGATGTTCGATCAGTAAAACGGCGATTCCGTGGGATTTAATTTTTAAAAAGATTTCGTTAAACTCGGTGATTTCGGCCGACGTTAATCCTGCTGCGGGCTCATCCAGTAAAAGTAACTTTGGTTTCAGCGCTAAGGCGCGTGCGATTTCTAATCGACGGGCCTGACCGTAAGCCAAGTTTTTTGCTTTTTCGTAGGCTAGGTGTCCAAGACCTACGAAATCTAACCATTGAAGCGCTTCAGCCATTTTTTGATTGGCTTCTTTTTTTACGCTGGGTAATCCAAGTAGCACTGAAAACAAAGATGATTTGTAATGCTTGTGAAGACCAACCAGAACATTTTCTAAAACGGTTAAGTCTGAAAATAACTGCAGGTTTTGAAAAGTTCTAGCGATGCCCATGGCTGCACGCTCGAAAGGTTTAAGCTCGTTCACCGGTTTGTTAAAAGCGTAAACTTGACCACCGGTTGGTTTATAAAGGCCCGTGATTAAATTCACAGTCGTTGATTTACCAGAGCCGTTCGGGCCCATCAAACCATGAATCGTTCCTGGTTTTACTTCCATCTGAAGTTGGTTCACGGCTTTTAATCCACCAAAATTCATTTCGATCGACTTTAATTGTAACGGAATAATTTGGCTTTCACTGGTACTTGCGAACTCTAAAGGTTTACCATTACCCATGGCCCGAATCTCATCTAACGTAGGTCCCGCACTGGCTTTCGGAAAAAATCGTTCGACGTAGTGTTTGATAATGCCTGCGATACCGTTTGGTAAGAAAAATAAAGCTAATAAAAGTAAAATTCCGAACACCATCAAGCGGTAATCTTTAAACCAAGTGAAAAGATCCGGTAAAATAACCACCAAAGCCATACCGATTAAATTGCCGATTGTCGATCTGACGCCACCAAAAATAAGCGCCATTAGAACTAATATAGAAAAATCAACGGTAAAGGTATTCGGAGCAATGTAACTATCTAAGTGAGTAAATAAACCGCCCGCAAGACCCGCAATGGCTGATGACAAAACGAAACCGATAATCTTAAAACGAACTTTTGAAATACCAGAACTTTCGGCGGCGATGCTACTAAATTTGATCGCTTCAAAAGCGCGTCCCCAAAAGCTTTGCGATAAATTCTTTTTAAGAAACATCACCAGCAATAAACAAGGGTAGACGATGTAGATAAAATTATTTCCAACAAACGAAAAACCCGCAATCTCAAGCGGCGCCATTCGAATGCCTTTAGTTCCATTTGTTAGGTATTCTTGTTCATTGATAAACGTGTAAATAATCATCCCGTAAGCAATGGTCGTTACGGCTAAGTAAGGTCCCGAAGCACGTAGCGATGGAAAACTTAAAAAGAACCCAACGATCGCGGTTAACCCAACAGCTGCCGCTAACGCCAAGAAAAATGGAATCTGCGGAAAGTGAGTTAAACTACCACCCATATTTAAAGAGGCCGGCGAATTTAATACGGCCATCGTGTAGGCACCAACGGCAAAGAAACCCGCATGCCCGATCGAGATATCGCCGATGTAGCCGACGACTAAATCTAACGATACAACCAAGATCGTGTAGATAAAAATACGACCTAGCATGCCGTGAATATAATATTCGTTGCTGACCCATAACGGTAAAGTCATTGGTACCAACAAAAGAAGGTATTTTAAAATCTGAAATAGTTTTTGATTTTTCATCTTATACTTTCTTAATTGATTTTTTTCCAAACAATCCGTTTGGCTTAATTAAAATCACGATGATCAGTAAAATAAATCCAGGCATCTCTTTGTAACCGCTTGAAATGTAGCCGGCCGTTAAGCCTTCGCATATTCCAAGAATAAGTCCACCGACCAATAAGCCCGAGCCTGATTCAAGACCGCCAATGATCGCCACGGCATAGGCTTTAATCCCTAAGGCCGTTCCCATCGAAGCCGATACGAAAGTGAGTGGAGCCACTAGTAAGCCAGCCACAGTTGCGATCGTGGCACTCAGCATAAATGATAAACGAATAACAAATTGTTGTGGGATGCCCATAAGGCTTGCGGTATCGCGGTCTTCACTGACCGCCTGAATCGCTTTACCAAAAATAGTTTTACGTTTGAAAACTTCAACGCCCACAACGATTAAGATAGAAACGATAGCAATTAAAATCTCTTGCGGGTAAATACCCACGCCGTTATCAAAACGGATTGGGTTATCACCTAAAGGTGACGGAAATTTAAAATCGCCCGTTGACCAAAGTTGTTCAACACCATTTTTAAGTATGATACCAACGGCTAACGTCGCAAGAACCCAAGTGTATTCTGATTTTAATTTTAAACTGGGTTGAACGGCAAATTTATGAACGCCGGCCCCAACGATAACTCCGGCAATAAGAACGCCGATGATCGGAACGATGAACGGAATGCCTAAAAGGGCTCCGGTATTTTTATCTACGTAAAGTGAAAAACCAACGACTCCGCCTAACATTAAAATGTTACCTAAAGAAAAGTTGATTGTTTTAGAAGTCGAGAATGTCAGGTTGTATCCGAAAGCGATCAGGGCATAAACCATGCCCTGAATTGCTCCTGAAATTGTAAGTTGCAGAAACTCTGTCATCTTACTTTTTAACTGCGGAAGAGTCTAAAACGATGCCATCTTGAATAACGCCCATACGAACGTTGGCTTCTTTAACCGCAACGTGATCTGTCGTCGAGAATGGTTTTGTGTACGTCGCCGTAACACCTTCGTAGGTCGCTTTAAGATCTTCTAATGCGGCTTTTAGTTTCGGACCATCTGTCGTGCCGGCTTGTTCGATCGCTAATTTTAACAAGTACATTGAATCGTAACCTTGAGCCGCTGATACAGCAGAAGTGATTGGATTTTCGTTAAATTTCTTGTGGTAGTCTTCAACGAATTTAATTTGTTTCGGCGTTGTCGCTGCTTTTTCGATAAATGTCTGTGGCATTGTTGTGCCGTTACCGTTTTTTCCCGCGTTCACGATGTAGTTCGACATCGCTAATGTCCAGCTACCGATACGGTCGACTTTCCAACCGATACGATCCATTGAATTTGATACCGCAGCTAATTCAGGTCCGATACCCCAAACTAATAAAACGTCAGCTTTTGCGGCTTTCGCTTCTTGCAACTGCGCCGTCATGTCGGTGTCTTTGATTTTGAATTTACCTGTAGAAACGGCAGTTAATCCCGCAGTTTTTAAAGCTTCTTCTAAATTCGCTCGGCCGCTTTGACCGAAGTTCGTGTCGTCGCAAAGAATCGCTGGTTTTTTGTAACCGCGTTTAACCGCTTCGGCCACAACTGCTTTGGCTTGAATTTGATCGTTGGCGGCGATGTGGAAAATATAATTTTCTGGAACTTCTTTGAAAAGTTCATTTACTTTCGCGCCCGCGCTGACGTTAATAATTTGCGGAACTTTTTTCTTGTTTGAATAATTTGTACTAGCATTTGCAACGCCCGTGTTGATCGGACCTAATACCGCAACAACTTCTTCTTTGTCTAAAAGTTCTTGCATGATTTGACCACCGCGCTCATTTTTTGCTTCATCGTCACGGTCGATGATTAAAATCTTTTTACCAAGTACGCCACCAGCCGCATTGATTTCTTCAACCGCTAATTGCACTCCGTTACGCATTGAAACTCCCATCGGAGCTGACCCGCCCGAGAACGGACCGTAAACGCCAACTTTGATTTCGTCAGATTTTTTTGTACAGCCACTGATTAAGGCGCCGCAAAGTGAAAGGGCTAAAATAGTATTTCGACTATTGAATTTGAATTGCATAAAGTGCTCTCCTCGAGTTGTTGATCTTCAGTCTACAATTTTTTAGGTGATAAGCACTAATGTCAACATGTGCTGACGTCTAACATCGCAAGCAATCCATAAACTTCTAATTTTTCAGAGCGGATTCTTAATGAGTTCATCTTTAGAATTTGAAGTGTAATTAAGATCACGATAATTAGAAAACAAAACGCCACATAAACTAGCACATATGTAACACGGTTGCGATTATTTAAATTCCTTAACAGGTTTGATTGGTGGAAGCTAAATGACCCTACTTGAGAAAGATCATACGAAAGAGCAGCGTCAGTTCGCACCCTGCAAGCTGTCTAAATTTATTTTTTAATTGCAAAAAATTCCGTAGAACGAATTAATAAAAGTAAGACTAATTAAAACCAAGAGGGGATCTTGAAATGAAAAATACTATTTTATTCTTAGCGATGCTATCGGGCCTAGCGGTTCAAGCGGCAGATTTAGTGAACTCTTCAGCAATCGTCATGGCTCCAATGCAGTGTTCAAATCCTTACGAACCATGTAACGGTCAACCTTATCCAGGACAACCACCACAATATCCGGGGCAACCTCCACAGTACCCAGGTCAACCGAATCCTCCACCTCCGCCATATCCGGGTCAGCCACCTCAATATCCAGGTCAACCGAACACGGGTTCCTATTATGACTGGGGTCGCGGTGGAAATGGTTATGGGTATTGCTATCAATTCACAAGCTACGGCCAAATATTAAATGGCGGAGCCGCGCAACCAAATTACAATTGTGAACAACGTAACCCTTCTTATTACAACTGGGGTCGCGGTGGAAATGGTTTTGGTTATTGTTACCAATACACACCGTACGGCTTAGCGATGAACGAAGGGGCTTCGCAAAATAATTATTACTGCGAACAACGTCAACGTTCATACTATGCATGGGGCCGCGGTCAAGACGGGCAAACACGTTGTTATCAATACACACCACAAGGTGTGGCGATGAATGCGGGTGCGCCGGTTAGTAATTACTACTGTCAGTAATTTTTTGATTTAGCTTAAAAGTTTAAAGACCCGTGCCGACGAAAGTTTGCACGGGTTTTTTTATGTCTTTTTTGGTATAGAGAATGGCGAAATACAAGCGTCTCAAAATGAAACATGCCGAAGTTAAAAAAAAGATTGAGTGTCTTTTTTTGTCTAAGTGTTTAATTAAAAAAAATGAAGTCGTAACTATTCGAGCTTATCCATTTTGAAAACGGCTGGCCTATTGCTTTGTAATTCATCGGAAGTCACCCATTCTAGGAGATCGACGTATGAAAAAAGTAACTTTAGCAGTTTTTGCCACGTTAGCGATGTCAGTTGCGGCGCAAGCAGCCACCGTTTGTTCGATGACGTTAAATTCTCCGGACGAGCTTGAGATCATCAAAAAGCAATTAGGAACTAAAGATTACACTTACGTTGAACTTGATGCGAAGCCAGAGAATTTTTGCGGTAAGCCTGATGTTCAATGCGACATCGTCGTCGTATCAGCCCATTTCGGAGGTCACTTTTTCGGAGCTTCTACGGCCACCAAACCGGCATCAGATGTTCCATTAGAATCGCTTGAAGAATTAAGTTGTTCAAATAAATGCGGCAATATTTTTCAAAAAGCCAAACAAGTTTATTTGTTTGGATGCAATACTTTAAATGGAAAAGTGAAAGACGACCGCACACCCGAGGAATACGTCGATATTTTACGTCATGATAATTACGGATTAACTCAGGCGCAAAATTTAGCCGCGAATATTTATTCTCCATTGGGCGGAACGTACCATCAGCGTATGCAGCATTTATTTCCGAATGCGGCGCAAATATTTGGTTTCGCTTCTCGGGCTCCGGTGGGTAAAAAAATTCGTAGTGAATTAAATAGAACTTTTTCTAAATTAGGTCCTGGATCTTACATTGAAACTTTAGAAGCAGGCAGTGCGGCAGCAGCGAACTGGACAAATATTATTTCATCTGATCTTGGAAAGTTTAGCTTGATTGCCACGACGGGCCTATCGCAAGAGAATAGCTTAACTTGTAAAATTCTAACTCAGCCGCAAGAGTCGAAAAGAATCGAAACGATCCGTCAGGTTTTTGAACGCGGAGACGGTATGAAAGTCGCCATGAGTTTAGTCGCTAATTTAAAACAAGTCGACATGAGCTTAGTCGACGATCGCACGCTATCTGAATTGAATAAGTTAAAAAAGAATACTTCGGCAAAAGCTGAACTTTTAGATTTTGTGGTTAATTCTTCAGATGCTTTTACGACCGTGCGTTTGAACATCCTAGAAATGATGGATAAAATCGGCTGGGTTTCTAAACAAGAATCCTCGGTGATCGCGCGTGATATCGTGATTAAAAATTTACCGAAGCTTTTCAAAGATCCGGTCGTCATGGCATCGCTTGATTCAGCTAAAAGATTAACGGTATTAGATTTTAAATCTTTTCCGGAAGAGTATTGGACTAGCGTCGAGATGTTTAATTTAGTCGAGCGCTTCAATTCGACCGACTCATTTGTCGTGCAAAAGGCCCTGGATATTTTAAAGTCGACGCAAGATCCAGAACTAGCGAAAGCGGCTGGCGCATCGCTAGTTAGAATTCAGAAATGGGCCCGTATCGCACCGCAAGCGCAGATCGCGGTTAAACTGTTGATTAACTTTCAGCAACCTGAACTTCAAAAAATTCGCCTTGATCTAGAAGAGGGTTTACGCGAAAAGAATTTCTAATAATTCAAATATTAACGACTTTGAACAGTTAACGGCGGCGCCTGAACGGGGGCCGTTTTATCATCTGGGTTGAACATGGTTGGGTACAAAATCACGGTTGCTCCAAAGACCACCAACATCACAACGGCAATTTTCGCTAAAGTTTTATGAGACATGTAAACACTCCTAGGTAAAGTTCAGTCCGATACTGTCAGAGGAGTCTTTGAATTTAAAGTTAATTCGATCTTGGGGGCAAAAAGGGCCAACCCGTTAGTTAAGCCCTGAATTGGTTCGACAAAAAAATTATTTACAAAGAATATCTTCAATCATCGCTGATCCCGGCACTGTCAGGTCGGCTTCGACTAGTCCTGCAAAACCGCCGTTATTAACGGTGACTTTATACGAATTATCTTCACTCGAACAACTTAAGAAGGTGTGGATCATGTCGGCCCCTGAACTGCCGATCGGGTTTTTAATCGGTAGTAAACCGCACGAAAGGTTAGCCGCAATTTTTGCACCGGCAATATTATTTTCAAGAATAGTTGCGCGTTTATAATCAAAAATAGTAATTGTGTATCCACCATCACCGGCCGCATTCGAACATGTTAATGCTTTTGCTTTTTTAGTGCGCGCCGCGGGTTCGCGAACGGTTTTTTCTTTCGATTTATCTGAAGCAAAAACTTGAGATGATAGTAAACAAACACATAATAAACTGACTAATTTCATAAAGCCTCCTAGCTTGTATTTTTAACCTTCGCAAAAATAGGAACAAAATGTAAATCGAATAAACGATAGGTCCAGAAAATACCGTGTCCTTACCAATGACGCAGACTTGGACTTGCGGGATTTTTGTCGGCTGA
>JACMQO010000029.1 GCA_014376935.1 Bdellovibrio sp.
ATGGGTTTGATTTACGAAGTTTCAAATTTAGGAAAATCAGTCTCTGAATCAGCTAAAACAATGGCGGCTCCGTACAAAGATGTGGCGGGTAAATTAGGAATTTCGGCTGAAGCTTTCAAAAAAGTCGCAGCTGATCTAGTTAAAAATGCCGGTGAATCACTAGTTGTAACGGGTGGCTTACAAACTCGCACAGAAGATTCAACTTCGGTTCAAGTCGCTGTGAATTATTTAAATTCATTACTAGGTAATGAAGGAAAAACGATTCAATCTGCAGGTAATCCGCATATTAAAGCTAGTTACGATGGTTTAATGGCATTAATCAAAAAGATGAATGCGGGTTCTGTTAAAACATTAATTATCTACCGTGCAAATCCAATTTACTCTTTATCAGCTGATTTAGGTTTTGCTGAAGCTCTTAAAAAAGTAAATACGGTTGTCTACGCGGGCGATAAAATGGATGAAACTGCCGTTAACGCGCATTTCGTAGCGACAGATAATCACGCTTTAGAAACTTGGAGCGATTCCGAGTTTTCAAAAGGTGTTTACGCTTTACACCAACCACTAATCCGCACGATGTACGATACGCGTTCGTTCCAATTGACTTTAATGACTTGGGCTTTCATGGCGAACATGGGTCCGAAGCGTTTAACGACATATGAAACCTTCTATGACTACTTACGCGCGTTCTATAAAGAAGAAATGGCTCCGAAATTATCACGCGGTGGCGATTTCGAAGATTTCTGGAATGACCTTTTACAAAAAGGTGTTCACGGCGAAGTCGGCACATCAGGTGCTAGATCATTTAAAGGTGATGCCGTTTCTTCATTAAAAAAGAAAACAGCAACAACAGGTTATGAATTAGCTCTTTACACGAAAGTCCAAATGGGCGACGGATCTTTAGCGAACGTCGGCTGGATGCAAGAGCTTCCAGATCCAGTGACGAAAATCGTTTGGGATAACTACGCAAGTATTTCATTAAAAACAGCTGAAGCTTTAAAATTAAAAGAAGGCGATTTAGTTGAAGTTAAGGTTGGAAATAAAAAATTAGAAATTCCAGCGCACATTCAACCAGGTCTTCATGATGAAGTTGTAGCGATCGCTGTGGGTTACGGCCGCACGCATGCAGGTAAAGTGGGTAATGGCATTGGTCAAAATGCATACACACTAGCTACTGTAAAGGGTGATGACGTTTTATTTGCGGGACTTCCTGTTGAAATTAAAAAAACGGGTGGTCACTACAAATTAGTCACAACGCAGGGTCACGATTCGATGGAAGGCCGTCAAATCGTTGTTCAAGCGACGAATAAAGATTATGAAAAAAATAAAGACGCGAACATCACGAAACATCACACATGGTCTATTTGGTCAGGTCACGCTTACAGCGGTCACAAATGGGGTATGTCGGTTGATTTGAATTCGTGTACGGGTTGTTCATCATGTATGACAGCCTGTCAGTCTGAAAATAACATTCACGTTGTTGGTAAAAAATATGTGATGCAAGGTCGCGAAATGCACTGGATCCGTATCGATCGTTATTACGTCGGTGACACAGATTCTGCAGAAACAGTTTTCCAACCGGTTATGTGTCAGCACTGTGACAATGCACCTTGTGAAGCGGTCTGTCCGGTTGCGGCCACTGTTCACAGCTCTGAAGGTTTAAATGAAATGGTTTACAACCGTTGCGTCGGAACTAGATATTGTTCGAACAACTGTCCGTACAAAGTACGTCGTTTCAACTGGTTCAATTATGCTAAATTAATCGAAAAACCAATGCACATGGCTTTAAATCCTGAAGTGGGTGTTCGTACTCGCGGTGTGATGGAGAAATGTACTTTCTGCGTTCAGCGTATCAAAGAAGGTAAAAATAAGGCGAAGTATGACGGTAAAGCACTTAAAGATGGCGACATCAAAGTAGCTTGTGAAACAGCGTGTCCGACAGACGCAATCACATTCGGCGATTTGAATGATGACAATTCAAGAGTCGCGAAAATCTTCAAAGCTGAAGAACGTTCGTACGCCTTACTTGAAGAATGGTTCGCAAAACCTGCGGTTCGTTACATGTCTAAAATTCGTAACAATGACAAAGTGACTGAAGTTAAGACTAATAATGCTAAAGGTGAAGATCACGCCAACAACCAGTCGCAAGCGGCAGTTGAAGGGAGCCACGTATGAGTTTAACAAATCAATCAGTACCTTTGCACCCAATGAAACGTGACGAGTTAGTACTTGGTCACAAATCATTAAAAGATATTACCGATGATATTTGCGCTCCGGTTGAACGCATCCCTTCGAAAGAATGGATGGGTTTATTCTTAACCGCAAAAACCCTTTTCATATTTTACATCCTAACAATCGCGGTGGTTGTTTCGACGGGTATGGGCTTACTAGGTGTGAATCACCCGGTCGGTTGGGGAACGATGATTATTACGTTCGTATTCTGGGTTGGTATCGGGCATGCCGGAACATTAATTTCGGCGATCCTTTTCTTATTTAGACAAAAATGGAGAACATCGGTGGCCAGATCTGCTGAAGCCATGACGGTCTTTGCCGTTATGACTGCAGGTATCTTTCCATTAATTCATACGGGTCGCCCTTGGCTTGATTTCTGGTTATTTCCATATCCGAATCAGCGTGGTCCATTGTGGGTGAACTTTAGATCTCCTTTATTATGGGACGTTTTCGCGATTTCTACTTACGCGACTGTTTCAACAGTTTTCTGGTTCATTGGTCTGATTCCAGATTTAGCGACTTTAAAAGATCGCGCTAAAAATAAAGTTCGTTACATGATCTACGGCGCTTTATCTTTAGGTTGGAAGGGAACTGCGAAAAACTGGTCACACTACGAAATGTTGTACTTGATCTTAGCGGGTCTTTCGACGCCTCTAGTTTTGTCAGTACATACAATCGTATCATTCGACTTCGCGGTGTCTGGTTTACCTGGATGGCATACGACGATCTTCCCTCCGTACTTCGTTGCGGGTGCGATCTTCTCGGGTTTCGCGATGGTTATTACTTTGATGACCTTAATTCGTATCGGATTCCCGACGTTTAAAGATTACATCACGATCAATCACATGGAAGTGATGAATAAAATCATCATGATGACCGGGTTAATGGTTGGCTACGCTTACGGATCTGAATTCTTAATCGCTTGGTACTCTGGAAATGAATACGAGCGTTACGTCTTTATGAATCGTGCGTTAGGTCCTTATGCATGGTCTTACTGGATTATGATTTTTTGTAACGTTTTAGCACCACAAGTTTTCTGGTCTAAAAAATTACGCCGTTCAATTCCTGTGATGTTCGTCGTTTCAATCTTCGTCAATATCGGTATGTGGTTCGAACGTTTCGTGATCACGGTGACTTCGCTTCACCGCGATTTCTTACCGTCAAACTGGGGTCAATACGCTTGGTCAATGTACGATACGGCGATTTTAGTAGGCTCGTTCGGTATGTTCTTTACGATTTTCTTACTTTATCTTCGCGTATTCCCGGCTATTTCTATCGCAGAGATTAAGCCTGTTATGAATGTTGGTAAAGAAAATGAAGGAGCTCACTAATGGCTAAGAAAACATTAGGCGGAATGGCCGCTATTTTTCTTGAAGAATCAAAAGTTGTCGCAGCAGCTAGAAAAGTTCGTGAATCTGGATTTACAAAATTCGACGCAATTTCTCCGTACCCAATTCACGGTATGGAAGAGGCCTGTGGTATCAAGCGTAGTTGGATTCCTTATGTGACCTTTATTGCGGGTGTAGTTGGTTTGTTATCAGCGTTAGCATTAACTTATTATACTTCAGTTGTGGATTGGCCGATTAATATTGCGGGTAAACCTTTTTTCTCTTTACCTGCATTTATTCCGATTATTTTCGAATTAACAGTACTTTTTGCAGCTTTATCTTCAGTCGTTGCATTGTTTGTGGTGACTAAAATGCCACGCATTGATCCGCCAGTGATTGATAAAGATTTAACGTCTCACAAATTTGCAATTTTTATCCCTGAAACGGATACAGGTTACAGTGAAGACCGCATTTCAAAATTATTTAATGAATTGGGCGCGAACGAAATCAAGAAAGTGTCGGAGTACTAAATGAAAAGATCATTAAAAAATAAATTAATGATTGGTGCCGCTGGAGTCATGACTCTTATTGCTTTGCAAGGTTGTAAAGACAGCTCGAAACCAAATATTGAAGTGATTCAAGATATGATGGAAAGTCCTGCGATCAAGCCGCAAGAGTATGATGAAGAGTCTCCAAATCATTCGGGTATGCGCGTTCCTCCAGAAGGAACTCAACCCGTTGGTTTTATTCCATACAAATACGCTAAAGATGTTGCGGGCGCGGCTCGTAATCAAAATCCGATGGCGGGTGATATGTCTGAAGATTCATTAAAAGTGGGTCTTAAATATTACCAAACAAACTGCGCTGTTTGCCATGGTAGCAAAGGTGAAGGCGGAGAAAAAATGCCAGTTGGCGAAAAAATGGCTTTAAAACCACCTTCGTTATACTCTGCTAAAATTACGGGTTGGACTGACGGTCAGATCTACCACGTGATCACGATGGGTCAGGGTGTAATGGGTCCTTACGCCTCTCACATTCCGCAAAAATATCGTTGGCAGGTTGTTAATTACGTTCGTCATCTTCAAAAAGAATCGAAGTAGGTAGAAATATGGCAAGCAATAATCACTCTCACGAATTAAAATTAACAAAGTTTGAGGCTCCGCAAGGACTTAAAACCGCAAGCTTTGCTTTCATGTTTATCGGGCTAATCACTTTCGTTTTAGGTTTTGCGAAAAACCCAGAACGTCTTTGGACTTCGTACTTAACGGCTTTTTTCTATTTTGCTTCAATCGCTGCTGGTGCGATGTTCTTTATCGCGCTCAACTACGCAGCCAAAGCAGGGTGGAGTGCTTCGATCCGTCGTTTTGCTGAAGCGATGACTAGTTTCATACCGGTGATGTTGGTTTCAAGTTTCGTTTTGATTTTAGGTTTCAAATATTTATATGTTTGGGCCGATGCTTCAAAATTGCCATTACTTACTGGTGGAAAGTCTTTGTACTTAGCACCTTGGTTTGTCACAATTCGTTTTGTTTTTTTCGGAATCGGTTTGTTGGTTTTCCGTCATTTGATCGTTGGTAACTCGATCAAACAAGACGTTACGGGCGCTCATGAGTTAACTCATAAGAACACGGCGTACTCGGTTGGATTTATCGCATTCTTTGCGATTTTCTTCACGATGTTCTCTTTCGACTTATTGATGTCGTTATTGCCAACTTGGTATTCAACAATTTTTGGAATTTACTGCTTCGGCGGAGCCATCCAGGCAACGTTTGCAGTTCTTGCGATCATGATCGTTTGGCTTAAAAATTCAAAATGGATTTCAGGCTACGTAACTGAAGAGCACCAGCACGATATCGGTAAATTCTTAAAAGGTTTCACGGTATTCTGGGCGTACATTGCGTTCTCTCAGTTCATGTTAATTTGGTACGCTAATATTCCAGAAGAAACTGAATATTATATCATGCGTTCATTAAACGGTTGGATGTCAGTATCGTTCGCGTTATTGATCTTCAGATTCATCGTTCCGTTCTTGGTTTTATTACCAAGAAGCGCAAAAAGAAGTGATTCTATTTTAGTTTCAACTTCGATCTTAGTTTTAGTGATGCACTATGTAGATATCTACTGGATGGTTTACCCAAACTTCTTCGACGGCGTTCCGCAATTTAGCTTCTGGGAAATCGGCATTTTCATCGGCTTCTTAGGTTTATTTTTAATGACGATGATCAAGTTCTTCACAAAAAACAATATGGTTGCGATCAACGATCCACGCTTACAAGAAGCATTGAATCACCACGTAACGTACTAGTTTTTAAATTAAAGTTAAAATTGAAAAAGGGTTCAACGAAAGTTGAGCCCTTTTTTATTAGAATTGAACGTAAGCTAGCGCAAGATTGATCTGGTCTTTAGACCAAAAGTTCGAGCTGCTTAACTCGAGCTATAAAAATAAGCTTAATATTATAATTTCCTAGCTTAGCCGACGAAACTTCAGTACATTCAAAGTATGTCATTGATTCCCCAAGCTGGGACGACCACTTTTAACTTCACAACGATTACGACCACCACGGTTGTTACCTCTGTCGTTTGTTTTGTCTCTTAATCATGAACTTTTAAACCCGAAGAAATCTATGTCACAAATTAATATTATATTGCCAGATAAATCTGTTCGCTCATTTGACCACGAACCCACTGCTTTAGAAGTTGCGGCCGGCATCGGCCCGCGTTTAGCTAAAGATACCTTGGGCGCAAAAATTAACGGCTTGCCTGAAATCGTTGATCTACGTACACCGTTAAAAGACGGCACAAACTTAGAGCTAGTTACAGCGAAATCGCCACAAGCGCTTGAAGTTGTTCGCCATTCAGCGGCGCATTTAATGGCTCACGCGGTTCAAAGCATCTGGCCTGAAGTTAAAGTAACAATTGGCCCCGTGATCGAAAATGGGTTCTTTTACGACTTCGATTCTCCATTTCATTTTACCGAAGAGCACTTCGCGCAAATCGAAAAAAAGATGGACGAACTTGTTAAAAAAGATTTTCCATTAACACGCGAAAATTGGCCGATCGAAAAAGCCATCGAAACTTTTAAAGTTAAGGGTGAACGCTTCAAAGTCGAAATCATCGAAGACCTAGCTAAAAAAGGCGAAGGCGTCGTTGGTATTTATCATCAAGGCGATTGGTTCGATCTATGCCGTGGTCCGCACGTGCAAAGCACAGGGCAGATCAAAGCATTCAAACTGATGTCGGTGGCGGGTGCGTACTGGCGCGGAGACGAAAAGAATCCGATGCTTCAGCGAATTTATGCGACGGCATTCTTAGATAAAAAAGAATTAGACGA
>JACMQO010000030.1 GCA_014376935.1 Bdellovibrio sp.
ACGGGTAAAACTAGCTTTACGTTATCTGTTCCAAGCCAAAAATTCGAGATGTCTCTTTTAGATGGCAGTGTTGATTTTGTTCTGGTTTGTCATCCTCCTGAAAACCCCGAAATTGAACACAAGCAAGTGGCCACAGAGAAGTGGGTGATTATTTGTCCGGCCAGTTGGCGTTCGGGGATTCATCACAAAAACGAAAAAAATATCGACGAATTGAAATTGCGCCCCTTTATTCGTCATCAAGATATTAACCAAGATATTTTTCTACCAAAAATGCAGACCATTTCAGAATCTGGAATTACGATTGATAACTTAATCGGGGTGCGTGCCGCGGTGATTGCCGGGTTGGGATGGAGTTTAGTTCCACGGCTGCTTGTCGCAAAGGCTATCAAAGACGGCGACGTTTTAGAAGTTCCGTACGAATTACCTATCAAAGATCGTAAAGTGTGCGTGTGGTGGCTTCGAAATCGATTCGAAATGCGGGGCCAATCTTCGAAAATTTGCAGTTGGCTTAAAGAGATATGTGAATAAACTTTTAGTACAAAAAGATTGATTTAAGCCGCTTCGGACTTTTTATTCGCCTTTATTTCGATGGCTTTTGCGGCCGATGGACGGCTAAAGCCAGGTCCTACAAAAGCAGATTGTAATCGACCCGATTTAACATGAAAAAGAACTTTTCGCCCAGTATCGCCACCCAGCTCTTCACCAATAATTTTAATTTTGTATTCGGATAATATTTTTTTTGCCATTAATACATTGGCCGTTCCAACATCGTGAGTATCTGTTTTCGAAGCGATGTTGTTGGCGCCACCGATGATTTTAGCAATTAATTTATGGGGTAGCTTGTTTGCAGTCGCACTCACTTCACGAATCAATTGAACGATCGAGTAGTCTCCGTAACGAAGCGGCGTGGGCTGATCTTTCTGAGAATTTAATATTTCAGGCAGGGCGTAGTGGTTCATGCCACCGGCAGTTCCATCCTCGGTATATAAGCAAACAGATACGCACGAACCAAGAACCGTGCAAATCACAATATCGTCGGTCGTGACGAAAATCTCTGCGATGTTAATGTTAACAATTGGTTTACCATTTGGCATTTAGCTACACATCTTTAAAGGCCAATGCAAAATACACCTTTGCGCTTAAGCTCCAGTTGTTCATGAAGGGCTCCTGAGATATCTGGTCATTATGGCGGTAACCTTATCGTTTCGGGGTTGTTTACATAGAACTTAAGGTTTTTAAACCTGATCAAATTGTTTATAGAAATATCAAGACAAATTTAAAATGATTAAGCAAAGCTATCTCAAGGCGATACAAACTGCTTGCTGATTTTTAGCAATGAATCGGGCGTTAAAATCACCAAACAACGATTTGCAGCAAGCAGCTAAGGCGTTTAGGCCATAATGAAGCGCCGCGAATTGAATACCAAAGCAGATCGGCCAAATCTTGATTCGCATGATAAATGTTGTTCGAAAAAATTTAAGCGGGCTTGGCTATATCTGTTGGGGTGTGGCTTTGTTATCCATGATCATTAGCCTTATTTTTAGCGAGCTACTGAAGTTTCCTCCCTGCACTTTGTGTTGGTATCAGAGAGTCTTTATGTATCCGCTAGTTTTTATTTTACCGATTGGTTTATTATCTGACGATAACAAAGTTTCGCTTTATAGTTTGGTGCTTAGCTTTGTGGGGCTGGTCATTGCTCTTTATCATGTATTGATTTATCACGGTTTTATTCAAGAGGCCTTCAAAGTCTGTACGGCTGATTTAAGTTGTAAAACAAAACAGTTCGAATTATTTGGCTTGATCAGTATTCCTGTCATGTCACTGGCTAGTTTTTCAATTATTTTTATTTTAAGTTTAATAGGAGTCATTTATGCAAAAAAAGATTAAGGGTTTAGTTTTCGTTTTGATTGCGGTTTTGGTGATCAGCATTGTTCTGTTTAAGTTCGTGTCGAACGATACCGCTGCGACGGTGAATATCGAAAAACCTAAAATGACTGCAACCATGCCGATGGTGGGTAACATGGCGGCAAGCCACAGTTTTTCGTCGGGCCCCATCGATGCGAAGGTGACAGTGGTTGAGTACTTTGACCCTGAGTGTGAATCGTGTGCGGCCGTAGCCCCGTATATTGAAAAAGAAATGGAGTATTACAAAGGTAAAGTCCGTTGGGTTTTTAGATACATGACGTACCATAAGAATTCGGCGACCGCGGTTAAGGTATTAGAAGCGGCTCGTAAGCAAAACTTATTTCTAGAAGTTCAACATATTCTTTTTCAAAGCCAAAAAGTTTGGGGCGAAAAACAAGAACCAACGGAGTCTGAAATTCTAAAAGTCGTTTCACAAGTGCCTAAAATAAACATGGCGAAAATTAAAAGTGATATGAATGATCCAGCCACAGCAGAAATTATTGCGAAAGACGCGACCGAAGGCGCGCAGGGTGGTGTTACCGGAACGCCAACATTTTTTGTTAATGGCATGATCTTAGATCAGTTGGATTTAGATCTATTAATTAAAAAAATTAACGAAGGCTTATAATACAACGATTAAGCCACTTGGATGGATCGCGAATAGGTTTGCATAAACAGGAAAGAAGTTCTTAGCATTTCTTCGCTAGGTTCTTCTTGTAAGATGCGGCCAAAGAAAAATTTGCCATCCATGTAAGTGTCGACGTGCTCGCTGATATCTGTGACTTTGACGTCTTGACGAATTTTACCCAGATCCATCAATCGCTGAATACGTTCGATCAAGTTTTTATCAAGCTGCATCATTGAAAACCAAAAACTAATCTTTTTTAAATTTATCGTGGCCGTCTTTTTTATCTTGGCTTAATTGCTTTAATAAATTAGCGGCTAAAACATTATCATTCGCACGGAAAGCTGCGGCCAGTTGCTGACCTGTGATCGCCGTCTGCTCTAGCATTTTATCGTATTCAGCTTTTGCAGCCGCTTGCTGTTCGGCGGGAAGGGCTTGAATTGAATCAACGGCAAAGTCTTTGGCGTGCAAAGTTAAAGTCACGAAATCATCAGCCAGTTTCGCCGAGCTTTCATTTTTAGTGGCTTCGGTTGCTTGCGCGACGATTGCTTTCAAATTTGTCGACATCGCTTTCATCGTTTTTCCTAAACTTGCAGGAAGCACGGGGGCAGCTGTTTGCGCGAAAGTTGTTAATGAGAAAATGAAAGAGGCGGCGATTAAAAGGTGTTTCATAAGGTCTCCGTTTGTTTAGACTTGTACCAAGATGTTATTGATCTTAGCAAAAGGACTATCTTTTAACTTCAGATCTTTGGCAACTTTGAAAATTAAAGTCGATTAAAATCAATAGAGCTTAGAAATTAATTTACGTTTTTATAAAACAATGATGCAATCAGACACATGATGTACCAAGAAAATCCTTCAATGATGTATTATTTAGTTCACTGGATTCTGGCTGCCGTGGCGGTGCTGATCACTTCAAAAGTGATCTCTGGATTTAAGGTGTCGGGCTTTATCAGCGCCTTAGTCGCAGCGCTGATGATTTCAGTCGCCAATTACTTATTATGGCCCTTACTGATCTTTTTAACTTTGCCATTAAATGTCATTACACTGGGTTTATTTACATTTGTCGTCAATGGACTGGTCTTAAAAATAGCGTCTTTATTTGTTCCAGGATTTCATGTGGAAGGGTTTTTAGCCGCGATCTTTGGGTCTTTATTCTTGGCGATAATCAGCGGGCTACTTCATTTGGTTTTCATCTAGTTAAAGATGCGGCGCTCCTGCCAAGCCAACGCCGCGTTAGCTTACGCGTTTGAAGTGGTTTTGTCGGTTAGCTTTAAAATATAACCTAATCCATAAACCATTTTTAGGGCGCCATCGAAGTTCTTTAATTTTTTTCTTAAAGCGACGATGTGGGCGTCAATGACGCGGTCGCTGGTTTGCGATTCTTCCCAAACATGCTCAATAATTTCTGAGCGCGTAATAACGCGACTGTGATTTTTGACGAAGTAACTTAATAACCTAAATGCAAAATGGCTGATTTCAAAACGTTCGCCATTCATCGCATATTCAATACTGGCCGGATAAAGTTTTAAATTTCCAAATGAATACTCTTCTGAATCTGTAATGGTCTTTGTTTTGTTGGCGTTCACGGCCGAGCCTTTGTTTTCAGTAATGACGGCCATAGCGCCGATTACATTTTTATTTCTATCGAAAACGGCGTTTGCGGCGATCATCACATCTAACGTTGTACCGTCTCTGCGAGGAAGTGAAAAAGAATAAATCTCGGACATTCCCTTTTTTCTTTTTGCGATATTTTCGGTGACGAAGCCAGAGTTCGCATGCCCGATGAAATCGACTGCATGGCGACGGAGCATCTCTTCACGTGTGTATCCAAACATCTTGCAAATACTGGGATTAACGTATTCGATAGTTCCGTCTAAAGACACAACCCATATAGCGGCCTCGACAATATCCATCAATTCAGTTGAAGGAATTTGTAGGAACTGAGTGAAATCACCTGTCGAATTTGAATCAGTATTTGACGGTGTACTTTGCATAGAAATCCTTTTCTAATGCTGCTTTAAACGCAGCAGCTTTATTCACTAATTCTATGAGTGTAGGGCACAAATCCCCATTATTAAACAATTAAATATTGGCTTAGAACTAAGTCTAACTTTAAAGATGATGTGTAAAGAATTGCAAAACATTTTCCGATAGTCATCAAAGAGCGATTAAATTTGCTAACGAATAGAATTTATTACCGCGACGAACAGCCAGTCGTGAATCACCGTGGGGATAGAATGGGATTTTTAAAACAATTTAGTTTAAAGACAAAGATGTTAATGCTTTGTTTGTTTATTTCAACAGTTAGTATGGTGATCGGGACAATGGCTTATCAGGGGCTGAATAGAGTTGAAGATACTTATGACGTTATCACAGATGACATCATGCCGAAACTTGAAGACGCCAATGAAATGTTTGTTCGGTATCGTCGTATTCGCATCACATTACGAACATTGGGTTTGCCGGGTATTACAGGTGAACAAACCGCCGAAGCCATCCGCGCAGCAAATGAAAGTATTGCTGCTTTCGAAGAGGCTGAAAAGAGATACACAGGACACGGTTTTACGGCAGGTCAAAAAGATTTATACGAAAAAGTTCATGCGGACTGGGTGGCTTTTAAAGATGTTGGCACGCATGTACTTGCGCTTCAAAAGGTCGGAACTCCAGAAAGTATGCAGCAAATCGTGAAAATATTTTTTGGCGCTTGTCCTGCGGCCGCCGCGAAGTTTACCGCGTC
>JACMQO010000003.1 GCA_014376935.1 Bdellovibrio sp.
AAAAAGATAAGGTGATTGTTGTCGGAGTGGGTCTGAAGTCAGAACCCATTTCTGAAATCAAAGAAAACCTTTGTGAACTTGAAGAATTAGTCTTGGCCGCGGGCGGCGAAGTCATCGGCTCAACCGTTCAAGTTTTACCATCGTACAATCCCAGTTCTTTGATCGGCTCTGGCAAAGTGCAAGAGATCAAAGAAATGGTTCAAGAAAGTAAATGCCAATTGGTCGTCGTCGATCACCAGTTGTCGGGCATTCAATCTAGAAATTTACAGGAAGAAATTGGCTGTAAAATTCTAGATCGATCGCAATTAATTTTAGATATTTTTGCCCAACGCGCGCGAACGTATGAAGGAAAACTTCAAGTTGAACTGGCGCAGTTATTAGATCAAATGCCCCGTAACGTGGGCGCATGGAATGAATCCTTATCCCGTTTAGCGGGTGGCATCGGAACACGCGGCCCGGGTGAATCGGCCCTTGAAAATGATCGTCGCCGTATTCGCGAAAAAATTGGTTTAATTAAGAAAAAATTAGATGAAGTCTCTCGCGCGCGCGCACAGCATCGTCAATCTAGAAAACGTAACGAAGTTCCAAGTTTTGCTTTGATTGGTTATACGAATTCAGGAAAAAGCTCTTTGTTAAATCGCTTAACGGGATCACAAGTTGTTGCCAAAGACATGGTGTTTGCAACCCTTGATCCGACGACGCGAAAAGTATTTTTAGATGAAGGCCCGCCGGCCGTTGTGACCGATACCGTGGGATTTATACGAAAACTTCCCCCACAATTAATTGAAGCCTTTAAAGCGACCTTAGAAGAATCGGCCGAAGCTGATATTTTACTTCATGTTATCGATCTATCATCGCCAAATATGGATCGCCAGATTGAAGTCGTTGATGGCTTGATCAAACAATTTAAATGGGAAGATAAAAAAATCATCCATATATTTAATAAAGTCGATGTCGCCCCCATTGAACGCCAATTCAAAGTAAAACATTTTCCGCGCGTTTTTGTCAGCGCCTTAACAGGCCAAGGATTCGAACAGCTTAAAAAAATCATGGCCGATTCCATCAACGAAATGCAGACCGAGGTCGAACTCTATTTCGACCGGGCCAACGAATACCGTCTTTACGACCTTAGTCGAGAAGCTAAAATCAATCGCAAAGAACCAGCGACTGAAGGCACCATTTGCTTCGCGATGATGACCCCGACTTTGATGAATAAATGGAAGGATTTTTTAGTAAAATAGTTTAACATAAAAGAATGAACAAAAAAATTCTGGTTGCTTCGCTATTCGTATTTTCGGCTGTTTATTCATTTGGCGTTCAAGCTGATGATCTATGCGTTTCTGGAAACGCTTCATCGACAAGCCTGATTGATCAGTTAAACAAAGCTAAAACTTCAAATAAGTTAACCCAAATTATTTATCAAAAATATAATTTGGGAGCCAAACAAGAAGCGACGGCCCAACCCGTTTGTACTGACTGCTCTTCGACGGCGATGAAAATTCCAGAAACGATCAAGACGGCCCAATCTTCAGCCCTTCATTCGCCGGAACCACCGACCCTAGCTTTCAAACAAGAGTGTTTAGTTGTTAGTAACACCAGTAGCTCAGCCTCTGCCGCGCAAATTGCTTGCCCGTCTGGAACTCGCGCTAAAGGCAACATGTGTATTACAAACGAACAACTAACGTACCAAAATGCCGTCATTTCAAATTTCGTTAACTGCGCGGTCAAAGAAGGTTTAACCGGCATCGATTTAAACGCCATCTTTCAAAAGCTTTCCATCGAATCAGGATTTCGTCCGCAGTATTCATCAGGTAACGGAACGGGCATGGGCCAATTAACTAGTACGTTTATCGACGATATTCATCAAAAACACCGCGGCTACAAGTACATGAAAAAAATTGCTGACAGCACAAATCCAGATTGTGATGCTGCTAAATTAATAGCGAGCCCCGACTTAAAATCAAAACCTAAATTTTCAAATAAATGTGAATTCATTTCGACGGGTGAAGGCTTTGAACGAAATATCCTTTACAGCTTAATTGGCACCACAACAGTTTGGGAAATGAATCTTGAACCGAAGCTTCGCCCCTATTTAAAAAAGCACGCCTCTGATTCAAATATCGATGATGTTAAACAATTAAGCGTCATGAACGCTTACGGAAGCGGAGGCCCTGCCGCCGCGGCGGCCGCAATTCGCCGTCTATCAGCCCGCTCACCTGCGGAATTTGTTAAAGGAATGAAAAAGCCATTAAAAACGATGAGTGGCAAAAACTTAACTCAATACACTTCTAATATCGAAAAACGTCAGAATAAAATCGGCGATAAATTACCAGAACCGATTAAATCAGAATTTGCAAAAGTAGGAGCCGACGCATGTATAAATCCATTCTAATTACGATCACTTTTTTATTATCCTCTGCGGCGTTCGCAAACCAAGCCGACATCACAAAGATTTATAATGCTTACGTTAAAGAAAGAACGTCTTTAATCGCTGGCTCTTACACGCGCCAAAACATCGCCCAGAAGCTTGTGCCCTTTGAAAAAATGGCCAATGAATCTTACGAAAAAATCACGACGCTTGAAGCGAACGAAAAGTTAGAACTATCGCCCGAAGGCACGCAATTAGCCTTAGACGGCGCACTTTTAACTCCGCTCAGCACACTAGCTAAAAGCGCCAGG
>JACMQO010000031.1 GCA_014376935.1 Bdellovibrio sp.
ATTTTCAGTTACTCCACCAACCGCTGAATGGATCACTTTATTTTTAACTTCAGCTGAAGCTAATTTAGCTAACATGCCATGAATCGCTTCTAAAGAACCGTTCACATCTGATTTTAAAACGATATTGAAATCTTTAACGTCACCGCCAGTCACTTTCGCGAAGATATCTTCCATCGAAATTTTACCTTTGATGCTAGCTTCAGCCGCGATAACCGCTTTACGATTCGCTACAACTTCTTCTGCTTGGCGTTCATCAGCAACGACGTCAAAACGATCGCCCGCTGAAGGAACTCCTTCAAGACCTAAAACTTCAACAGGTAAGCCCGGAGTCATTTCAGTAACGCGTGCGCCTTTATCATTAATTAAAGACTTCACTTTACCTTTCATCGCACCCGCTACGATGTACTGTCCAACTTTAACTGTTCCATCTTTTACTAGAATAGTTGCAACCGCGCCGCGACCTTTTTCAAGTTTCGCTTCGATAACAATACCTGTTCCAGAACGTGAAGGATTGGCTTTAAGCTCTGCAACTTCAGATAAAAGTTTAATATTTTCTAAAAGTTTATCGATACCTGTTTTTTTCAAAGCTGAAACTTCAACGAAAATCGTTGTACCGCCCCACTCTTCAGGAACGATCTCAAGCTCTGTTAATTGCTGCTTAATACGATCTGGATTCGCACCTGGCTTATCCATTTTATTCACTGCAACGATAATTGGAACGCCCGCTGCTTTAGCGTGATTAATCGCCTCAGCTGTTTGAGGCATCATACCATCATCAGCCGCGACCACGATAACCGCGATATCAGTTGCATTAGCACCACGAGCACGCATCGCCGTAAAGGCTTCATGGCCCGGAGTATCTAAGAATGTAATTAAAGATCCATCGTCGGTTTTAACAGAGTACGCACCGATATGCTGAGTGATACCGCCGGCTTCGCCGTCAGCTACTTTCGCATTACGGATAGCATCTAGTAATGATGTTTTACCATGATCGACGTGACCCATAACGGTCACAACCGGTGGACGCGTTATTTTTTCGGCATCTAAATCACCGAACGCGTGCTCAACAACCATTTCATCAGCGGTTCTGAAAACGTTTTGCGCTTCCCAACCGAACTCTGGAATGATTAAAGCGATGGTATCGAAATCGATATCAGCCGTCATGTTGGCCATAACGCCATTTTTCATTAATGCTTTTACTAACTGAGCCGCCTTGATACCAAGTTCAGCCGCAACGTCGCCCACTTTCATTTTGCCATTTACTTTAAGTACGCGCTTAGAAGCCTTAGCTTGAGTCACTTGGGTTTTCATCGCTGGACGGTTTAAAATGTCCTGTTTTTTTCTAGGCTGAAATACTAATTCACGTTTTTTAAATTCGTTCGGGTTGAAGCTATTGATAATTTCTGCTGCTTCTTTTTCTTTCGCTGACAATCCGCCCGTAGCAGTAGCCACACCGAATTTTTTAGTTTTCTTATCATAATCACGTTTTTGATCAGGTAAGTTATTTGTAAAGACTGGAATATCCGGAGCTTGCGCTACGAAACCGGTACGGATATTACGTGCGCCTGTCGTACTTTGAGGGCGTGCGCCCATGCCCGTACTTGGACGCGAGTTAAATCCACCAGAAGCAGAACCACCACCGGCAGATGTTCCACCGCCGTGACCTTGGCTGCGCGGTCCACTTAATGGACGCGAACCTTGGTAACCACCTTGAGGACCACGAGGATCTTGAACACGACTTAAATCCATTTTTCCGATAATGTTACGACGTGGAAGCACGGCCGCACTGGCCAAACTAGAAACGCCGCTATCACCGATAGAAACTTCTTTTTTTCTTGAAATTGGAGGCGCAACTCTTTCAGCCGGAGCTGCTGGAGTCGTCGCCGCGGCCGGAGCCGCTGCCGTAACTGTCGCTTCAGTTGCGGGTGCCGCGGCCGAAGCTGCAGGCGCCGCAATCGTCGCGGCTACTGGAGCTTTTGCCGCAACTGGCTCAGCAACTGTTTTTTCGACTGATTTTTCGATCGGAGCTGCTGTTTTTTCTTCAACAGCGGCTACTTCAGGTTTTGAAATAATTTTAGCTTTGTTTTCTTCAGCAACCGGAGCTGCTGCCACGGGTTCAACTACCGTTTTTCTACGAATCACAGACGCCGCGGCGGTCGATGCGGCTCTAGCTTTTTCAATTTCAGCTTCTTGAGCTGCCGAAGTTTTTGATCCGGCTTTAGATGCTGGCTTTGCAGCCGTTGTTTTTTTAGCGCCTGTGGCTGCAGACGGTTTACGAGTGGCCGTTTTCTTCGGTTTTTCGTCACTGCCTTTTTCAGGGCCAGCTAATTTAATTTTAATTTGCTCAAGCACATCTGGCTCGATTTCAGCCATATGATTCCTGATTGGCAGATTCCATTCTTTGATTTTATCCATCAAAGCTAAAGGTGTCATACCAACGTCTTTTGCAAATTCGAAAACTTTTGGATTACTCACGCGTTTATTCCCCGTCTACTTTTTTCTTATTAATTACTTGTACCAAGTTTTGATAACTCGGCTTTAAGTTGTTCTTCAGCACGTTGTTTTGCTGAAGTGTTTTTATCATTCACAAGACCCGCTTGTGGTGATTTCGGAATCGCCAAACCTTGATCTTTATAGTTTTTGATCAACGCTGCTGCATCCTGTATTAGTTTTTGTGCCTTATCTGGATCGTCATATCCAGGAATTGTCATGATTTCTTCGACTTTAGCTTGCGAAATAGATTGGAATGAGCCGAAACCAGATTGGAAGATATTTTGCGCCATCGTTTCGTTCATACCCGGTAACAACATTAAGTTGAAAATAGATTCAGCCGTTCTTGCCGAGGCTGATGAATCCGACATGATATCTAGTTTCCAAGTCGTTAACTTAGCGGCTAAACGAACGTTCTGACCTTTTTTTCCGATCGCTAAACTTAATTGCGTATCAGGTACAACGATTTCCATCTCTTTATTTTCTTCATCTAAGAATACTTTAGAGATTTCAGCTGGTGCTAAAGCATTACATGCAAAACGAGTGATATCTTCGTCCCACTTGACGATATCAATTTTTTCGCCCTTTAATTCTTGAACGATATTTTGAACACGAGAACCCTTCATTCCGACACACGCGCCAACCGGATCAACCGAATTGTCTTTTGAGCGAACAGCAATTTTAGCACGTTGTCCCGGTTCGCGAGCGGCTGCCATCACTTCAACAACGCCGTCGTAAATTTCTGGAACTTCCATTTCAAATAATTTTACTAAATAACGTTCATCCGCACGTGACATGATAATTTGTGGACCACGTGTTGTTTGACGAACTTCAGATAAATAACCTTGGATACGATCACCTGGCTTATACACTTCGCCCGGAATTTGTTCACGCGGTGGAATGTGAGCTTCAGTACGACCTAAATCTACAATGATAGCACCGCGTTCAACACGACGAGCGATACCTGATGCGATTTCACCTTTACGCGCTTCGAACTCAGAGAAAATGATTTCACGTTCTGCATCACGTACTTTTTGTAAGATGATTTGTTTTGCCGTCTGAGCCGCAATACGACCCAAATCGTTTGAAGCTAATTTAATACCGATCGAATCGCCTAAAGTCGCTTGAGGGTCTAACAACAAAGCTTCGTCTAATTTAATCTCAACTTCTTCATCAACAAATTTTTCAGCTGTTACAACTTCTTTAAATTCATAAAGTTCAACTTCACCCGTTGATTCATTGTACTGCGCTTCGATTTCACGGTACGTACCGTATTTTTTACGAGCCGCTACCAACATAGCCTGTTTGACAGCATCGATGATGACATCTTTATCGATCCCTTTATCACGACCTACTTGATCGATTACTTTTGCTAAATCGGTAAATAAATTATCAGCCACATGAACCCCCAGTTACTTCTTTTTAGAGTTTGTTTTCATTTCAAAAACAACTTTCGATTTTTCAATTTTAGAGATCGGTACTTTTACTAAGTTCGATTTCATTTTAAATGTTAATTCATTCGCATCCGCCGAAACTAAAGTTTCTTCAAACTGTTTCATCGTTTGCATGCCTTTTTCGCTCACTTCCGCAAAAGATCCTAATGCCTGCGCTAGTTTTACGTAGATTTTTTTGCCAATAGCTTTTTCAAAATGCCAAGGCTTACGCAAGGGTCTATCAAGACCAGGAGACGAAACTTCTAACGAGTATTCTCCATCGGGAACTAGATCTTCTTTGTCTTCCATGAACTCATTAATACCGCGAGCGATCGCTGTGCATTCGTCGATTCCAACGCCAGTTGTCTCTTTATCAATTGTGATGCGTAAGATTCTACCGTTACCGCTACCTGTCAGTTCTACATCGTATAAGATGCATCCTTCTTGTTCGGCAAATTTAGTCGCAACATCTTCAATTTGACTAAGCCAATCTAACTTTTTCGAATCCAATAGCACCGCTCTCTTGTAAAGTGTTTTAATAGAGTTTGAGCAAAAAAAAATTGGGCTTTCGGCCCAATTGCTTTCTAACCTATCAAACTTAGGCTCAGCAATCAACTTTGAATATTAAACCGAAGTAAACTGCATAACCAGGGCGTCTCCCCCATCGGGATAGTAGCGTTTTCTGGTATTTAAAACTTTAAATCCATTTTTTAAGTACAAATTAATGGCTGTTTGGTTGTTTTCATGAACTTCTAGCCAAATAGCTAGCCTTCGCTGCGCCGCATTTGCCTGTAACGCCGTTAGCACTTTTTGGGCGAAGCCCATTTTTAAATGCTTAGGGTTGGTGCCGATCGCGCTGATTTCGTAGCGATCCTGATAATCTCGGTAAGTCACGAAAGCCTGAATCGAGCCATCCATTTCGTCTTTCATCAGAAATGTCTTTGCTATAGCGATTTCTTCTTCGGCTTTTTTTTGGTTCCAATTAAAAAAAGCTTTGTTCGAAATTGTCGACGCGATCGTTTCGTAAAGTTCCGCTAAGTTTTCGAAATCATTTGCGCGACCTTCAGTCACTTCAAAATTAGGTTTTAGGAAAGTCATCGGATTTTATTTTAACCTGGTATTTTCGCTTCAGGACATCAATCCAGGCTTTAAATCGGGCCTTTTGCGTCATCTGTTTTTCGCGAAGATTTAAAAGCGCTACGGCGTACGAAAGTCCTTTTAATTCATCTTCAATTTCTTTTTTTGTGTATTCACCTGCCGGTAACTTCGATGGGTTAAAAACAAACTGATCTTGAGGGTGAATATCAAAAACTAACGCTTCACTTTTTAACAATCTTGAAACCAAAAAATCTTCGTCGACTGAATCTGAAAAATCAGAAATTTTGTCGAGCTTCATATAGGCCGCTAAAACTTTTTTATAAAGCGTTAAATCACGCTTTGTCCACGATTGAAATCCTTCGGCAAAAAGAATTTGGTTAAAGACCTCTTTATTTGGGGCCCTAACAGGCACAACGGCCGGGGTATCATTCGTTTTTGCTTCGACCGGGTTTGAGGGTGTCGAGTCTTCCGCGGTAGCCAATACAGATATAAATAAAGTAATCACAACAATAACTAACGTTTTCATAATTCGAGCATAATCCCAGAAAAAGAAAAAGTCCCTCTGTTTTTAGCAGAAGGACTTTAGAAAAATTATTCAGCTGCTTTTAAAGCGAATCTAAACCGAAAAACTAGAAATTAACACGAGCCCAAATGCCAGTTGTGTAGTATTGCAATTTTTCAAGCGGCGTTCCGATTTGACCGTATGAAGAGTTCGAGTAATTCGAAGTGATCTTGCTCGACATGTTAAACATGTATCTAAAATCGATTCCTAAAGAAAACTTAGGGCTAAATTCTAAATCGACACCTGTGTTAATACCTAAATCGATCGCCTGTGAATTACCTGTATCTTGGCTTGCGTTCGTGTAGCTATTCGTTAAGGCGTATTTTCTGTAAGAGTAAGCAATTGTTCCACCGATAACTGGACGAACCATACCACCCAACATTTGGTATTTAGCCGTTAATGAACCTTGATATTGATTTACATCATAAGAATCCATGCGGTAACCAGCGATGTAATTGTTCACATCAACACCGTAGTTCGACATCATGAAGGCACCTTCAATCATCATGTATTCATAACGAGTACCAAAAGCCGCACCTAAAGTGTAATTACCTTTTACATTTTTAACATCAGGATATTCACCGATACCCGCGTAAGCGCCGAAGTAACGAAGCTCGACCGGAGCCACAACCGCTTTTGAATCTTCATCTAAAGCCGCACGAACTTCTTCACGAACGGCATCACGTGATAATGTTTCTTTCTCTTCAACAGGTGGAGCTTTTACAACAGGCTCACGTCTTTGTTCGATATAAATAGGTTGAACTGGTTGCGGTGCCGGGGCTACCTGAACCGGAGACGGAGCTACGGGCTGAGCCACTGCCGGCTGCTGACCGTTTTGTAAAGCATCAAATTTGTCGCCGAAAAGAACTTGGGCGCGACGCTTTTCATCTTCCATACGACTTTGTTCTAATTTTTCAACGATACGAGTTTCTGTATTCATCTCTTCGTTTTGACGGCTCTTACGGATTGAATCCGCTTTTGATTCTGTCAACGGAGACGCTTCAACTAATGTTGTTGGCTGCTTTTGAACCGCCTGTTGGCTTTGAACTTGGGCCTGCTGTTGGGGAACCACAACCGTTTGTGTGAAAACCGCTGAAGGAGACGCTTTTCTTGCGGCCGCCGGAGCCGGTGCATGATACAATTGATCGATTTCAGAATCGACATCCATATCAATGTTTTGACTTTGCACTTGAGCTAACACAGAAGCGCTAAGGCCGAATGTAAAAAGTAACGCCGTTAAGTTTTTCATAACTAATCTCCCCAATAGGTAAATTGACAATGAATAGCATAGCAACGGCAGTGCCAGTAATCGGCCTATGTACAGAAAAATTGCAAGCTGTTGAAATTCATCACCTATTTGACATGGCGAGCAAACACCCGCTTTGCAGTGAATTGCAGAAGAGTGACGATCTTCGAGCACGATCCTGAAAAATTTTCTTGAACTCTGCCGCAGACTATCTTTATATAAGAGCACTTTTAATGTGCCTCGGTGATGAAATTGGTAGACTTGCTAGACTCAAAATCTTGTGTGCTCACGCACGTGCCGGTTCGAGTCCGGCCCGAGGCACCATCTAATTATACAAAACGACAAAGTTTTAGACATTATTAATCAACTAAAAAATTCCGTTTTCTTAAATCAAGACACCTTTTCTATAAGCTCGATTTTACGAGGGGCTTATTTTTTTTTGAATTTTTCTATATCGAACCGTATAAACACAAGCGAACATAGATCTTGGGGGATCTATGAAAAACATCATGCGGTATCTATCTATTCCTACGGGCTTTCTATTGGTTGTTTCATTTCAGAATTGCAGCCCCGCTAAGGTGACCCTTAATTCATCTTTACCATCGACCTCTCTGTCTTCAACTGATGGTGGCTTAAACCCGAATACAGAATCGAACTTGCCCAATGCGTCCGGAACCTGGGGAACCTACTATAAACCTTTTTCAGCCGACTCTCCTTGGAATAGTCGTCCGGTCAATCCGGTTTTTGGAACATTTGAAATCCCGAAAGATTCTTACTTTCCGGCGATTTCTAGCGGCGCGTATTCGACTGGATTATTTTTAGCTAAAGAATCAGATTCTCCGATGACCATTCAAGGCCTTGATGCCCGCGGCGTGTGGGACCCAGATGCAGGAACTTACGGCCCGGTAACGATTCCGCGTTGGCCCGCCGATGTTTTACCAGCTAGTGGTAACGACGGCCATGCCGATATCTACGATCCCGTCACCGGGATCATTCATTCTTTCTGGATTCTTAAAATGGTTAATGGTCAGTGGGTCGCAGCCCAACACGCATGGACTCCCGTCAAGGGATCAGGTTTTGGGATTCCGGGTCATCACTATCAAGGGGCACGCGCCGTTGGTGTCGCGGCATCGGCTGGTATTATTCGCAAACATGAAGTCAAAGACGGAAACGCCGTTTACAAGCACGCTTTAGCGATGTCGTTAACTTTCAGTGGTTTAAGCCCGGGCTATATTTTTCCAGCAACAACGGCTGATTACGGAAACGAAAAAAATTACGGTAAAATTCCAGAAGGCGCTTTATTAATGCTGCCCCCAAGTTTTGACACTTCGAAAATTGCTAATGCCGACTTAAAAAAAATAGCTGACACCTTAAAAACTTATGGTGCCTACGTCGTTGACCGTAACACCGGAACTCCGTACGCCATTTACGTTGAAAATGGTTCTGATTTTAACTTAATGCCAAAGGGCTGGGACAATACGATTGCATCCCAGCTTGATCAAATTCGCGCAGCACTTCGCCAGGTCGTTTCCGCAACCGAGTGGCGCGACGGTAACGAAAGCTCGATGAGCGCATTGAATCAAAATTTTAACGCATTTTCGATGCGCGGGCCTTGGCAAGTCACTTCAACCGGAACTGCGGCTGGTGCCTACGATACAATTGCTCAAGCCGTGGAGTTCCCGGCCAGCAGCCAACAAATCATTCAGCGAAATACAAATGGTACTGGTCTTTACAACGTCACTTGGGGGAAACGCTTACCAAACAGTAAACAAAGATTCACCGTGCACGCCACCGGCGAAGCCTCGATGCGCCTGGATGTTTGGGTGGGATCAGGTGTCGTTTATTCAACCGGAAATATTGGTGACGGAGTCGTTAAAGAATTCACGTGGCCTGCCAGCGGTGGTTGGATTACGGTCACTGCAGCCAGCGGCCTAAATCAGCCATCGTCTGTCGGTGCCAAATTAATTATGATTCCTTAATCATTGGACTTTAGATCTTGTACCCATGAGACCGTAACCACGCTAGGTCTGAGCACACCACAAACCAAGTGGGCTTTCGGCGCTGATTGCGTTTTGGATTCATTCGGTAAATGATCCCGTCGACGAAGGATGACTCCTCTTGAGTTTCTGAGCAGTGCATATTTTTAAAGTCTTGAGAGCTCAATAAATTGAGCTCGGGTAAAATTTCAGTTTGCGATGTCATGATCGCAATCGCTTCAAATTCTTTTGAACCCCATTGATTCATAAGTTCATCATTCGAAATAATGGCTGGGCGCCTTTCCAAAGAGCTTCCCGCACGAATAAAATATTCGGACATCTGGCCTTGGCCGACTAAAGAGTTACGGTCTAAATAAAGAACGCGCGACGATTGACGGCTTAGTTTGGCGGGAACGCCCACTTCACCCACTTGGGTATTTATAAAACAGCCGACGGCCAGAATGATAAAATTAATGAAAAGTAAAATAGGCCTGACGACTGTTTTAAAACCTTTCTGATCACTTGAATGAACCCATAAGGCCGCCCACATCCACAAAGATACGGCAAAAATCGGATACATAAAACGCTCTTCTTTATGGGGAACTAAACTATGCGCCAGAACAAAAATCAGAATAAAAAACAAAATTTCTTTGAAACCTTTTTTCATTAAAACTCGCCATTGAAATAATAACGGTAACGAAAACGGCACAAACCCAATCACAAGCCAGGCCGCCCAAGTTGAATACCAAGGCTGCACGCCGTATTTAGAAACATCTTTGTTCGTTCTTAAATATTCAATCAGCGTCGAAAAAGGTACGCGGTTATCAAGCCAATCAATTCCCGCATTGATACCCAAGATTAAAACGCTTGTTAATAAAACTTCTTTCCAAAATTTTCGGTGAAAAAATAATATCCAGACCAAGACAGCAACATAAATCGAGCCCACTTGAAACCGGATCAGCGTCGCAATACCGATACTGAATAAAGCAGCCACAATTGCGAATCTTTTTTCATTCACGACAGCCCAAATTAGTAAGCCAAGTCCCAACGTCAGTGGACCCATCGACATACTTTCTAGAAAGGCGCGCGTAGAAACAAAAGGCATCAGTCCATGAAGAGCCGTAAAATACACAGCGACAACGCCAGCTCGCTCGTCTTGTACGGCTTTGAAAAAATAATAACAGCCCAAGAAAGCCGTTAAAGAAAAAGCTCCTAAAAAAAGATACACCGCTTGAACTTGTCCGACGGGACTTGTAATCCCGACCTCTTGGGCTACTTTGATAACTGTTCCTATCATCCATACGACCAGGGGTGATCTCCAGGCAGGTAAAAGGTGCGGCAAACCCTGAGCGAATTTATAGGATGGTATCAATTGATTAAGGTAGTCATCTAAAGCTTGAGGACCAAAAACAAAATAGGCCGAAAAAAAACGAAATAAAAAACCAATCGCTAGCGCGATCCAAAGATGTTTCCACAAATTCTTAGTACCCAATGAATCTCCTGATGAAGCTCTTTGGGTTGATGGTAATCGTTGATTCGATTTATTTTCAAATGAAATGAATGAAATCTTTTTAAGTTAATGAATTCTTAACACAATCGGGTTCAGGCAACTCATATGTCAAAAATTCTTGCGCATCTTATTTATTTTTTAGGCTGGCTTAACATCATTTTTGGATTGGCCTTAACCTTCTGAATCTGTTTGATCAACCATGATGATTCAGCTCCTTTATTCGTCGCATACTCGGATCCAGTCCATCCGTACCAATCCCAACAGCCGTTCGGATTAGCTGGGTAATTATCGGTACCAATCCGCGTTTGCGGAAAATAAATCATCAACCGATTCGCATCCACTTCGGCGTATTCGGCGTAACCCGCACGACTTGCAAACGCCAATGCACCCATCTTTTTTTCTTTACTGAGTAGTTCGTAACTAAACACACCTAATGACCGCGTGAATAATACTTTTCTTTGATAGTACTTTTGAAAATCTTCATCAAAATCGTCAGACATTTGGCAACCGTGTAAAGCCACATGCAAATCGCAAGTAGCCGGATTTTCGATACAGGCTGGTGTCGCGTACAAATAGCCGTACGAAGCGATCGATGGCGGAGCACTTTTTTGTTCAACCTGGTGTAAATTTTCAGCCTTCATCGTACCGCGCTTTAAGGGGCGATTTAAGACTTGAGTCAAAATTTCTCCGGCTAAATCTAGCTTACAACTGGCAATATAAGGAACACCCGTTTTGCCGCAGTCAATGCCATCTTCTTTATCCGTCGGAAAATTATGGTTGCCTGGTTTGGTTACAACCTTTAAGGCTTCTGGCAATACGCCCATACGTGTATAGAATTCTTTAAGCTTATCAGCCATTGGCAAATGAACCACTTGATCGTCTTCACCCTGGTAGACTAAAACCCGCTGTTTAGAAATATTTACGATCGGAGCAATCAGCCCCTTCGATTCAAACTCAGTCATAAAGTTTAAATCCATCGGCAGATTCACTCCATTAAATAAGTTCGCAGCCTGATGCGCGCCTTCAGGGTGCCCCATACAAACTCCCACGGACTGATAAATCGGATTGATCGCCAAAGGGCCGACGAATTGGCTTGTGTCGACGGGCAACTGCTTTGATTTTAATAATGATTTCACGTCGAACGTCTTGGTGACCGTACGTGTGTCGACACCGTAACTTAAATACGATGCGACACCAAAATTCTTAATATTCTTTTGAAATTCGTTTTCAGCACAATAATAGACACCACCCGCTACGGTCGCAACACCTGCGAACTGATCTGAATAGATCGTTGCCATTTGCGAAGCCATAAATCCACCCGATGAAATTCCAGATATCGTGAGCGAACTTGCACTCACAAAATTAAAAGGAACCATCAATAGTAACGTTAAACTTAATAGTCGATTCATAAATACCTCGCAAACCAGTTGCGATTAGACAAAATGCAAAAAAAGCTCCACTAGAGTAAACAGCTCTAATTCATTTTACGGGCCTAGGTTTCGGAATTATTGGCACTGTGACGAAAAGTGCCTTAAACATTTGAAAAAGTAACAGACACCACTTAAAAAACCCGTCAAGATAATGATGTGAAGAACCCTAATCTAAGTTTGCAAAAAATAATTCAGCATGAAATTCCGATCACCCAATCTATGGGAATCACATACGATGATTTTCAAGATACCACTTGCGTGATTTCAGTCCCATTAGCACCGAATCACAACCACAAAGGAACGGCCTTCGGTGGCAGTTTATATTCGGCCTGCGCCGCCGCGGGGTATGGATTACTTTATCACCTTCAAGTGAAAGAAAATTTAATTGAATTTGATTTACTTTTAGCCTCGGGAAATATCAATTACCTAAAACCGGTCCAGGATGACTTTCAAGTTGAAGCGACAATCATTACTGATGACTGGACAAAACTATTAAAAAAGCTAAACACGAACGGGTTCGGCAAAATCGTCATCACGGCCCATGTGATGATCGGCGAAGAAAAAAACCTGTGTGATTTTTCAGGTGTATTCGTATTAAAAAGTCGCAAACCCTAAACACACGAGTCCGAAACACCTAGAAACAATTGCAATTCGAAGATAATAAACCCGCTAATAAGCCTTCACAGCTTGCCATTTGCAAGACTTCGTTCTAACTGTAGGGGCCAATCAACACATATCAAAAAGGTCATTTAGAATGAAAAAACAATCAGTAGTTGTCGAACACGCATTTTCAAGCACAGACGTTAAAACTCCGGTCGGAAAATTAAAGATCGTTATGCACGGAAAAGATTTAGCCGGAATCACTTGGCCTAAAGACAAAAGAAAATTTGACTGGGATAAAATCAAAGCCATCCCCGAAAGCAAAGAGTCAAAAACAATGGCGCAAGATATCGAAAAATATTTCAAAACTAAAAAAATGAAAAAGAAAATCTGGACATCTTTAGTTGGAACAGATCTTCAATTAGCCGTATGGAAAGAATTATTAGATATTCCATTCGGAGCCACGGTCAGCTACTCAGACCTAGCTAAATCATTAAAAAAACCAAAAGCCGTCAGAGCCATCGCTTCAGCGATCGCAAAAAACCCAGTATCGGTATTAATCCCATGTCACCGCGTCGTCGGAAAAGACACCTCATTAACCGGTTTCGCCGGCGGATTAAAAGCCAAAAAATGGCTTATCAACTGGGAAGCTGAAAACAACAAAACATCAAAAGCAACAAAGCCTTCTGCCGCAAAAGCAAAAAAAAGCACAACAACTGCAGCAGCCACAAAATAAAAAGATCAAAGAACCATGAAAGCGAAAGCTTTCATGGTTTACCAAGGGCCGTAACCCCAACCAACAAAGCCAAAAAAAAAAGGCCCGCGGTAGCACCCACAGACCTTCAAATAAACTCTTCATATCCCAAAAAACTCAAAAAAACTACCGCCCTAAAATCTCGCCCCGAATTTTAAAGTAAATCTCGTTATACCGATACGACGGCAAAGTATCCGGCGCCTGTTTATGATCCGCCAAAAATATTAACGGAGCCGTAATGATCAATAATCGCTTAAGCTCTGCATTCTGCTGAACCTTAGCTCGGCACGCGTCCAAGATCAGTTCATAATGACGACTTTGACCGTTTCCATTATAAACAATCTTCTCCCCTTTATAAGTAACCCATTTAATTCCAAGTTTTTTCATATTGGCGTTCGCCAGATCTCCGGCCTTCTTCGCTTCAAAGCCCGACATCGCATAAACTTGCTCGCGCGTGTGCGCCCAAACAAGGGATTGATCTAAGGCGCGCTCGTCAGTCGTCGACTCGGGGTATTTCATCCCCTGCCACAAACCTTCAACGCTTGCGTATCGCACCTGATCTAAAACAAACGAAGTCGCACCTAAATTAGAAAATTGTCCCAGATCATTTCGTTTCGATAGAACAACTTGTCCCTGACTTCGATCAGCAGCCTGCGGAGGAACTTCCCACCCGGCGACCTGATCATCCGGAATGGCTGTCCACCAAATATCGGGGTACGAATCGTGAGAGACGGTGCCGGCGATGGCGCAGCTTGAAAGTAAGACTGAAAATAGAACCGATACTACCGTGCGCCCGACGATATTTTGAGTCGTCATAAATTTATTTAAAACCTAATCGTTGTAAAATATCAAATAGCGGAGAATTTAAAATATAAGTTCCGTAATTTATTCCTTTTTTAGACGCTGGATCAACGAATCCACCATCATGAATGCCTACGACTTTTAAAGAGATTAGATTTAAAATCGTAGCTCCGCTACTACCTGGATTTGTATCACACTGATGCTGCAAATAATCTGGCGGCAGATCTGGGTAATTTTGGCTTTCTACCCCGCACGAGCGTGACCACTGAAGCGGAAGTTCATCGGGGTGAGAGAAGATTGTTAACGAATCTCCTAAAACCGCACGACGCTGCATATCTGGAGCTATGGCGACCGGAGGAATTGGTGACACTTTAATGATAGCGAAATCCATACGGTCGCTGTGTTGAGCCGCGATCACAACATCACATTTAGAGACTAAATACGGCTTTCGATCTTCACGAAATCCCCAAGAAATCGTTTCGCCCGCACATGAAGTGCCTTCAACTAAAGATTCTGGAGCCCAAAAGCAGTGGCCTGCTGTCAATACGTAACCGTTACCAATATGGGTCGCCGTACACCCCATGCTCATTAATCCAAAAGCATCAACTAAACCGCGGAAACGCAAGGGAACGTTACTAGCATCTTGCTTAACAGCGACAAGGTCATTCGTACCGATTATCTTTTCAACGTCATTCGCCGCAAAAGTGAACGTACTGAATAAAAATACTGTTAAGATAATTAAAGATTTCATACTGGATCCCCCGCTTTGGCAAAAAAGCTAACCCAGTTTGGAACCAGTTTAAAGTAAATTATCGAACAAGATTGTCGATTCGACTTCGATAACGCACTGCTGGAATATGTATTCGCTTTTAAAGCCTAACTTAATGCCATCTTCATTTTGGGATTTAAGTTATTTTTAGCCTATTTTCTATTTTAAAAAAATTCGGGTTGGTAAACCTAATTTGTTATCGACGTTTGAAAGATTTAATTCGACAGCCTTCAGCGCAATTCCATCTTGCTTGTTATCAATCGCTGAACCGTACAATTTATCGCCGAGAATTGGAAAACCGCGACGCGCTAATTCTAATCGTAATTGATGGGGCTTACCCGTCAGCGGGAATAAGTCCCACCGCAATTTGGAGCCCTCATGGTTAACTATCACCGCTTCGGTTTCGGCCCATTCGCCGTGTTCAGATTCAAAAGATCGTTTTTTTCCGCGGTGAATTTTAGTGCTCCAATAGAACTGCTGCCCGATGTCGCTTGTAATAATAGTTCGCTCGGTAGCGACTTTTTCAGGCCAGTGCGAAAAATCTTGAACTGACGTCAAAGCTTCGTACCTTTTAGAAATTGTTTTCTTTAAAAACCAATCTTGCGAGATTTTATGGGCTTTAGAATTAAGCGCATAAATGATAAGCCCACTGACTTCGTAATCTAAGCGGTGCACCGGAAAAACCGAACGCTGATATTTTTGTTGAAGGTCTAAACCCAAGCAAGGTCTAGCGTCGTCACGCTCGCGGGCTGGAACGGACAGCACTAGGGCCGACTTATCGCAAACCACAAAATTTTCATTCTCGAAAATAACTTTGATCAATTACGCCTTCTTCTTGAGGCCAACTAAGAAAATTTCTTTCGAAATTTTTCGTGTCGCTTCAGGCTTTACGATTTCAACTCGTTGAAATTCGTTTTTTATTAAATCACGGAGCGTTGTAAAATCGTCTGAGTGAAAAAGTTTACACACAAAAGTTCCGTCTTTTTTTAAATACTGCTTAGCTAGATTTAAAGCTAACTTACACAACTCAAACGAACGCGCTTGATCAGTTATGCGAATGCCGGTGGTTTTGGGTGCCATATCAGAAATCACTAAATCAAAGATGGGGTCAAAACCATTGTCTTTCATGGTCTGCGCTAAGTTCAAATCGCGAAGATCGGCTTGAATAAAAACCGCGTTATTCAGCTTCACTTCGACCGGGCTTAAATCGATTCCTAATATCCGACCTTCAAGACCAATTTTTTTAGAACAGTACTGCGACCACGATCCCGGAGAAGCTCCGCAATCTAAAACCTTTTGCTTGGGATGAACGATCTTAAACTTCTGATCGATCTCTTCCAGCTTAAACACCGAGCGTGCGGCGAAATTTTGCTCTTTAGCTTTTTTGTAGTAATGGTCTTTAGGGTTATAACTCATAAGGACCTAGGCTTTACCAAATCCCTTGTGCTCTGTCACAGAATGTTTTAACTTTTAGGCATGGATTTAATTTGGGTTATGTTTGGATTCTTTGCATTTGTGACGATCGTATTCGTTGCCCTTGCATTTATGTACCCAGAAATCGTCGGAATCACCGGCAAAAAAGCCCACGAGATTCAAAAACATCAACAACAAGATGACGACAGCACGACAAATACAAAGCCTTAGTTCTTAAGGCTTTTTTTATAAAAAATTGAATTATGAACTAATCCTTTTTTTCGTCTTCACTTTTAACAGCAACAAACTTCCTGCGGCGATCAGAATCAGAAGACTTAAAATTGTTTTTCTTGAATCCCCCGTTGTTTGCGCAAAAATTGCAATCAGCGCGGGCCCTAAAACGGACGCAAACTTTCCAAGTAAATTAAAGAAACCAAAATATTCGCCTGACTTTTCAGGAGGGCTCAGTTGTGCAAATAAAGACCTAGATAAAGCTTGAACTCCACCCTGGGCCAAACCGATTACGCAGGCTAAAATAAAGAAATCCGTTTCTGTTTTCATTTGCGAAGCGCCGATAATCGCTAAAGCGTAAACACCCAAACAAACTAAAATTAAATTCTTATTCGACCAGCGGCTAGCGAATAATCCAAAGATATACGCAGCCGGGAATCCCACAAATTGCGTGATCAATAACGCTTTAATAAGGTCACTTGATTCAAGCCCTAAAGACATTCCGAAATCTACGGCCATCGACATCACGGTGAACACGCCGTCGATGTAAAACCAATAGGCCAAAACAAAATAAAATAAATTTTTATTTTTAAAAATATCAGCGATCGTGCCCTTTAACTCTTTCAAAGTATCAACGGTTAAATGACCAATATGTCTGTCCGAAATCTCGGTCTCAGGTTCTGGTACATTTCTCATCAAAGGTAACGTAAAAATAAACCACCAAAGACCCACACTTAAAAATGATATTTTAACGGCCTGTATATCAGACGAAATCCCAAATAAACTAGGCTTCAAATACATAATTACATTCAGTAGAAATAAAATTCCTCCGCCTAGATATCCTAGTGAATAGCCTAGCGAAGATACGAAATCATAACGATCTTCGGTGGTAATCGACGGCAATAGCGAATCATAAAAAACGCAGCTGGCCGAACACATAAACAAGGCGAATCCATAAAGAATTGCCGCCGGTTGCCAATCCCCTTGGCCGACAAAATAAAGGCCGCAGGTGGCGATCACTCCTAAAATCATCGTTATAAACAAGAATTTCTTTTTTGATCTTCGTTTGTCAGAAATCACCCCTAATGTGGGCGACAAAACCGCTAGTAAAAATCCCGATAACGATAGGACCCAACCCAAGCGTTCTGTGGTGACAGTGGCAGCAATTTCACCGCTCCAATACTTTTTAAAAAACACCGGAAAGAACCCGGCCATAACGGTTGTAAAAAAAACACTGTTTGCAAAATCGTAAAGGGCCCACGACATTATTTTCTTATCTACGCGTAAGTTGCTCATGCTTTAAATTCTGCCCAGGTTTAAGATTAAAAGGCAGTAATTAATGAATGGGCCACCTTTTTAGCTTGGCGCAGCCTTTTTTACGCCTTATAAAGTAGACCGCACAAATAACTGACGTTGGCTTTATTTCAACTTTGCGACTAGCCAAAAGGGGACCCATGAGAATTCTGAATTTGCTATCGATCTTAGTGATTTTTGGTTTAACACTTTCTACTTCGGCCCAAAATAATCCGCAAATTCGTGCGTGCAATCAAACGGGCGGAGAATTCAAAGCCGCCAAAACAGAGAATGATGAAGTGGGTTTATGCAAATACGGCCAAGCCTACATCGGAACCATTGACTTACTTAACTACCGCGACAATCAGCAGGGTGCTCAGTCTTTACAAACATACATTGACGGAATTCAATCGTGCGAGCCTTACGGTCAAATGAAAACCATCACAATTCTTCAAAGCCTATCCATCGACGTTTGTTCGTTTGATGACGGATCAATGATCGAAGCTGAAACTTTAAGAACGGGTCGACATGATCCAAGAAATGCTCAATTAAATAGAGCTTTAGAAATTCGTTTTTAGGATTATTCAGAACTATGGTGAATCAACAATTTGCAACGGCCGTTCATATTTTAACGGCATTGGCATTTAATAAAAAGAAACTATTAAACTCTGAATACCTGGCAGCCAGCGTAAGTACCAACCCGGTCGTGATTCGTCGTTTACTTTCATCGTTAACAAAAGCGAATTTAGTCACCACATTACGTGGAAAATCAGGCGGCGTTCATTTAGCCAAAGAGCCCAATCAAATTACCTTAAAAGACGTTTACTTAGCGATCAATTTATCGGACTCAATCTGCGCCAATAATAAAAGCCCAACAAAAGATTGCCCCGTCAGTTGTTCGATGCAAGCCATACTAGGCACCGTTGCCGAAGGTACGCAGAAAGCGATTTTAAAATATTTAGAATCACAAAAACTATCTGATCTAATTAAAAAAGTTCCGAAACCAAAAAATTGATATCTGAATGTTAGATGAAACAATCGATTCAAGCGCAGTTCCAGAAATTTTATTCCAAGATGAATCAATTTTAGTTTTATTTAAACCATCAAAATGGTTTGTGCACCCGCCTGAAGAACCGCGCCACCGCCGTGGCTTAAAAAGAAAAACCTGCGTTCAGTGGCTTATGGATTTTCACCAAATCAAAGCCAACCCCATTCACCGCATCGATGTGGGAACGGAAGGAGTTCTGATTTTTGCAAAAACGAAAGCCGCCGCGCAGAATTTAAATCTGCAATTTAAAAATCACACGGTCTTAAAAACGTACCACGCCGTGACCCGCGGCTGGTTTAAAGATTCCACCGGAGTTATTGATCTGCCATTAGAATTGGATTCAACGAAAGAACTAGTCGATTGCCGTACGAATTATAAAACGTTAGCCCGCTTAGAAAAAGATTTTTCGATACATCCAAAATTTTTAACCAGTCGATATTCTTTACTTGAAGTAAAACCCGAGACTGGACGATGGCACCAAATACGCCGTCATATGAACCGTATTTCACACCCGTTAATTGGCGACAGTGAACACGGTGACTTACGGCACAACCGATATTTTCGAGAGGCGCTACGGATTGATGGACTTTGCTTACGAGCCACTGAGATTACTTTTATCCATCCCGAAACTTTTAAAGATGTGACGTACCAAGCACCCAAATCAGATAAATGGAAAGATTTAGAAATTATTTTTCAGTGTTCGATTTAGTGCCGTTTGATTTAAGCCATTTCATGTATTCTAAAATATTTTTCTCTTGTCCGTGATTGGTCGGTTCGTAGAAAGTTTGCGGGGCTAGTTTAGGTGGCCAATAGTTTTGATGAACCCATCCTTTATCAAAATCATGGGGGTAAACGTATTTGCCGTTTCCTTTTTGCGATGATTTCAATGACTCTGGTAATTCAGGGCTACCTGTTTCTTGCACAAACGCCACGGCTTTATTTAAAGCCATGTACGAGCGATTTGATTTAGGGCAGCTGGCTAAAAAAGTAACGACCTGAGCTAAGTTGATGCGACCTTCGGGTAGTCCGATCGCTTCGACCGCTTGTAGTCCTGCGATCGCCAAGGGTAAAGCGCGCGGCTCGGCATTTCCGATGTCTTCGCTTGCTAGGATAATCAGTCGTCTAGCAATAAAGACCGGATCTTCGCCACCTTCAAGCATGCGCGCCATATAATACATCGCCGCATCGGCGTCACTACCGCGAATCGATTTGATAAAAGCAGAAATACAGTCGTAGTGCTGATCCGCTGATTTATCGTAAGCGATGACTTTTTTTCCAAAAAGATTTTCAATATCTTCGTCGGTTAGTTCGAACTGATGCGGATTAATTTTATAAAGCTCTAGAATAGATTCTAATAAATTTAAAAATCTGCGTCCGTCACCGTCTGCAAATTGCATTAATTTATTAAACTGCTCGGGTGATAATATTTTTTCAAGATCAACATCTTCGGCTAAAGATACTTTTTTAAATAATAATTTAAAATCAGGTTCTTCTAATCTTTTAAAATAGACAACTTGGCAGCGACTTAAAAGGGCGCGATTTAATTCGTAACTGGGGTGTTCGGTCGTAGCCCCGATTAAATATAAATAACCTTTTTCAATAAACGGTAACAAGATATCTTGCTGTGATTTATTAAAGCGATGAATTTCATCTACGAATAATAATGTTTTTTCAGACGTTTCGGTTAGCCGTCTACGACCTTCTTCTCCGGCTTGTTTCAATTCTTTTGCGCCCGCATCGACCGCATTCATCGAAATGAAAGTGGCTTTCGCGGTGGTTGCTAAGGCTTTTGCAAAACTTGTTTTGCCCGTTCCGGGTGGACCGCAAATAATTAAGTTCATCAGATGGCCTGACTTAAGTAATCGTCCGACCGCTGATTTATTTGATAACACATGATCTTGGCCTAAGACGTCAGCCACCTGGCGCGGCCTTAAGCGCTCGGCCAAAGGCTTTAAACGATCATTTAATTGTGATTCAAAAAGTGAACTCATTCTGGTATTTTTATATCTTCAGCTTTTAGCTGTCCACGTCCAAACAACGTTCTTTTTAATTTAGCAGTGTAGACATTTAACAGCTGATCTTTAACAGCCTGATTTTCGGTGATTCCCAAGGCGAACGCGATGGCCTGAAGGGTTGCCATACCTTCGTCTTTAACTTCAGTGCGCATATGTAAGGTTGAGGTATTTTTTTCAGTGATCATCACGCGCTGAACATTTTTAAGTTCGCCGTGTCGGTAGTGAACTTTGCTGGCTTGTCGCCAATTTCCATCCGGCACGATCAATTGAATCGGCTTATTACTTTTTGAAACAAGCTCTGCATTCAGTTCAATGGCATCGTCAGATGGGTAAAATAAATATGTTTGGTAATCGTTGGTTAATAAATCACTTAAATCTAAAGCGTCGTGAGATAATCCGCGTACCCGCATTTCACTATTCACAAGAGAATGCATCGCCAAACGCCCGGTATTGGTCGTTCGTTTTAATTCTTTGGTGTGAATCACTAAAACAACTTTTGTTTTTAGATCCAACTTCGGAATAAGACTACAAATACAAAGCTCGGTATGTAAAAAACAAACTGGGCAAGGAGCCTTTGTTTTCCGTTTGCGATCTAATTTTGAGAGAGTTTTTAGAGAGTCCATTGTGGAGTCTTTGAGATTTTAAGAAGTGGGCTTTGAGAAGCCTGAGATTTCATTAGAAGACAGTAAGGGCGACTTAGAATCTAAACGCCCTGAGTGTGGAACAGACACTTGTGACCCCCTCGTTTCATCAGAGGGGATGTTAGCATCTGAACCGGTATTCAGTTTAGTTACCTTTTACTTTAACACCAACTGCGCAAGGACCTTTACGACCTTGACCAACTTCGAATTCAACTTTGTCGCCATCGCGAGGCTGTTGACCTTGAATTTCAGAAACGTGGAAAAATAAATCGGCTCCGCTGTCGGGAGTGATAAATCCAAAACCTTTGTCTGCATTAAAAAACTTAACTGTACCTGTGCTCATTACTAACCTCTTTGTGTAAATTTCTGATTTTAGTCATAACACAGTTTTCTGATTTTGGAAGCGGTTAGAGCAAACTATTTTGCGGTTCTAGTCGTTTTATTTTTTATTTGCCTAAGTCTTGAGTACTCGACATTAAAGTGACCTACTGTCTTGCATTTGTAAAAGGCACAACTTATGCTTTTAACGGGTTAGATCGTTTTTTGATCTATTTTTTAAATCTTAATAAGAAGCCTAAAAACGAGTGCGGATGAAAAAAGACTTAAATATTCTAATTGTTGAGGACGAACCCGATTTACGTGAAGTCTTTAGCGAAATGTTAAGAATGCTAGGTTGCGAAGTCAGCGAAGCTGGTAACGGCAAACAAGCATTGCAACAACTGAAATCAAAAAAGTTTGATGCACTATTTACGGACGTTCAAATGCCCGAAATGGATGGAGTTGCCTTAATTAACGCCATTTATGACCTTAAATTACCCAGCTTTCCACAGATTTTCGTAATGACGGGTCGAATTGATAAAGATCCCCGCGCCGGCATGAGCCCCAAAGTGGCCGAAATGGTCAAAAGCATATTACCAAAACCTTTCAGCTACCGCCAAATCTCGGACTTACTGCTGACTTCATTTACGAACTAACAATTTAGCGAAATAAGAATAAGAGCACTAAACCGACGAAAGCTGGAGCCGCCTGCACGTACAATATCCGCTTCGAAACGGAATAAGCGCCATACACCCCTGCAACAACAACACACAGCAAAAAAAATATTTTTATCTGTAAAGCGAACTCGGCATTGGGGTGAAAAACACCCCACAAAAGACCCACGGCCAAAAATCCATTATAGAGGCCTTGATTCGCCGCTAAGACCTTCGATGACTGAGCCTTTTCTAAAGACTGCCGAAACACGCGAAGTCCTTGAGGTTTCGTCCATAAAAACATTTCTAAGATTAAAAAGTAAAAATGAAAAAGAGCCACGGCGCCTAGAATAAGATTTGTTAATATAACCATGCAAAAACTGTAATGCGATTTTACACTTCTGTCTACAGCCTCCCACTTCATGTTTAACTAGCCATATAAAGTTTTTTATTGAACCATATCGATAGAGGTTGCCATGAGTGATAAAATCAAAATCATTGAAAAACATTCGCGAGCCATTCGGTGGTTTCACTGGATTCACTTTCCTCTTTTAATGATGATGATATGGAGTGGGATTTTAATTTATTGGGCCAATCGAATTTATATCCCGATCAGTGATCAATTGTCAGAATCCCTTCGCATCAACGGGCGCTTAGCTGAAGGCATGGGTTGGCACTTTATGTTGATGTGGTTTTTTACGATCAATGGAGCGCTTTATGCGATCTATCTTATTGTTAGCGGTGAATGGCGCTGTATCTTTCCTAATCGCCACTCGTGGAAGCAGGCCTTTTTCGTGCTGCTTCACGATTTGAAATTAACAAAAAAAAATCCTGAGTTAACCGAGAAGTTTAACGGCGCACAAAAAATAGCTTACACACTTATTTTAATCAACGGCGTCTTCGCCTTGATCACAGGGCTTGCGATTTACAAACCCGCGCAGCTTGGACTACTAACCGAAGCCTTGGGAGGATACGAGGCCGCCCGACTAGAGCATTTTATCGTCATGGTCATTTTTATTCTGTTTTTTGTTGTTCATATTCTTCAGGTTATGAAAGCCGGATGGAATAATTTTCGCGCAATGATCACGGGTTACCAAATTATCAAACCTGCAAGCGAAACAAAAAAAGGTCAGGACTAGATATGAATGAAAGTAACAAAGTCATCGAAGTTGATGCTAAAAAATTAAAATTACGCCTGACGCTTTCAATTCTAACGGGCGTTTTATTTTTTTCAGGCCTGATCTTCGCATATAATCATATCAGCGAAGACTCAAGCGACGAAGAAGCCCCCGTCGCCGTTAGAACTTTTTTTAGGCTCAATGAATCCATTGCTTCGGCGCCACAAAAAGCAATTCCACTTTGTGTACAGAAGCCACGACCGGCCAAAGGAAAACCGCCACGAGTCAATGGTGACGAGGGACTTAAATCCCCGATCGATTTAAATAGCTACGTGATTGAAGTGATAAGCGGTGTGCAACAACTTCACCTGACTCCCGATCAAATCAAGCAACATCCGGCCGTTGACATATCGACAGAGTTTAAATGCATCGAAGGATGGAGCCAACCCATTCACTACAAAGGACTTAAATTTTCTGATTTTATGGCTTTGTATAATGTCGGTAAAAAAAGCGATGGATCCTACTACAAATACGTCGGATTAGAAACTCCGGATGAAGAGTACTATGTTTCGATTGATATGAAGTCGATGCTACACCCCCAAACAGTTTTAGCTTACGAAATGAACGAAGCCCCTTTAAGTTTAAAAAATGGAGCACCGCTGCGTTTAATTATTCCGATTAAATACGGCGTAAAAAGTTTAAAGCGCATCGGTCGCATCTTTTTTGCAGATGAAAGACCTAAAGACTTTTGGACCGAACAAGGTTACGATTGGTATTCAGGTCTTTAAGAAAGGTACATATGAAATTAATTATTTTATCCGCGATCACACTGTTTTTATTTTCTTGCTCGAGCACGACCGAGCAGGGTGAAGTCGGCGTGAATCGCCAACAATTTTTAAATGGTGTTTCAAGCGAAGAAGTCATCACGATGTCGACGCAAAGTTACGAGCAAGTCAAAAAAGAAGCGCAAGCCAAAGGAAACCTTGATAAAAATGCGGCGCAACTGCAGCGAGTTCAAAAAATTGCGAATAAATTAATTCCACAAACGACGGCCTTTCGTAAAGACGCGACGGCCTGGAAATGGGAAGTTCACATCATTACATCTGACGAAATCAATGCTTGGTGTATGCCCGGTGGTAAAATTGCATTCTATACCGGGATCTTAGAAAAATTAAACTTAACTGACGCCGAAATCGCGGCCGTCATGGGTCACGAAATATCACATGCTTTACGAGAGCACGGGCGCG
>JACMQO010000032.1 GCA_014376935.1 Bdellovibrio sp.
TCAGAAACAGTTAAGAAATTATGGGATCAACAAAAGCGTCAAAAAAAGACAAAAATTAAAATTTTATTGTTAGGTTCAAGCTCACTAGAAATTCAAAAGAATTTATCCGAAAGTTTGACGGGTCGATTTGAGTTGATTCGTGCCTATCACTGGTCTTTTGAAGAATCTAAAGATATTTTTAAAATTAAATTTAGTGATTACGTTAAATATGGAGGATATCCGGGTTCTTACCAGTTTCTATCGGACAAAACTCGGTTTAGCCAATTTATTAAAAATTCAATTATTGAAACGGTCATTGATAAAGATATCCTTAAATTTCAACACGTCAGGTCTCCGGCCTTATTTCGGCAAACTTTTGATCTATTGATGTCGTACCCCGCACAAGAAATTAGTTACACAAAGTTGCTTGGGCAGTTACAAGACAAGGGAAATACGGATTTGATAAAAAGCTTTATTCGTTTGTTTGAATCTGCTTTTCTCATGAAAGAAATTAAGAAGTATTCGAATAAAGCTTATTTGGAAAAATCATCGTCGCCAAAAATAGTGCCCCTTTGCAATGCTTTGGTATCTGAAAAGTATAAGACAGATGACCCAGATATGACTGGGCGTCTTTACGAAGCACTGGTTGGAGCCGAACTAGTTAAATGCTTTGGCGAAGTTTATTATTGGCGGCAAGCCTCATATGAAGTCGATTACGTTATAGAAATCGGAACGCGACTTTACGCGATTGAAGTGAAGTCTGGGCGTAAAAAGAATTCTAAGGGTCTACATTTATTCCGTGAAGAATTTAAGAAGGCGCAGTTAGTTTGGATAGACTCGGCAAATATATTTGATTTTTTAGAGAATCCAGAAGAATTTTTTAAGAAATTGGATTAAAGGACTTGTTTGTTAAAATTAAATAATTTTTTTCGATCTGAGGTTGTTTTTTCCGTGATTTTTCTGGTGGTGGCACCTTTGTTTCAAGCGTCTGCGAAAAACGAAAAAGTTAAATTCGGTGTTAGCCCCAGTTACGATATTCCATTTCTTTTTATCGACAAAGAAACCGGTGATATGCGGGGCCTTTCGATTGATCTTATTCAACAAATCGCGAAAAAAATGAACGTCACCGCCGAAGTGATTAGTTTGCCGCGAAACCGTGTCGAAGCGGCCTTGGCTGATGGCAGTATTGATATTATATGTTATTCAAATCCGGCGTGGACGAAGCATCCCGAACTTTTCAAATGGTCAGATCCAATTCTTGAATTAAGTGATCATTTGGTAAGGTATCATAAAGCAGCCCCCATTAAATCCTTGAGCGAATTAAAAGGACAATCTGTCGGGACGGTTGCGAATTATTTTTACGAAAAAATCACGCCCTTAGTTGAAAGCAAATTGGTCGAACGTTCTGATTTTTTTGACGGTCAGGGTCTGTTTAAAAGATTGCAGATGGGACAGATTCATTACGGCATTTTAAATAGTTATTTTTTGCAGTATCATGGTGTTTTGCCGATCGCCCAAGAAAATGATTCGGTAGTTGATACAGGTTTGATTGATTCCAAATACAAAATATATTGTCGCTCGTGGAAAAAAAATAAATTGGATATGAGACGGATCAACAAGGCGATTGAAACTGTTCAGCTTAAAATTCCTATTAAAAAATAAAAAAGCCCGTCATCACCTACATACTCAAAGGTTCTGACGGGCTTTTCATTTTATAACCGTAACTGACTGAGACTAATTTTTACCAACAACCGAGAAAATTAAAGCGCCGTCAGCAATTTCTGCACTTGTGCGTTTTACTTTTACAGTTGCGATGATTTTAGTTTTCTTATCTAAAACCGTCGTAATACGAGTCACGATTTTACCATTCGCATCCGCTTTAGCAGCAGGTAACGATTCGATTAAATTTCCGGTTGCCGCGTCAGTGATATCGATCACGTATTGTGAGGTTACTTTTGAAGCTTTGAAAGAGTCCGTGAAAGTAATACGGAATTTAGAATACGTCGTCGAGTAATCAACTAGTAAACCTTTGATCGTACTAGCTCCAGCGTTTGAAGCATCGTATTTAGGGCCAACCGCTAAATCAACAAGAACGCTTGCTCCCGAAACAGATTGATTTGCAATTTTATAATTAAATAATGCTTTTGAGCTATCAATTGCGATCACTGCGGGATCAGCTGACGATAAAGAAACCGTGATTGTTTCAGACTCTTTAGCACCTAATACGGCATTTTGCGGGAAGTTAACAGCGACTTGGAATGAAAGCTGACGGTCAAATACGTCACGTGTTTTAGTTACGCAACAACGTTCTTCAGTACGTGTTTTAGTAACAGTACGTGTTCTAGTTTCAGTGCGTGTCTTAGTCACTTCACGAGTTCTAGTTTCAGTTCTGTATTTTGTAACCGTGCGAGTTCTTGTTTCGTTTCTGTATCTAGTTTCAGAACGGTATTTAGTGACTTGGCGTTGGTATGGAACCTGAACCATGTTGCACTCTTGATCGTTGTAAGGAACTTGGTTACAGACGTTTTGATTGTCACAACGTTGTTGTGGGCTGCCGCCACCGCTGCACACTTGGCGTGTTTTACAGATTTGTTGTCCTAATGCATTTGTTCCGCACTCTTGAACGTCACGGCAACTTGGTCCATCGCCCGGCACGATGTAACAACGTTGTTCGTTGTGACATTCATTACGGTAGCGAGTCACGTTACGGCATTGATTTTCATCACGATAATCAGTTTCGTAATCCGTATACGGAACATCAATCTGGTAAGGAACTGATTCGGTGTAAGTTTCAGTGTCTTGATAAGGAATTTGAACTGTGTAAGTTTCAGTATCTTGGTAAGGAATTTCAACGGTGTATGTTTCGGTCGCTTCGTACGGAACATCAACGTTGTACGGCGCTTGATACTCTTCCGTTTTAAAAAGATTTTTTGAAAGCGTTACGACGGCCGGGTTGGCAGATGTCGCTGATCTTTTTACTTGGATCGATTTAACTTCGGCCGGCGCGGTTGGTGCCGGAGCCGATGGTGTTGCAGAAAAAGCTGTGGTTGAAACCAAGCTTGAAAGTGCGATCAATAACGTAACCGCAGACGTGCGGATTGATTGTTTCATTTTGTCCCCCTTTTATTTAGACAGACTGGACTTAAGCAAAGGCAGTGCCGAAAATTGTCGGTCGTCAAAAGTGGTTATAATTGCTTAGAATGTTTGGAACGCTTGGAGCAGGGCCGTTGTGACTTTGGGTTTAGAATACTTTGCGTCGGATTTGTGCAGCAGTTCGTTGAAGAGTTTTTCAAATGGGTATAAAAAAACCCGAATCTGATCGATTCGGGTTTGGTAAATATTTCTATTTTAAACAGAAATTTTAATGAAATTACTTTTTAGCTAAGTGCTGATCGATAATTTCTTTGAATGATGGGAACGGGTAAGCGCCACGTAAAGAAACACCGTTGATGATGAAGCCTGGAGTTCCGCTCATATTGAATTTCTTAGCTTCTTCCATGTCGCCAGCGATTTTTTTAGCGATGTCGTCGCCTTTCATGTCAGCTTCAACTTTTTTCAAGTCAGCGCCAACTTTTTTAGTCACTTCTTTGAAGTACGCTTCGCCTTTATCTTTTAACATGCCTTGGTTTTCAAAAACCATGTCATGAAATTTTTCAGCTTTTTTTGGATCTTGTTTTGCGATCGCTTCGAAATACTTCGCAGCTGGCATTGCAAGTGGATGGAAATCTAAAGGTAAATGTTTGAAAACGATACGTACTTTGTCGCCGTACTGTTTTTTAACTTCTTGCATCGTTTGGTAGCCACGAGAGCAATACGGACATTGGAAATCAGAGTACTCAACGATGGTGATTGCTGCGTCTTTGTTTCCGAAGATCACGCGGCCTTCTTGGATTTCTGGTTTTAATGGATTAGCGAATTCAGCATCACGCGCTTTTTTCTCATCGTCTTGAGCTTTTTCAGCCCCGACTTTTTGAGCGTCTTGAGCCGCTTTATTTACGATTTCGATAAATTTAGCTGGATCTTTTTCGATCGCTACGAAAACGATTGATGGATCTTTTTCGATGGCTTCTTTAAGTTGTTTTGAAGTAGGGGCACAGGCCGCTAAAGTCAAACCGGCGATGGCCGCAGTCAATGTTGCTAAAATGCGTGTTGTTTTCAATGTATCCTCCGTTGGGGTCTTTATTATTTAAGCTTGAATAGTGTTGCACAGCCTTTCGCAAACGAAAAATCTTTTTTTTAGTCTCGACATGACCCGTCTGAAGTCTAGATAGGGCCGTTCACTCTCAACGACGTAGAATTCGTGGTGTACAGTGATTCTATGACTAAACTAATTTTCAAACTTCTTGCCGTTGTACACTTAGCTTTATTCGTTTCGAGTTGCGCCTCTTCAGGGTCTGCGAAAGAAAAGCCGCAACTGTCTTATCCCTACAGCCGACTGAAAGTCATGGATTTAGATCAAATGACGGACATCATGTACGAAAAAGCCAAAGAGTTTAAAAAAACCGATGAACCAAAGCCTCTTCAAGATGGATTGTTGATCTGTTTAAGTCGTCCCAATGAAGATGGTCAAATTCAAAAAGTCATTTCTATTGTTAGAACACCGATGGAAGATAACGATCTTTGGGAGTCTTCGGTCGAAAGTCTAGTTGATAGGGCGATCGCAATTTTGAAGAACAAGAATAGCAATGCCGCTGATCAAGTTACGTATGGCGTGGTGCTAGAAAATATCGTATCTGAATTTAAACCGGCCTTTGTTAAGCAGTACAAAAGTCCAGGCTTTGAATCTAAAATGATCGAAAAAATCGCTGAAGCCGATATCGAGCTATCAGCCGCCGCGGTTTCTGAACGTAAATTAAATTTAATGCGCGGAAATGTGTCGCCGTCGTTATTTGCGAACAAATTAATTGAACGTCGTGAAGAAGTTCTTAAGAAATAGATCAAAGAACCGTCTTATTCTAGTACGTTTTTTTTATTTTAGCTTAAGCCAACTGTCGGTCTTCTAGACGATCGGATGTTCAACGCATCTTTTTAAATCTCATAGCAAAACACTATTCATTTTGTTAGTTTTTTTGCCGATGCGAAAGACAAGTGTTTTCTATGGCTTGTAGCAATTTGATCAAAAGTTTTACGGTTCAACCCAAAGTAAACTCACCTAATTTTATTTAGTATTGGTAATCTAGTTTTGTATCCGTGGGGGATTCGTGAACATAATTCGTAAAACAGTCCATTCAATTTATTTGAAGCGTAGAAAAATTGTTTCTATCGCCGTGATATTGGTTTTGATACCTATGTTTCAAAACTGCGGTGGTGGCTACACTTCAAGAAGTGTCAGTTTACTTGGTTCGGATTCATCCAGTTCAACTGCAGATGGATCTCCTGCCGCGCCTTCAACACCAGGCATGATATTGCCCTTAGCCGATTTGCAAAAACTTTGCAAATCGACAACGACAACGCCCGATATTCTTTCTTCAAGTTTATCGGAAGTCACGATTAAGTCGGGTTTAGGCGATAACGTTTCAGGTGATGCATCGTCAGCGGCCATCCATATTGTTGCCAATCGCGGGATCAAAGATATTGCGACTTTTAGTGCGAACACATGTGATTCGCAATACGCCCTAAACTTATCTTGTTCTATCGTAACGGATGATGCGACTCGCCCGATTACAATCACGAATGCATTTGATATGTCAGGAAATAATCTATTAAAACCAACGCCTGCTAAGTCAGTAACAGACTTAGCCAAAGGCTCTATCCTTACGATGTCTTGTAATGCGCTATTTGGTGCGGGTAAAGACGCGATCGACGTGACGATTGCTCCGAACACAAAAATGAATGCTGAACGCTGTGTTGAGGGTTCTTTCTGGTTGAAGCTTGGGTTGAATAACCAAGTCAGCGGTATTGCTGGAATGTATTCATCGCCCTCGTTTAAATACGTTAAAGTGAATATGGCGAATGGCTGTTGGGTTGAATCTAGATTAAAAGATTCGGCAGGTAACTTAGGTTCAGTAATTAATTTTGGAACAGATGTTTCAATCAGCAATGGTTGGGCGGCATCTTTAGCTCCGACGGATGATGCGGGCGCCACCGTTGATGTGGGTTCTGTCTATATGTACAAATTGGAAGGATCATCTTGGGTTCAAAAAGAAAAAATTATGATTGCCGATGCGGCGGCTCGCGAAAGTATTAATTCGGTTGCGATTCATGGGGACACGATGGTTTTAGGTAGCCCTTACCGTTCAAGTGTTGGTTCTGCTTTCTTCTATCGTCGTAGCGGTGACACATGGAATTTAATTAGTCGTGTCAGCGCGCCGGATTCGTCTCAGTTGTATCAAGATTTCGGATTTTCAGTGGCCGTTAATGATAATTATGTTTTTGTCAGTTCACCAAGCTACGCTGTTAGCGGCATGTCTAAAGCAGGATCGGTTGCAGTTTATAGCTATACAAATTCTGGAATGACATACATCAAATCAATCAATGGTTCGGTGGCAAGCGCGGCATTTGGTTACGCCCTTGCGACGGAAGGTTCCACATTAGCGGTCGGAGCACCGCAAGCCATCGGTAAAGAAAACTTAGCGCCAGGATCTGTCTATATATTTACTGAAGCGGGTGGTGCTTGGTCTTCTGTTGCTGCTGGATCAAAAGTGGGAGCCAACGCCGCTGAGAAATTTGGATCAACGATTGATTTATTAGGAACAAAATTATTAGTCGGCTCGCCGAATTTTACGAACGGCGCGCAAACTAGTATCGGGCGCGTCGCCTATTACGCCGATTACACGGCCGCTGCGACAAAAGTCTGGAATGGACCCGCGAACAGCGCAAATCTAGGCCAAGGTCTGGCATTAAGCTCAACCGGAGTTTACGTTGGAGTTCCGATGGCAAATACTAGAGCTGGTTATGTTGATTATTACTTGTATTCGAATTTAGGCACAGTCTACTACCGAATCCAGGCTTACAACGCCACATCGAACAGTGCTTTCGGCTGGAGTGTGGCTGCGTCGGGTAATGATGTGATTGTCGGAGCTCGTATCAAAAATGATCCGAATGATAATTCAGGAGCTGCATACATCTACCGATATAAGTAGATGGAAGTGTTTTCTTTTGTTTTTTAAAGAGTTTCAAAAGGGGTTTTGAAATTTTTGTGGACGCAAGACGCGACCGTGTCCGTGTTCGTTTTTTTGGGGGGCCATATATGATTAAAATTATTTTGCCAATGCTGTTTCTATATTCAGCGGCTGAAGCGCAAATGGATATGGCTTTTCGTAGAGCTAATGCAATTGCACTTTATGAGTTTTTAGACACCTCGGGCGCTATAATTAAAGATACTTCATCCCAAGGCACTCCTTTGGATCTAACGATTGCTGATCCGTCAGCGGTTCTTCGTGGTTCGGGATATATTGATATTCAAACTAGAAATTTAATTTCATCGGCAGGGCCTGCCACTAAAATTATTGATGCTTGTAAAGCCAGCGGAGAAATGTCGATCGAAACGTGGATCGAAAATAACGAGCCGGCGCAATTATCCGTTGGCGAATATCCAGCTAATACCGCGCAACCAAATCGTATTATTTCTTTATCATCAGGATTATTAAAAAACAATTTTAGCATCGGGCAATTTTACGATAATGCCGAACTTTATTATTCATCAATTAATACAAGCGGTAATGAAACCATGTCAAAACCGGGTGGATCTTTAAATAACCCGATCATGAGTACAAAAAATCAAATTATTGTTCCGTCTTTAGAAACAAATAGTTCACCCGCCGTACCATCACAAAGAGTGATCGTGACTTTATCGAAAGATGAAGTGGCTCGTCTTTATTTAAGTGACCGCGACGGAAACCTTTCAAAGGCTGCCCAAATGGCGACGGGTTTTAGTAAAGGAACGGCTGCTTTTTTTAATAACTGGTACACCGATGCAAAATTAACAATTGGTAACGTTTCAACGACGATCACTGAAGTTAAAAATGCAACGGGTGATTTTACAACCTGTACCGATGCGGCTTCGATTGCAAAAAATCCAGCGTGTGCTGCGAATAGCCGTTATTGGAAAGGTAAAGTTCGCTTAGTCGCGATTTACTGTAAAACTTTATCTGAAAATGATATTTTAGGTGCGCGTTCAGCGGCGCAAATTACGAATAAAGTCATTGCGGTAGATCCTGCGGTTAAAGTGACAGATTCATTAAAAAAAGCGCAAGATATTTTTCAACGTCTAACGGGCGTGAAAACTCCACTTTATGATCCGGTCCTTGTGGCGATGGAGAAGAAGTTATCAAGTAATGATCCGATCGGGGCTGCAGCTTTAGCCACCGCAGATTCAAGATTCTATAATATAACCGTGCGTGATTTCGCCTCTAAAATGTCGAATCGGGCAGAGTCGATTACGGTTCCATTAAATGACTTTACCGCGACGGTTGTTGGCGCAGTTCGCGATGAAATTAATGCCCAACGTTTGTTGTGGGATAATTTAGTTTATGTCGCAGATCCGACGAAGGCTTCAGTACCTTCGTCGACTGTGTCCGATATTTTACGTTCGAATAATCACTATGAATCTTTAGATACTCAACGTATTGATTTGTCGAAAGTGTTAATTCCATCGACGCAAAAAGTTTATAACGGAACAAAAGCCGTTGATATGCCAACACCGGCGGGTCTTTTAACGACTCGTCAATGGATGTCGGCTCATGCCATTGCGGGAACTAATCGTCGCTTGGTTGAATTTAGTTTCCGCGAATTTTTATGTACGCCTTTAGAAAAAGTAGCAGATAGTACCGGTCCAGATAATGTTGTTGGCCGGGATATCGATCGCTTTCCGGGTGGAAGTCATACGAAATTCACGACGACATGTCGCGCGTGTCACACGATCATGGATGGATTCCGTCCGGCATTTGGTTATTTCACCTTTAATAGTGACTACGTGATGCATTCATTCACAAGCCCCGCGGTGAAAACTCAAGAAGACGAAGATAAGGGTCTTGGCATGTGGAAATCAGAAGATGCAGGCGCTACTTACGTTCATGGAAAGTTAAATAAGAATGCAACTGTATTTCCGGGTGGTCGCGTAACGGTTGACGATAACTGGGTGAATGATGCGGTTTACGGCGCGAACCTACCTTACTTCAATTGGAAGCGTATGTCGGGTAAAGGCATTCAAGAATTTGGAAAAATGCTTTCGGAGTCGAAACAATTTCCACTGTGCATGGCTAGTCGTGTTTATACATCTGTTTGCAAACGTGCGCCTGCTTCGTCGGAAGACGCTTTATTAGCGGCGGCTTCGACAGAATTCGTTGCGAAAAATTACAATTTAAAATTTTTATTTCAAAAAATTGTAACATCTAAAGAATGCTTAGGGGGTAACTAGTGATGACAAGAAATAAGCGGTTAGTTATTTTTACGGTTATTGCTGTTGTTGGCATCGCTACATTAAGTATTGGAAATGGGTGTAGTCAGCAGTACGCGACGCGTGCAATTAGTTCGGACCTAGCTTCTGCGGCGACACCCGCGACCTCGACCGGAAGTTCGAATATCGATGTGATTCCGGGTGCGCGCACCGTTTCATTAGTTTATTCGAAACAAGTTTTAGATCAGTTGTCATCATGCACTGGTGTTGCGCTTCCAAGTGATAAAACGACAGCGATGTATGAACAAAAACAAGGTGCCGTTTCAATGTATGGTTACGTGAATACGGTGACATCACCAATGATGATGGCCGTCACAAGCATTGCGGGCGAAGTCTGTAATGACCTGATCAATCAAGAAGCGGCTACGGGCCGAAGACTATTTGTAGGATTTGATTTTATGGCTTCGGCATTACCGAATAATGCGCAACTGGCAGATAGCGTTTCAAGAATGGCGCTATCATGTTGGCAGCGAAACGAAACAAATCTTGAACGCGAGGTCCTTTTAGATTTAGTCAATTCGACAGTCGCATCGAACGAGGCATTAGGTGGTCGTAAGTCAGCGTTACTCATCTGTACCGCGATGCTTTCAAGTTTAGATTCCTTACTAAATTAGATTTTTTGTCTTGGTTCGGTTCTGGCTTCGGGGGAAGCGTTTGTTTTTAAAAATTTTGTAAATGGGTGGGAAATATGAATAACAAATTAAAAAATAAGATCAATGAAGTTCAGTCAGAAGCTCCTAAATCAGAAACATTTGAAAATCTTCATGGTACTCCGGTGACGCGCCGAGATTTTCTTTCGACGGGTTTGATCGGTTTTTCTGGATCTTTAGTATTACCCTCATTTTTAACAATCCTAGGTCGGTCGGGTTACGCGCAAGCCGAAGACATTATTTGTAAAACAACGGGTGGCGGTGACATGTGTCCGTTCATCAGTATTAAACTTTCTGGTGGCGCAGCCATGGCGGCTAATTTTTTACCTTTAGATCAAGGACTTCAATTGTTGCCTTCGTATTCAAAGATGGGAATGGGTTTAGGTTCGACCGTTCCAGTTGATTATGAATTTGCAAATCGAGCCCCTTTTTACGCGGCGTCGGGAATGTTAGCTGGAATTCGCGCGAATGCGTCGGCGAAAACATTATTAAATTCTAATTTTATTGGAACGTGCGTTCGTTCACAAGATGACTCTTCAGGAAATAAATTTGATATCACGGGTTTAGTTGCCAATTCTGGTTTATCTGGAAAGATTCTACCAAACTTAGGACGGGCCGCGACCGAAACGGGTGTGAATAATTCATTTGCCTATGTTCGTCCGCCGGCTCCGCTGATCGTCGGCCGTTATGAAGATGTGGTTGGTTCTTTAGGTGTCAGTGGTTCGTTGGCAGCGTTAAGTCAAAATCAAAAATCGAAATTATTTAGAACGATTCAAAGTCTTTCGTCGACTCAAGCAGTAGCCGTTCAGTCCATGACGGGTGGTAATTTATTAGCGCGATTATTAGGTTGTGCAAACGCTGATAATACAAATCTGATTGCGAACTCAAGTTCATTAAATATTGATCCCTTGTCAAACGCTGCCTTTGCGGCGGTTTGGGGATTAAATGCGAATACAAATAAAAGTAGCCAAGACTTCGTGTTCGCAACAATGGTTTACAATGCTTTAAATGGTAACGCCAGCACGATCAATTTAGAAATGGGCGGCTTCGATTACCACAACGGCACACGCACAAGTGGTGACGCGAAAGATTTAGAAGCGGGTAATGTTATTGGTCGCGTTTTACAATCACTTTCGGTCATGGGTAAAAAAGGTTTTATCGTCGTCACTTCAGACGGTTCAGTCACAAGTGCAGATTCGACAGTTGCGGGTAGCCCTTGGATGAGTGACCGAGGAACGGCTGGTTCAGCGTACATGATCACTTACGATCCGGCGTCTGCGCATAAGGTGAAGTCATCACAATTAGGAAACTTCACGTCGGGTCAAGTGGCTGATGATACTTTCTTGACGGGTGGTAGTAGTGAAATAGCCTCGGGCGCTATTTTTGTGAACTACCTTTCGTTCAATGGAAAATTAGCTTTAGTTGAAAATTATTTACCGCGTGTTTTCACTTCGACCGAAGTCGATTTGATTACTAAAATTGGTTAAGGTTTAGATTTTTTTGTTCGGTTCTTAGTTTGGATTCGTGGGGGGCCTCCGGGTGAAAAGTTTGAAGAGAAGCACATTATGGAAATCAAGCGTTACCGTCGCATTTTTTGTGATGGTGGTGTTTTTTAATAATTGCAAAGGAAGCTCTGATGGTGCTCTTGAACTTCAAGGTTTAAGCTCGAATTCGACATCAAGCGACGGTACGGGTACAGGTTCGACAGGATTGTGCGAGCAAGATTTAAAAAATTTGTACGCGCGTGGCTGGCAGAAATTTTTATCAACGAACTGCGCGATTTGCCATTCAAATGGCCCCGGCAAAGGGCGTTTTGCCAATAGTACTTTAGACATCGCTTACCCTGATTTCATGAGTATTGGTTTTACCAAAGTCAGTTCAAATGCGGTAAGCCCAACACATAATCCGCCCTACTCGGGCGTTCAAAACACAGAGGCCGTTAATACTTTAAAGGTTGAATGGCAGACGGGTCTTTTAGAAAATGCAAAATGCACCGGCGACACATCTCAGTTGCCGACTGAAACGCAGGCTCAGAAAATCAGTTTAAAAACATCAGAACAAACGATTGGTTTAGCTAAAGACGGAGATAAAAAAGTCATTTCGTGGACAATCAATTCTGATCTATCACGCGTTAAAGGGTCTGATTCTTTGCCGAATATTCCGGGCGGAAAAATTGCAGTCACCGTGACGCGTTTGAAAAACAGCTCGGGCGCAACGTATTATGATTTTTCTTTGCCAACCATTTACGGCGCATCGGTCGATACGCGTGTTCAAGGTGTTTTTATAAATATGAATGGTTTTCTTTTAGGGTATCCAACGACATTTAGTTATGTTGATAAAAGTATTCGTAAAGGCAGCGTAAATGATATCAGTGGTTTAATTTCAATCGGAACGTTAGTGGCACCGAAAGCGATTTTACCAACAGATATGGTTTCACTTTCATTTATCGATATCACCCAAGTGACGTTACCTGCGGCCCCGGCTCCGGTGACGGTTAACTTGCTGAATGCGAAAAATGTGGTGGTTCCTAAAGGCACTGATTTTATTGACTTAACTTTAGCCTTATCGGCTCCGGCCACAGAGCCCATTGTAGTAACGGTTACAGAAAATACGGATCTTTGCGGAACGGCTTCAACGTACACAAATTCAAACACATTATTTAAAGCGGTTAGCGCAAGCTGTTTGCCGGATGTCTACAATACGATTTGTCCATCGGGAACGTGTGCTTCCGCGGCCAAAGATTTTGGTCGCGCCAAGTCTGTCGTGGGTACGACTTGGAATCGTTTTGATTGGGATTATAAATTCCCGGTCAACTCGGTCACATTTGGTGTTGGTGACTCAACAAAAACTTTACGTATTAGTTTTTCGAAAAACATTCGTTACGAGAAAAATCGCGTGTTAACTTTCGATATTACGACGGTCTTAGGCACAGTTACGATTGGTGCTAATAAAACCACGAACTTCATTATCAATAAATACGATAATCCGATTCCTTCGGGGGCCGTTTTAACATTATCTGAGCTGATGAATGAAGGTTCAGGAATTCTTGGGCAAAACTGCGTGAAGTGCCATAACTCAGCGAAGATTGCCGGTGGGTATGATATGACCGACTACGATTGGATGATTCGTAATCGTGTCGTTGTTCCGAATGATGTGACAAGTAAGATGTACGTGCGTATGCATGACAGCGGAAACTCGTTAGTGAAACCGATGCCGTTTGATGGATTTCTACCGGCACCGTTGGTGTTAGAAGTTGAGCGTTGGTTACTTAACGGCGCTTTGAATAACTAGGACGTTTGCGTGAGACGATTCGAGGAGATTATGGCTTTTTTAAAAAAATCGACAGTAAAGTCAATCGGCTTAGCGGTAGGAAGTTTGGTTTTGATATTTGCTTATCAAAACTGCGCAAAGCCTTACGTCAGTGGATCAGGCTCGGCCACAGGTTTATCGCAGCAGGATATCGTCCAGCAAAAAGCCATGCAGGTTTTAACAACACGCTGTTCAAGTTGTCATAGTTCATCTTTAAAATCAGGCGGTGTCGACGTATTAGATATCAATGAAATGTTAGCTTTAGGTATCATCATTCCCGGAGAACCTTCGTTATCTTTAATTTTTACCGAAATTCAAGGTGGAACAATGCCGCCTTCAAAATCATTAGCTCAAGCCGATATTGATGCTGTCTACAATTGGATTGCTGACGGATTTAAAGATGGTTCAAACGTGACTCCAATCACGCCAACGACTCCAACCACGTTAGAAGCTAAGTACGCAAGTATCTACACCAAAATATTACAACCAAAATGTCTAGGGTGTCATAATTCGAATTCTTCCAACGGCGTCAGTTTTGCGAGCTATACTTCGACGATGAATACGGTTCAAAAAACGTTACCGTTAAGCAGCGCTTTGTATACGTCTGTGGCAACTCGTAAAACGATGCCTCAAGGATCGCCCGGTTCGTTGTCGGCGGCAGAAACAAAAGCCATTAGTGATTGGATCACGGCCGGTGCCTTAAACAACTAAAATGTCTCATCGGTTCCTTTTTATTAAAGGGACCTTTCAAATTTAATTTCGTCTCGTAGCATCATAGGTATTTATATTCTCAATTGTTTGCTTCACTAAAGAACGTGAAATTAGCATTCTTAATTTTGTTACTGCCATTCCTAGCGAACGCATATCCGGATTTTATATCTTACGGCTATCGCACCTGCATTACCTGTCATTACAACGGACAAGGTGGCGGCGCATTGAACGACTACGGTCGTGCGGTTTGGGCTTCA
>JACMQO010000033.1 GCA_014376935.1 Bdellovibrio sp.
AAGTCGGTTCGAAGTACAATAATAATTAGTTATATTCCGTAGCTAAGTAGATCTATTTAGTTTGCTTGAGTAGATCTACTTGCCCATACGCATCTCTAAGCCATTTCTGATAATTGTTCTTTCTAGGTTTATAAGCCGCAAATCCCAAGGCCTCTAATACGTTCTGCCGACCCATCGCCCGCCCCATATTCTTTATTAAGCGCCTTTAAGCCCTGCCTAGCTTGCGAAAAAAGCTTAAAGCTCTGTTCACCCATCACGTGGCTTGCGATCTTACCGTTGACCGCCTTAATGAAAGCGCGGTACAGGACACGATTTGTAATCTTTAAAAGTAAATGAATATGGTTCGAATTAATCGCCTGCCTGTAGATACGCACCCCGAACTTCAAGGCGAAGCTACGAATAATCCTTTCAATAGATTGTCTATTTCTAGCCGCCAAGAAACTATCACGACCCATCGCCCACTGGCTGCGAAGTACGAAATGGATTGAATCCTTTGAAGACAAAGGCCGAATCGATTTTCTTTTTCCGCTAAGCAAGGCTCCGCCGAAGAATTTTTTATGGGGTTTAAAGAATGACAGTTGTTTTTGACTTGAAGCACGTTTTTGTTTTTTCATGACGAACAACAATTCAAAACTGGGGCGATGGGCTGGAACGCTTTACGAAGCAGGCGGCCTGCAAAGAATTCGAGCTCCGGATGCAATTTTCACCGTTTGGAATATATGAATCACCTGAAACAAACATTTAACTGATCTAAATCACCTGAACAAACCTGTCGTTGATCCCACCTTTCGCTGCCGAACAGTGATTCGATCTTGAATTTTTTACTTTTATATTTTCGTCAGATTCGCATTGCGGCCAGCTCGCGCCCGAAAAAGTTGGCCGGGTTTTTGGAGTTATTCTGGCAAGGACTTTAAAAAAAAGGATGTTATATGGGGAAACGTAAAACTATTTCTAATCTGGTTCAAATTCTAATTATGACGCTGGCTTTGAGTGGCTTTTATTCAGTATCTTACGCGCAATCAGTCGCGCCCGATGCAGATACGGCCGTTGACGTTCAATCAGATGTTGAAAGTCTAAAAGCAAATCTTGATGACGCCGAAGGTGGATTTGCCAATAGCGGTAAAGAACTAGCTCAGGCGCGTACTGACCTTGTGATTAAGACAGAAGAAAATCGCGCAACAGTTTCGAAGTTAAATTCAGAAATTAAAAATTTAAACGCGCAACAGTTACGAAACACGAATGAAACGGCCCGCTTAACGGCCAACATCGTTAAGTTAAGTAACGAAATTAAAAAAACCGAATCGTATCACGCTCAGGTTCAAGCCAAAGCTGAAATCGTAAAAGCAAAATTAACCGACACGAAAGCTTCTTATGACCAGTCTATGGCGAATCGTCAAAAAGCGGTTGCTGATTTAAAGGTAGCGCAGGCTGAAATGCAAAAAACATCGAATGCTTTAAAATCGAAGCAACGTGATTTAAAATTAGCTTTAAGTAAAGAAAGCTCTTCTGCGATCGCTTTGAAAAAAGCCGAAGTCTCTTTAAAAATGATGCAGGCTAAAGCATCCGTTGAATCTAAAAAAATAGATCAACAAATTAAGACGGTTTTAGCAAAAGCAGAACAAAACGAACGAAAATCTAGAATCGCCTCTGAAAAACGCGCGCAACAAGAAGCTTTATTAAAGCAAAAGCGCCAGAAATTATCTGACGCTAAGCTAAGACTTAAAAAATCGACGCAACGAATTGGTTCAAACTAATTCGTTGGTCTTTATACCAAAATTAATTAATGTCCAGAGCCAGGCTTCACAGACTGGCCCTGCATTTTTGCCGAAGCCGTCTCTGGCATCAGTTTAGCGATACCCGCCTGCACTGAATTCATAAATGATCCAGCAACCACATGATCTTTTCCGGCCATCAGCGCATCAAAACCATCCTGAGCCACAACGGCTGGATCATCTTTTTTACCCTGACCTGCTTTCGTATCAACCATATCTGCACGGGCGAAAAAATTTGTGTCTGTCGCGCCCGGCTGAAGAGCCGTCACCGTAATTCCCAACGCTTTTGTTTCTGCGCGTATCGCCTCTGAAAAGGATTGAACGAAGGCTTTCGTTGCAGCATAAACGGCGTAATAAGGTCCCGGCATTTCAGCAGCAAGAGACGACGTAAATAAAATACGCCCTTGACCTTCAGACACCATATCCCGCAAAACGTGTTTCGTTAAATGAACTAAAGACACAATATTTAATTGGATCATTTTTAATTCGATTTCTAAATCAGTTTCGACAAAATTTCCACCTAGTCCGAAACCGGCATTCATAGCAATTGCTTCAACTGGACGCCCTAACGTCTTTATTTTTCCGTATAATTTATCAACGCCATCATAGGTTGATAAATCGGCCTGAACGACGTCAACTTTACCGCCAAGCTGTCTAAAAGCAGCACCCACTTCAACGATCGCCGTGTCTTCGGATGCAATTAACAAATCAAAATTATTTTTAGCAAATACTTTAGCTAACTCATACCCTATACCACTCGAAGCACCAGTAATAACCGCTAATGGACGAACCGTTTCTTTATTTGCAACCATAAAAATCCTTTCTAGGTAACCTTTCGGTTCTTTATTGATTGATATCTTTAGACGTTAAGTTATTTTTTTTCATAACGTTGGGGGCCTTCAAAGCTGTAAACTCATTCGATTCAACAATCGATTTTAGGCTGTATAAACTTTCTTGAATCAAGCTGTCGACATCTTCGCCAACCAGTTTCGTAGCAAATTCGGCCAACCAGCCACCAGGAATTGTATAAGCCAAGTGTAAACGAACAACGCATGTGCCTTCTTCCACGCCGTTTAAAAACCAAACCGATCCGGCTTGTTCAACTTCGCTGTCACCAACGCTGCGCCAAGAAATCATTTGGCCCGGAATCTCTGCGATAATTTCTGCATCCCACGTGGCTTGAGCATTGTAACTTAAACCCACCGTCCAATGAGAGCGCTTTTCTGAAATCACATCGACTGATGTAAGATTTTTCATAAATAACGGTAAATTTGCAAAGTCTCGCCAAAATGAAAATACAATTTCTGGTTTTTGATGAATGATAATCGAATGGTGAATTTTTGAGGCATCATGTAAATCAGAAGCAAAAGAGTGGTCTTCTTTTTTAGGTAGGATATTTTTAATTTCATTTTCTAATGACATTAAGGCCTCTTTTTTAATTTCTTTCCATAAAATTAAAATGGCCGGATTCGGATCACGGCCATTTTTTTCTTAATTCTATTCTTTGTGAAGCAAGTCGCTTTGCTGCGCTTCTTCTCGCTCCCGAAGATTTTCTAACTTTTCTTCGTGTTTAATTTCTATCTTAGGTAGATCTGCACCTTGATGCTCGGATCGATATTGAGCTCCGTATTCTGCAGATTCTTCCATTCTAAGACGAAGATCTACGCCGCGATTGGCTTTTTTCGATTGCGCTTGTTCATTTTCTTGTTCTTTTTCTATTTTTGGTTTTAAAGGCATGGGCCTTAACCTTTCTTGAAGCTATCGCTTCTTTAGTTACTAATTTAGATGCAATTCATGCGCATTTTTCGATTTTTTAGAAGAACTTCGATTCGTCGAACTTAATTCTGGCATTTCGAATTCTTCTCGTAATTGAAGATAGTCGTCGCCCATTTGTACGCGGGCTTCTAAATCAAAGGCCTTACGAGTATCAGGAAGCATATCTTCTTCTTCCTCTTTGATATGATGTTCGACAAGTTCGGCTAGAACTTTGACTCGCGCCATCCATTGATCGTCATTTTCAGAAGCTCTAACTTCGTCAATCATCTGAGAGGCTAATGCATGTTCCATATCACCTTCGTAGCCCTCAACGCGCAGGTCCTCGCTGTCTTCTTTCATATGCACATAAAGAACTTTTTCTTCAGGTTGTGCGTGCCATAATAGTAACGGAGCGAACTCTTCAAAAGCTGTTTCTTTTTCTGATTTTTCGGCTTTTTCACTTTTTAAAACCTTAATCAGTTTCTTTAAGGGTTTATGATCTTTAAGAATAAGCTCAATGATATCTCCGGCGGCATTAGTTTTAGATTTTTTGTTATTCTTTGGTGCGGCGGCTGATTTCTTCGTCGCGGCTTTCGCAGCTGTTGCTTTCTTTTTCATAAACTCTCCTTAAAAGCTTTTCGATAAGTTGAAAAAAAAGGCCGACATTGAAGTCGGCCTAACCAACAATCTAGAAATTAAATTCTAGATGTTTTAGTTGATGAAGATCTGTCTGCAGAGCGATCGTCTGCTAAATCAGAATTTCTATCGCTTGTTACTCTTGAACCTGTTGATGATGAACGAGATTGGTCCATTGATGATGAACGATCTGATGATGAACGATCAACTTTGTCTTCAGATCGGTTTGGAGTTTGTGTCGACTGAGAACCCGATTTCCCTGCCGTTTTATCTGCAGCAAACGAAGATCCTGCCTGAGTATTTGCTTGTCTATCTTGTGCTTGAGATTGTCCTTTTTGATTTTTGTTTTGTTCCATGTGGTTCCTCCAGTGTTGTTCAGCTTGCGCTGCATTTTATTGATTGTTGTGAGTAATTACTCACGGACACTGAACTATAAAGCAAAGCGAAGACCACTTTTGAACGTGATTTAAAACGCATTTCAGCTAAAGCCTGGGGCATAAATAGGTTTTTTGTAGCTATTTCTGCCTCGACCAAGCGGTAGCGTCATGCTATACAGTATTTTCGACGGAGATTTTTATGAAAAAAACAATGGCTAACTTAAGTTCGAAATTAATTAAGCTGCACCGTGATCTTTTATTCTTTCAAGCCGAGTTAGCCGAAAAAGCTGACGATCGACAATACACGCCTTACGATTTATTATCGTTATCAATCCATGATGTTCGTTTTGAATGGTTACGAAAATTTTCTGAACTGATCACGCAAATTGATATGATCACTGATGATAAAGAAAATAAGCCTTTTGATTTACAATCTATTATTAATGAAACTAAAAATTTAGTCGAAGGCCAAGCTTCAGATATCTCAACAAATTACAATTTAGCTTTAAAGGGAAATCCCGAAATTATTTTAAAACAGCTGGAAGCTAAAAAAGCCTTAGCCGAATTAGAACCTTTCGTGCAAACCCTGCATGAAGCCCATACAGAAAACGAGAAAAAAAAATACCAGCACTAAGCTGGTATTTTTTTAACTGAATTCATCTAAATAAACGTTAAAGAGAAGCCGAACTGCAAAGTGAAGATCGTTTTAATGTAGCCGCAATCTGCTTCGCTCGCTTCGATCTTCCCTGAGGCCTTAAGACATCCCAGTATGATTTTGGCGCAAATAGCTTTCCGTTCATTTTCTCCATCTGGTCATCCAGCATCGCTAACATACAAGTACTACTTTGACTGGCATTTAGACTTGCGTTTTTTGGACACGCATTTTTATTATCCGTATATTCAATTTCTTTTCCCTTATGCAATTGATACAAACCTTGCGCTGTGCCGTTCGGGCCCTTCGCATATGCACCCAGTTTGCACGAACTTTCGAAATGCGCCACCATCGTTAACACCAGGACCCAAACCAGTCCCTTTTGCTTTTCAGACATCCGGCCGTATCTAGGACAAATATTATTGATGTCTCCTCCGCGTAATAAAAAGGGGTAGTCTTTATTATTGGAAACAACACGCTTATAAATGCTGGATCCTAATGGTCCCAGAATCTGATCCTTATTCATAAAGGCCACACATTCATCGGCGACCGGGGTTTCGGCAATTTTATAGGTGGTATCGTGCAGCAGCTGTACATGATTAAGGATGTTTACGGCCTCGCTGGCGTAGAAGTTATCAGGCAGTTCAAGGCGCATGACATCCCCATCTGCATAAGACATATTGTCTTCAGTTTGAGAGAAAGCAAACTGGCCTATGATAAAAACAAAACTCATTGCAATAATTCTTTTATTGATCATGCCTACTCCTATAGTTCCACGCACTATACGACGGGTAAGTCGTGTTAAATAGATGTCAGTTTCTGAACATGTATAAATAGTCCCTGACAACACAATAGACAGCTTAGGGCCAACCAGAAGGCTTTACGTACTTAAAATACCTGTCTTTAACAAAAATTGTCTTTGTAAAAACTAAAATCGAGATCTAGCCTATTCTGCCGATTCATCACAGGGAGTCTTATTTGAAAAAAACATTCTTACTTTTTGTTTAACTTTTTTACTTTAAAACTTTCGGCCGCAACTTTAGGGCTAGATCCGCAGGTGCAAGGTCTGACTTCAGTGATGGTTAAAACATTCAATCAAACATTACAAAATCAATTGGCGCCAAACCCGCCGTTCACTTACTACTAATTCTTCAATGTTCTGTTCACAGAAAAATTTGGTGAAACCTAGGGCGGATCTAACTTATAAATTTGCGGATAGCATTCATCCGGTCACCGGTTTATCAAAATTTGCGGCCGATTTTGTCTGGACCGAACTGCAAAAAATGAAATAATTCGAATTAATTACTTATTGGCGTTACGCGAATTCACAATACTGTAAATGTACTGAATTAAAATGAGCGTGAAAGCCAGTTTACCCAGCGTTAAATATTTTGAAATAATTAAGGGTTCGCTCCACCCCGCATGGACCAGGCGGTTCATATCACCGTTTGAGTCGCCTGCACCGTCGGCGCTAATCGCCGTACCGAAGGGTATCGTTTGCAATTTGTTTCGAATACGTAGCCACATATCGCACGCATTCACAAACGCCATGCACCCCATAACAAAAAACGGATATCTAAAAAAATCCCAACGTAAAATTTTAAAACTGGGCTGATAAAAACTAATGATTAAAACCGCCGATAATAAGAATTCGCCAGCGACTCCACCATACGAAATGATCGGACCC
>JACMQO010000034.1 GCA_014376935.1 Bdellovibrio sp.
TAAAAAATTCGTAATTAAAACCAAACGCTTTTGTATAACTGATGGGTTCGCAACTTTTAATACTAAAATCAGATTTTATAAAACATGTTTCATCATCTTTCGTATTTTCGGCAATGAAATCAGGCTTACCGTCTTGATCGATATCTATAGTATAGAAGTTATATTTGCTGGCCGCAAACTTAGCGATTAATTCTTTCGTAGGTTTTTGAACTTTTTCGGCTAAAATCAATCCCGTACCAAGCTTAGGATCGCCACGAAGTTGTCCCCAGTGTTTTACATCGGCGAAAGCGTTCAGACTAAACACAACCAAAGCGAATAAAAAATATAATTTCATAACAAACCCCTTAATGTTCAAGCTGACTATCTAAAGCAGACGCCCGCCCCGAAGTATCCACAAATTTTTTCAAGCTTGAATCCCAATTAAAAGTGATCACATCTAGTTTCTTGTTTAAATTAAATTTAAGTTCGCAAGCCATCTTTTTCCAATCGCAAATTAACGCTCCCTTATAATCAATCGCTTTTAGCGATGACTGGGCCGATATAAATCCTTCTCCGCGCGGGAGCGGTTCAGACCACGTCATATCAATCAGCTCTTGCCTTTGTAACTGAGGTAACGCCGGTGTCAAATTAACAGAGACATCATTTCCCCACGTTAAGTTTTGAAGTTCGCCGCAATTAGATAGCCTTTTTTCTTCATCACTTTCCTTTTGTTTCATTCATTCTAATCAGTTCAAGCTAAATCAATTGATTCAATCCGGCTATCAACAAGTTTGGCCTTTTCGGCTGGAAAAGCGGGGCCCTCGTACTAAGCTTTAGTGTCTTTACAAGCATCACCTTTATTTTCATATTTTTTTTTAACGAGCAATTACTTTTTTTATCTTTAAAACCAAATTCTTTTTCTAAAAAACAACCGAACTTTGGGGCATCGGCCCCGTTCCAACTTATAAAGTCAGATTTTGATAAAACTTTTTTACTAGCATCCGCTAATTTAGGAAATGACAAAATACATATGATAAATGCAAACGAATTGAAAGTGAACTTATGGTGACCTCGCCTGAATAGTTTTGTCTATCTACCTAGGGTTGTAAAGTTTAGCTCTGTTAAGCAATCAAAAAAACTTGATTACGAACAGTTCATCTTGAGCCAAAGCTATAGACTTTTGTAGTGATATTAAATAGCATTTTAATTGAATAAGGAGTCACTATGACATCGCCCCATAGAAATAAGTATTTATTAGCCGGCCTGCTTAGTGTCGCCCTTGCGTTGATCCTGACCATATGGCTTAAAAAAAGAACGCCTGAAGACACATTCAAAAAAAATGAAAACCAAATCGCTGAAAATGCAGCTGAACAAATAAAGATAAAGCCCGATACCGCTGCTGAAAAATCGTTTGCGGACATTCTTTTAACTGAATTCAAAACATTTGATTCTGAAAAAATACTGGCACGGATTGAATCTTATAACTTAGATATTAGAAAAAAATATGCAGTTACCGAAGATCAAATAACAATGCCAAAAAATTTTCATCGCTTCGAACTGAACGATTCAAACAAATATGCTGTCCTTAACCAAGAGCTTGTAGAAAAATCGCACACCGACGGGACCGATAGCGGGCTAGATTTGATTCAATCTGATATCTTTTTAAAATCGCCTTTTGAAAAAATTATTTCACTTGCCGGCCCCATTTATTTTATTCCTCATACTGAAAAAGTTATTTCCATCCCCACCGAAAATTCATGCCTAGGGCATGTACCGACTGGGTCAGGTCGCGTTTTTAATTTAAAAACAAAAAAAGAAATTTTTAAATTTGATTTTCCGGAAGGAAGTCGCGACGCAATTATCTTAGAAAACACAAAACCGAATGAATTTCACTTCGATTTAAAGCAAGAGTTACCCATCGCAAACCCGCAAACAACATGCGAAGTGGGAGAGCCCATCGAAAGTATTAAATCCACGTATTTAATTACCTGTCATAATGACGGCGGCAGCTGCCTTCTAGTTGCGAACGAGGTTGAGCGCACCGAAGGATGTCCCCAAGTTGCCGCGTGCGATTAGGCTTGCCGGTCGCACACCTGAAAACCAACTTAATGTTAGCCCTTCTATCCATCACAGCCCTTACTCAAATCACTTCTGGCGCGGGCTTATCAGCGGAAGAAAAAAACGCTCAATTAAACGATACCCGTCCTAAATCACTCTATTGCCACGTTTATCGAGGCAGCTTCGACGACACGCAATTGCAATTGGTGAACGGTCAAAAAGTGGGTTCCGTTCAGGTTCAAGACGGCGAATTAACAGTTTCAGTTCGATCTGTGGGGCTACAAATGTCTGGCGAAATCACAAATTCAGCGGGCGTTAAGTTAACCGAACTTTCTGATGGCGGCGGAGAATTATTCAGTAGCCATTTATTTGCGGATGGACGAAAAATTTCGGTCAGCTGTGCTGTCACCGAATCAGATTCAAGCAAAGCGAACTAATTCACGATTTCACATTCATCTTTATATAAAGCGCGCCTTCGCAGTTCTTAAGACGGCGCGCGCTATAATTATTACCTGGCCTCACTTAGTACTATACAACACACAGTACCTGGTTATATATATGACCATGAGGACAAATCATGAACCCACAATTTAAAAAAGGTGTTTTAGAGCTGTGCGTACTGTCGATGGTCTTAAAAAAAGACTACTACGGCTACGAACTGGTCGAAGAGATCTCAAAAGTCGTCGATATTTCGGAAGGCACTTTGTACCCGATTTTACGACGCCTAACTGACGAGAAATATTTCGAAACCTACCTGCGTGAATCCAATGAAGGCCCTTCCCGTAAGTACTATAAAATCACGAAGGTAGGTCGCGATTTTCAAAAAGACCAACTCAAGCAATGGAACGAATTTAACCAAGACATTAATAAATTGATTACTAAAGGATAGCTAGCCATGACGAAGAATGAATTCATGACAACCCTGAAGCAGGCCTTGTCGCAAAATAATGTAACAAAAATTGACGACATCGTGGCCGATTACGAAGAGCACTTTGCCCACGCGAAAGCCGAAGGCAAATCGGAAGACGAAATTTCTAAAAAATTAGGAAATCCAGAAACGATTGCCAAGGCTTATGAAACCGAATCGATGATCGTCAATATCAAAGACCCTGAAAAACCATTTAAGTTAACTCACGCCTTAACGGTACTGGGGCGCTTAATTATTTTAGCTCCGTTTAACTTTTTAGTACTTTGCATTCCCGGCTCGATTCTATTTGGGTTGATGGCTGCAGGCTGGAGCATTGCCATTGGCTTTGCCGCCTGCACGGTTGGCGCCCTTGTTGTCGGACTTGAAGGTGGGCTTATGCAAATTTCAGGATGGCTTGGCGCCGGAGTCATTTCGATGTCGCTAGCCTTTGCGGCCGTCACCGTGCTTGCGGGATTTGTTATGTTCACACTTACAAAACAACTTTTAATCTTCATCATTAGTTACCTTCAATGGAACTTAAAATTTATTTTAGAAAGATAGGATCTATATGAAACAAAATACTTCATTTAAAATTATATTAGTCGCGGCAAGTTGCGCGGTTTTATTTACGGCTTTTTCTAGCTACGCATTTTACAATGCGAATAAAAACGACCCCAACTTAATTGAAAAAGTTCAAAAAGTTCTATCCGAGCGTTACGCATTAAAGAATTTGACCATTTCAATTAATGGACAAGGTGGTTACGGAGCATTAAGAAAAACATCTGATGTCTGGAATTTTCCCGCACAAACAAAAGAAATTGAAATCAACGCCGTATCGGCCGATATCGAAATGGCCTACACCGATGGTGACGAAATTATCGTTAAAGCGAACGGAGAACTGGCTGAAAATTCAAAATCAGTTCGATTACTAAAGACCGAGTTCAGTGAAAATCAACTTTTAATCGAAGAGGCTGACGACGGATCTTCGAAAAATGTGAAAATCAACGTGTATATTCCAAAAAGTTTTTCTAAAAACGTCGTTGTGGAATCAGTCAGTGGAAATGTAAGTATAACGAAGCTCAAATTTGAAAATTTGAAAGCCAATACCGTTTCAGGCGAAATTAATATTAGCGAAGACAGTAGCCTTACTTTAGAATTAAACTCGGTCAGCGGTAACATTAAACTCAATGTTAAAAATCCAAACCTACTAAAAGTTACGACAGAAACTGTCTCGGGTAAGATTTTAATTAACCACAAAACATCAAATCAAGGAACGATCCCCGTCGAACTGCACACCGTCAGCGGTGATATCACCTTAGATTAATTTTAATCGCTTAAACCTAAAATTTGCCGACAGACTTCCATCTGTCGGTCGATTTCAGCCATCGCTTTATCTAGCTTCAATGTTTCGCGCGCATCTAAATCATTTTCTAACGACGCCTGTACCATCGGGTGCTTCTTAAGCCAAGTGCCCTGCCGGGCCGCATAGGTTTCAGGTATACCCGATCGTAAAGCCGCTTGCTTGGCGTTACCATCTTTTAGAAATTCAACGATAAAACGGAGTGTCTCTAGCGTTAGAATGTTTTTATGCGCTTTTAACCGCGATGAAAAACCCATTTGCCGTATTCGCATTAGAACTTGATCCCTTTATTTTTTTACTTAACGTCTAAAACGTCAAAGGTTCCGATCAGTGTATTGTGAATATCACATTTTTCTAAATCGATGGTGATACTTCCAATTCGATCCACTTTTACTCCGTCATTTCCGCCTTTACCCTGAAAGATCGCCACCGATGTTGTGATTTTCGTTCCGTTTTGAATGGCAATCCCCATCCCCACTTTTTCTGACTTGTAGCGCTTCGCCATGAAGTACAAAGCTTTCTCGGTCAAAGAATCAACCGTTTCGTTATCGCAAGTGGTCGCCGCAGAAGTCGTTGTTTCAGTGGCTGCTTGAACGTGAAAAGAAAAGGCGATCAAACTTGTTAGTAAAAATAATTTCATAATACCTCCGTTATAGGGTCAGTATTATCTGAAGTTGAATTTAGATTTGAGTCAAGTCTACCAGTTTAAACAGTTTATTCAATCGTGACGTCGACGTTCTTCATCGCTTTTTCTAACCGGGCTTTTAGGGCCACGGGTAAATTCTTTCGACGACACAAAACCGCTTCGAACGCAGCCTTGTGGAGTTCAGTTTTAAAATGGACCATTTTTTCATTAAATTCAGGATGGTGTTTTAAATTGTATTTTAAGACTGTGTCCAAAGCACACACTCCTTCAATACGACCTAATTCAAGCATCGCCAAGCCCTGCTTTAAATCAGCAAGCTCGACAACATTTTCAGGTTTTACATTTTCAGTCATCAACTCGGTACACGTTCCGCGCACACGTGCTACGCGAATATCTTTATTTTTAGGATCAACGCTAGCTTTCAAATACATGACCGACTTCATTTGGTATAATCGCTCTTGAATTTCGTATTCGGCCTTATTTTGAATACAAGCCGGAGCAAATAAAATAACTAAGTCAGGGTCTTCTGTCGGAAGTAGCGACTTAATGCGCGCGTGCGGATATAAGATATAACTAAATTTAACGCCCGATTCTTTTCCTAATTGTTCAAAAATTCTGTAATTGATTCCCTTAATTTGACCATTTTCAGAGTATCCAAACGTAGCCACATCTGAAATAGCAATACGAAGGCGGGCTGGTGATACTTCACTAACCGCCGCTACGGCGTTCGTAACGGTTAAAACTGAAAACAAGATCCATCTAAACATATTCAACTACATCCATGTCGTTAACCGTATGACCCAATACCAGAACCATAAGGCTAAAATATTTTGCGCCAAAATCAACACTAAAAAGCCCCACAGGCTTTATTTTTCCCAGTTTTTAACTGGTCATCTGGTTTTCATCATAATGATCGCGGGTGACAGACTCTTTTTTACCTGCTGAAATCAAGCTAGTAACCCATCATTTCTAAAAAAAGGATTTTTTATGATTAAGCTTTTTATTGGTGTTTTTCTTTTTTCAACTTTATCTTGGGGACAAGCCGCAGCTCCCGATTACGATCCATCGCAGGTTAAATTTAATTTCTTAAGTAGCGACGGCGAAATGTGGCTAGACTGTGTAACGAAAAAATTAGATCAGCCCCATTCATGGACGACATCATGCGGTCAGTACGTTTTTAATTTGCATATGTTTTCGCGCGACTTTACGAACAGCGCCGAAACGATGGTCGAATTTCATTACTGGGCTACAGAAACTGCGGTTTTGAAAGAAACTCACACTCAGTCAACTTGGCTTACGACCGATACGGCGAACAGTACAAAAAAGATCGTTAGCTACTTAGGATTTTCAAATGATTCAATGCAGTTACGCGTTCAAATTGATTTAAAAAAATAGCCGCCTTATTTTCTTTCAGCAGGCCACGTGCTGCACAATTTTAAATAAAAAAAATCGGCCCTGCTTTTAAGTTGCAGGCCGATCTTTCAAAAATTATCTAAATACTTTTCTAACGAAACGATTAAAAATCAATGAGTTAACAAACAACCTTGAACAGTTAAATCAAGTTCGCGAGCCGTATTTAAACAGCTGTAAATCTGATATGTTTGCTGACCGTACGATACACCCTTTGTGAAAGTGATGTTTCCTTGCAGGTCGATCTCACACGGATTATTCATCGTGCATTTTTGGCCATCTTCATTACCTGTATTGTTAATTCCGATAACGATTTTTGTGCCGGCTTTCGTGATCGGAGACCCCGAAGTTCCACCAATTGTTTCA
>JACMQO010000035.1 GCA_014376935.1 Bdellovibrio sp.
AAACAGAATGCGATTAGCACGGTCTAAAAATAAAGAACGGAAAAAAGAGACCTTTAAAGTCTCTTTCAGGATTTTTGATCTTAATAAATCCAGCCGTTCTGTGATCACGATTAACCCATTTTGATTGGTGGGTTATAAACTGCTAACTTCGTCTCTGTTTTAGAGCTTTCAGTTGAACAATCGTAAGACGTTCCTTTACGGCCCATGCGATTAACTGTTTTATGGCAAATCACTTGGTCTAAACCGTCTTCTGAACGAAGAACTTTGTACGTCACCGACATTGTTCTTAAGCCGGCTTCTAACTTTTCTGCACCAGGAATACTTTCATAAACAGCTTCTGCAGCCGCGCCTGAAATTTCAGACACCTTTACAGATTTAACTTCTTTTGCTGGTGGCATCTGAGGAATGTCAGCCATTGCTGCCGTTGCTAAAAAGGATACGATTGAAATTAGAATTATTTTTTTCATTAAAAACTCCTTAGTTTTTGTTTTCGGGTTGGGGGCAGCTTAGAACTTTGCAAAAATGACGACGGCCCAAACTAAATAGGATGTAGTTCAATCCGAACTTAGCTTGATTATGTTCGATTTGGCGTAAATTGTCTTAACGATAGTAACTTGATAGACGTCTCATAATGAGAACAATCAAAAGTCTAGTTTGCCGTGAATACGAGCTGATTTTTTCTCAGAAGTAGATATTTGTTTTAGTAAGAAAAACATTCTCTTATAGGTGCGGTAGAATTAGGTCTAGAGAATTACAATTATTCTTAATTGCATAAAAATGCTTTGCACTCTGCCCGTAAAATTTTAGAATAGAAGAACGACTAAGGCTTAGGTTTATTTTTTAACCCGGCTTGACAGGTTAAAGGATTAACCCAAATTAGTCTGAAAGACATCTGATCTTTCAACATCATGGAAGGAGACCTCAGTGAGCGATTCCAAATCACTACAGTTACCGTTACTCCCGTTACGCGATCTCATCATTTTTCCGCACATGATGATGCCCCTATTTGTAGGGCGTGAAAAAAGTATCAACGCATTAGAAGATGCGATGAGCAAACAAACAGATATCGTTCTAGCGGCTCAAAAAGACGCTAAGACAAACAACCCTGATGAAAAAGACATCTACGTTGTAGGTACTGTGGGCACGATCATTCAGTTGCTTCGTCTACCGGACGGAACTGTTAAGGTTCTAGTTGAAGGTAAGCGCCGCGTACGCATCAAAAACTTTGTGGCAAATGACAGCCATTTCGTTGTGAACTGCGAATCGATCGAAGAAGATATTTCTAATCCAACTGAAGCGTCTGCGTTAGTTCGTTCTGTCAAAGGAACTTTCGAAACATACGTTAAATTGAATAAACGTATTCCACCTGAAATCTTAATGCGCGTATCAAGCATTGAAGCTCCGGGAGAATTAGCTGACATCATCGTGGCTCAATTAAACTTGAAGCTTGAAGATAAGCAGACCGTTTTAGAAATCTTAGATCCAACAAAACGTCTAGAGCATTTGTTAAACTTAATGACTGGCGAAATCGAAATTCTAGAAGTTGAAAAGAAAATTCGCACGCGCGTTAAAAAGCAAATGGAGAAATCTCAAAAAGAATATTATTTGAATGAGCAAATGCAAGCCATTCAAAAAGAACTTGGCGAGAAAGACGACTATCAAGCTGAACTTGAGGACTTAACTAAGAAGTGCTTAGAAAAGAAAATGCCTCAGGACGCTAAAGATAAAGTTAATAAAGAGATTAAAAAATTAAAAATGATGTCACCAATGAGTGCCGAAGCCACTGTTGTAAGAAATTACATCGATTGGGTTCTTTCATTACCTTGGCAGGACTACAATAACGATCGCCATGACGTGAAAAATGCTAAGAAAATCTTAGATAACGATCACTGGGGATTAGAAAAAGTTAAAGATCGTATTTTAGAATACCTTGCTGTTCTTTCTTTATCGAAAAGCATGAAGGGTCCGATCATTTGTTTAGCAGGGCCTCCGGGCGTTGGTAAAACATCTTTAGCTAGATCAATCGCTGAATCACTAAATCGTTCGTTCGCCCGTATCAGTTTAGGCGGAGTTCGTGATGAAGCAGAGATTCGCGGTCATAGAAAAACATACGTGGGCGCGATGCCAGGTAAAATCTTGCAAGCATTACGTAAAGTCGACAAAGGAAACCCAGTTATTTTGTTAGATGAGATCGACAAAATGGCCAACGACTTCCGCGGCGACCCGGCATCAGCGATGTTAGAAGTTTTAGATCCAGAACAAAATGCAAACTTCAGCGATCACTATCTAGAGTTAGAATACGACTTATCAAAAGTCATGTTCATCGCGACGGCAAATAACTTAGGAACGGTACCGCGTCCATTACTTGATCGTATGGAGATCATTTATTTAGATGGTTATATCGAACAAGAAAAGTTTCATATTGCCAAGAACTACCTAGTTCCGAAACAGATTGAAAATCATGGATTGAAGGACTTTAAAATTTCAATGCAAGACAAAGCCATTCGCGATGTGATCCGTTACTACACCCGCGAAGCAGGTGTCCGTAATTTAGAGCGTCAGTTAGCCAATGTGTTCCGTAAAGTCGCTAAAGATATCGTGATGTCAGAAACCTTAGAAGATTTCAGAAAGTCAGCGACTCCTGAAAAAGCAGTAACGACTACAAAAACAAAAGTAGCGGCCAAATCTAAAGGCAAAAAGGCAGTAACGACAACTAAGAAATCAGACGGTTACGTTGTAACTCCTGAAAAGTTAGTCGAATTAATTGGCGCGCATAAATATCGTTTCGGCGAAATCGAAAAACAAAACGAAATCGGTTTGACGAACGGTATGGCATGGACAGAAGTCGGCGGCGATTTACTAGCAGTCGAAGTCAGCACAGTTCCTGGAAAAGGAAAATTCACCGTGACGGGTCAATTAGGCGACGTCATGAAAGAATCGTGTTCGGCAGCGATGAGCTACGTAAGATCTCGTGGACCATTATTCGGATTAGATAAAGAGTATTACTCAAATATTGATGTGCATATCCATTTCCCTGACGGAGCAACGCCAAAAGATGGCCCTTCTGCAGGTGTGGCACTGACAACATCAATCGTTTCTTCGATGATGAAGATACCAGTTAAGCGCACAGTGGCGATGACAGGTGAAATTTCATTACGCGGAAAAGTTTTACCAATCGGCGGCTTAAAAGAGAAAATCTTAGCGGCTCACCGTGGTGGAATTAAAACGATTATCTGCCCGAAAGAAAACGAAAAAGATTTAAAAGATATTCCGAAGGAAGTTTTAAAAGAGTTAAAAATTATCTTAGTTGATCATGTCGACCAAGTTTTGATTAACGCTTTAGATATTAAAAATCCTAAAGAACTTTTCAAATCTCAACAAGAGCGCGAGTTCGGAGTGAAAGCCAACTACACTGGCCAACACATCCATATGGCCGCTACGCACTAAACAAAAAATAAAAAAGGTACCTGGTACCTTTAGACGCAAAAAGTACCAGGTACCGCAAAAAAAGGGAGAAGGCCGCAAAGCCTTCTCCCTTTTGCTTTTCAGAGCGGCTTCTGTTGCTAAATAACGCCATTCTAAATTGAAATGCTTTAAAAATAGCTTTCCCTTTTCTAAATCTGTAATTAAAAAAATTTTCTCGAATTGTCAGTCAAATCAACGCCTTACCAACGCTTTTACATATGTAAAGAAATCTTTACCAGATTCCCAATTGACGTCGTATTTCAGACTCTGTAAGAAATCCACATTATATAAGGTAAAAAGATTAATGATGAACGCAGAACAGTTATTTGAAATCGGTAAACTCTATTGCGACCGCGGTGATTACCTACTTGCGATGCCCTCTTTGAAACAAGCCGCAGAACTGTCGTTGACCGAAAAAAATCACGCCCACTATTTAAAATGTATCCAAAGCATTTTACGTATTCATGCTGAACGTGAAGAATTCGAAGAAATCACTAAAATCAAAGAAAGCTTACACGACTTAGTTATTCGTGAAGGAACTGAACTGACTTCTAAAACGTATTACGTTCTTGGATTATGTTCGAGTATGAAAGGCCAACCAGAAAACGCGGTCGAGTATTTGAAAAAAGCGTTAACCATGGCTTTAGAAAAAGATAACAAGGAAGACATGTGCTACGCCATCTTAGGCTTAGCAATTTGCTTTAAACAGCTTAAAAAATACGATGAAGCTTTAAAAGAAATTTATAATTTAAATATTTTCTTACAAGTTTTAGATATTCCTGAACTTAAAGCCTCTTCTTCAAATACCAACGCGCTTATTCTTTTGGACTTAAAAAAATACGAACAAGCTTTAGATATTCTGTGGATTGCTTACGAAGAATTAAAGAACACAAAACAGCTAACTTTAGCAATTGGTGTACTGGGTAATATTGGTATTGTCCTTTTTGAAATGGGACAAAAAGATGCGTCTAAGGTTTATTTAAATTTAGCTTATAAGTCTTTAGATCCTGCAAATAACAAACGCGCTATTAACCAAATTTCAAAATATTTAGTACAACTTGATAACGAATCCCGCGGCACAGCTGATTTGGTTTTTGACTTCGAAAACCACTCGGTTCTTGAAAAAAATGTTGGAAAAATTGATTTTAAAAATCAGTTTATTCTTTTAGATCTTTTAAAATTATTTATCGGCAACCAAGGTCATATTTTCTCGAAAGAGTATTTGGTCGAACACGTTTGGAAACAAAACTACGATCCTGAAGTTCATGACAACAAGATTTATGTTACAATCAAACGTTTACGTAAACTGATAGAGCCTGATTATGACAAACCGAAGTACATTTTCAGAGCAAAGAATGGTTATTACTTGAATAAATCTACAAAAATTCAAATGATTGAAAACAGAGCCGAGGGGGCCCTTTAATGAAATCACTATTATTAACACTTAGCTTTTTAGTTTTCGCCGGAGCAGCTCACGCTGAAAACGGCTGTGGTATGCGCACTCAAGGTATTGACACTTGGCCATGGAAACAAGCCCAGCCTTTAAAAGATATTCAAGGAATCTGGAAAATGAAAACGGATGAAGGCGATGTTTTCTTCAAATTCCGCATCAGCGCAAATATGGCTAATCGAAAAATTTTAGTGATCGACAAAATCATCGACGGCAACTGTGCAAAACCAGTCGCAAGCGGAGTTGGTTACATTGCGGTTCAAGAAAAAAATACGGTTCGCGCACTAATCTCAGACGCAAATTTACAATACCAGTTGAAATTGGCTTTGTTCGATACAGAAGACCTATCTTCAAGCTTATTCACCGACGTTGAGTCATGTGGACAGCAAGTCATTGGTATTTCGGTCCTTCAGGTTATCGGCCGCACGAAAGCCAAAGACTACGAACCACCTAGAAACGTTGAATTAAGCGCAGAGCCTGAAAACATGATGCTTAAAAAGGTTTCAAATTCGTTAGATAGCATCTGTAAAAAACCTACAGGCCATTAAAAATAGCTTGAGTCTGTAAAGGCTCAGGTTTATATCTTTATTTCGCTTTTATTGAACCAGCTTTTAGTTAGTTCAGTTTCTGCAGGGAGTTAGCTCAGTTGGTAGAGCGCCACCCTTACAAGGTGGATGTCGCAGGTTCGAATCCTGTACTCCCTACCATTTTTATTCTTTTTAAAACCCGCCTTATAAGCGGGTTTTTTTTTATCTTTTCTCCTCGTATCTCATAATCAACGAATGGTTTGATTTTGTGAATCCTACTTACCTACTATAGTTATGTCGTGGTGACTAAATATTTTCATTATGGCACGGCTGTTGGACTTATTGGCGCATTGAGCGGGGTTGTTTTCGCGGCCTTTCACTTTGCGATTCGCGGAACATATTTTTCGTTTGCTAATTACGACAATTCTTCGCGCGCGATGTGTGGTTAATTATGTACCCCTAAAAGCCGTTTTTCTGGGTATCTTAAAAGAACGCCTACTGGCAAAAATTGCGGGACAAATAGATCAACTTTCAATTATGCTACTGAACTTATTTAATAATTCATTTGATGCAATTAAAACTCTTTCTGAATGGTGGGTTCACTTAGATGCGACGCTCACAGAGAATGTTATGGAAATAAACGTAGCCGACAGCGGACATGGTATTTGTAAAGATATCCGTCACCGCATATTTTTTTCGTTCTTTACGACGAGCCCAGCAAGAATACCCGCTTCGTTGTTCAATTACCTTATCGCCAGCAGACTTAAATAAAGTGAACACACATTGAAGTTAGGCACCGCGAAGTGCCGCACTATTCGTTTAAAAAACCACTTTCGTTTAAAAGATATTTTCCTGAAATCGTCGAAAATTCAGACGCTAACTTTTTTACCAAATCTTCAAATTTAGAAACGGCCAACGCTTTTCTTTTTTCATCCAAACTTTCTAAGCCGTCAGCCAGTTCACGCCAGTCGGCGTTTTGAAGTAGATGCTCTTGCATTGATTTAGTGAATATATCAGCCCACGAAGGCTGACTGAACGTAAAATTGAGCGAAAGAGATTCCTCACTAGTTGTTGTTTCGTGCCAATATCCACGCGGCACCATCAGCACACATCCAGGTTCCATCAAAATCTCTTCGGTATCGTCAGGGACTTCGTCGATCAGCATATCGTGGCACTGCTTTTCAAGAGCCGCAGACATTTCAAAAGAACTAGCCGTATAACGTTCAGTTGGATTTTTAACTGATGTGTTCGCCACAAGCTTCCATGATTTTGAACCATGCAATTGAACGATAAAGTTAACGTTTGCATCGAAATGAAGTCTGGTTCCGCATCCTGCCGGCGTCGCGTAAGCAATCGATCGCGCCTTACAAAGGTTATTCTCTTCGGTTCCCATGGGCAGACCCAATTCAGATCTAATTTGTCTAAGCGCGTTTGCAATCGTCGCGTTTTGCAACTGCATGTTATCAAAAACTAATGTCATATTGTTGTCGTAAACTTTTAATGCGTCTTTAGGTTCGACGTGAATTGAGCTGTATTCATCATCAAAATCAGGTAAACAAGCGCGCACCTTTGAATGCCTAGCTGCAACCAACGCTTCTAGATTTTGTAGCTGCGGTATTTCAAACAACTCTTTCAGTTTTCCGTCGACGGCTGGAATAAATAAAGGCTTTTCTGGCCATACCGACTTAAAGAATTCATCTTGCGTTAACGGAGCTAATAATTCGTCTAATCCAAAAGTTTTCATGGCGTGATTTAACAAGAGTTAACTGAAGACAGCAAGAATTATCCCCAACTTTTCGATATAGATTAGACAGCTTGTTCGATCGCTTTCTGTAAACCTACGCGCGCAGCCAAAGGATCTAAATTAAGGACTAATAGCGTACTTTTCACATCGTGGATTTTCACTTCGACCGCAAATTTTACATCATCTTTCATGCCCGACTGGCTTGATCCTTTGTATAAAATTTCAGGAATTTTGATCTGATCTTCGTCTGCAAAACTAATAATGCTTTCGACCGAGTCTACAATCATTCCGTATTTAACACCCTGATTTTCAAAGATAAGTATTTTTGAATTTGCTGTTTGGGTCTGTTTGCTTTCGTCATACAAAGAGCGAACATCAATGACAGTAATCATTTGCCCGCGCAGGTTGAACATTCCTTTAATATATTTTGCAAGCCCGGGCGGATTTACAACGGCCACGGGGTAATCAAGGACCTCTTTAACTTCGTTGATTCCTAGCGCATAAAAGTGGTCAATTTTAAAAGTGATGTATGATTTTTTAATGCCGATCTTTTTAACAGTAGCAACTTTCGAACTCATCACTTGATATAATTTGCTATGGCCTTGTGTGATTTCGCTAATTTCAGATTTAGAAAGCACCTCTTGATAGTTAACTAAAATAATATCGTCACCGGCATCTTTTGATAGACACCCGGTAAACATCGAAGCTTTTTCGCTGCTTAAAGTAGGTAAGCTTAGTATTTCGTCCGTATAGTAAGTAATAATACTTTCGACAGAATCAATTAAAAGCCCAAATTTTTCATTACCCAGTTTCATAATCAACACGCGCTGGTCTTCTAAAATTTGTTTTTTGTTCTGCACATTGCGGTATTTTAATAACGCAGCAAAATCGATCAGCGGAATCACTTCGCTGCGCAAATCAAAAACTCCGATACACATTCCGAATGTTAGAGCCGACTCGTTTAATTTTGGCACGTTAACTATTTCATGAATGCCTTGAATATTAATTCCGATACGCGTTCCGTGTACCAAAAATGAAATACATTGCATGCGTTGGCCTTGATGTTTCATTTTTTTCTGCATTATTTCTTTGCGACTGAGTTCGTTTTGCGAATGTGGTATTTTTTCTAGTCGAATCAAAGCGTCTACATCTAAAATTTGAATGATTCTTTTACCTTGGTCTAATTTAATGGCTCCAGATATCACATTTTCGCTCGGAACCTTTGCTGCATAATCAAAATCATTTTTTTCATCGTTTTGATTTCTAAAAATTTGCCCCGTACGATCAAAAAGTAAACCCACTTTAATTCCGTCGTGATCAACGATCGCGATTTTTTTATTTTCTAACGGCTCTGAACCGGGATCTAACTTTAAAATAGCTTTCAAATCGACGACCGGAACAATAGAGCCGCGTAAATTAAAAATACCTAAAAGATATGGTGGCGATAAAGGCATTGACGTCAATTTGTCTGGTGGATTAACGACTTCTTGCACGCTTTTAACGGCTAATGCGAACTCGCCAGAATTTAAGAAAAAAGATCCATACATTTCATGAATTTGTTGTTGATTCGAAGTCACTGTTTGGTCATTCATTGTTATCCCGCTTTTCTAGAGTCGATGCGTGAAATTTTTTTGATTGTAAATTCGGCCGTTTGGCAAAATAAATAGATTTTACGTCCTGTTTCGCCACCAAGTTCTTTCGCTACAACTTGAATACCCATTTGCTTTAAATATTTTTCTGCGGCATTCGCATTTAAAGTACCAATTAAATTTGTCGGATCTGAATTCTTTGGCGCCGTCATGTTTCCGCCCCCTGCAAGTACCGCGTCAATCTCGCCACGATTCTTACGTTCGATATTCATTAGCTTCATCAATGATGGTACGGCTTGACTGACATAGCGCGCGGTCATTAAGTTTAATTCCGCTTCTTCTAACGAGGCTTCAGGCAAAAGACAATGTGCCAATCCAAATAAATTTTTTCGTTTCCAAATAAAGCCGATTCCGACGCAAGATCCAAGGCTAGCCATTAAGATGTCTTCGTCTTTGCCCACCTTAACTTCGCCAATTGAGACGTGAACGACCTTATCCATATTCATGATGCTTTGCCAGCCTTCGCATCCTCAGTTTCTGAACTCAATTCATAAACCAAGGGCATTTTGTAAGAAAACGAAGTCTTTAAACGATTCAGCGATTCGGACTCGCCGATGATTAGCCCCGCCCCTGGTTTCATTGAAAGACAGACTTGGCTAAGAACTTTTTCTTGGTCTGGACCTAGAAAATAAATCAAAACATTTCTAATTAAAACCAAATCAAACTGTGTCTTAAACTTAGGTTTTTCAAATAAATTATGTTGCTGAAATTTGATTCTAGAACGTATTTCTTGAATCGCCGAAAATTGACCATTGGAATCCGGTTTTAAGAATTTCTGAAATAAATCGGGTCTTTTTTCTTTAAACATTTCAATCGCCCGGCCTGAGTATTGACCTTTTTCTGCATAAGAAAGAATTTCTAATGAAATATCAGTTCCGAAAATTTGATATTGAAAGGCCGGATGCTTTTCTTTAAATCCTTGGAAGACAGTCCCTAAAGTATGGGCTTCTTCACCCGAAGACGCCGCCGCCGACCAAACATTAAATACCACATTTTGTTTTTTCTGAAACCAATTCGGTAAATATTCATTTTCAATGTATTCCCAAATTCGGGGTGTTCTGTAAAAATAGGTTTCGTTTGTCGTTACCAAATCTACAAAATAGGGCCCTTCTTCTTTATGCGATTGTAAATAATCGTAGTAACTTTCAAATGAATGCAAACTCAGTTCGCGCATTCGGGGGCGAAGTCGAGCTTGCAACATTATCTTTTTTGAGGACCCTAAGGTTATTCCGGTATGGGTATGAACAACTTTAACTAACTTGTTAAATACTTGCTCGTTTAAATCTTGATCGGTGTCTTCAAGCGACATTGGTTATCCTTAGTTAGAGAACTTCTCTACATTCTTGGCCAAAGTTTCAGCGCCGCTACCCAATTCACGAGTTGAATTAGCAATCATATCTGAAGCGCTCGCCGATTTTTCGGTGGCCTCGGCCACGTTCTGAATCGCTGAACTGACATCACGCGCTGCCGTTTGCTGCTCTTGCGCAGAGACTGAAATCTCGGATATTGCCTGCGTCGTTTTAGCTACACCCGTCACAATTTTTTCGAATGCTTCGCCGGCTTGCTTTGAAATCGTTCCGCCTAAAGTCACGCGCTTAACAGATTCATTAATCAATTTAGAGATTTCTTTTGTTGCTTGCGAAGACCTTTCGGCCAGCTTGCGAACTTCATCCGCCACGACAGAAAAACCTAAACCATGCTCGCCGGCACGAGCGGCCTCGATCGCGGCGTTAAATGCTAATAAATTTGTTTGGCCCGCGATTTCACTAATAACTTTGATGATTTCGCTAATTTCTTCGGATGACTTATTAATTAGTTCCATGGATTCAATTGATTTAGATACGGCTTTTGCTCCGACGTCGGCTTCTTGTTGCGTTGCTTTCGCTAAGCTATCGGCGTTTTTACAATTTTGTGCGATCGAATCAATGGAAGCACTTAACTCTTCAATCGACGCATTCATCTCTTCGGTTGTTGCACCCAATGATTGTGCTCCGGTTGCAACAGTTCCTGCTTGTTCTGCAATTGCTTTTGCTTTCACCGCAAACTCTTGAGCCGTTTGTCCTACTAATACGTCAAACTCTTTTTTCCGCTTTTTCATTTCAGTAATATCAGTCGCAAATTTTACGACTTTAAAAGGTTTTCCATTCATATCCATGATCGGGTTATAAGAGGCATTGATCCAAATTTCATTACCCGCCTTACCAATGCGTTTGAATTCACAAGCTACGAATTCACCGCGATTTAGTTTTTCCCAGAAAGCGCGGTATTCGTTCGTGTTTGTATACGAGTCTTCACAGAAAATTCTGTGATGCTTTCCTTTAATTTCATTTAATGAATAACCTAAAGTTTTAAGAAAGTTTTCATTCGCGGTTTGAACGGTTCCATCTAAATTGAACTCGATCACTGCCTGGGCTTTGCTGATGGCGTTCAGTTTACCTTCAAATTCGGCCGCAATTAGTTTAGTCTCGGTGATATCGGTTGCAAATTTAACAACTTTAAATGGACGTCCGTTCATATCCATAATGGGATTGTATGAAGCATTAATCCAGACTTCGATTCCATTTTTACCTAAACGCTTGAACTCTCCCGAAACAAATTCACCGCGATTTAACTTTTCCCAGAAGGCGCGGTATTCGTTTGAATTCACATAAGCTGTATCACAAAACATCTTATGGTGTTTGTCTTTGATATCAGATAATGAATAGCCTAAAGTTTTTAAGAAATTATCGTTAGCAGTTTGAATCGTTCCGTCTAAATTAAATTCAATCACCGCCTGCGTCTTGCTGATAGCCTGTAATTTACCTTCGTATTCAGCCATCTTCATTTTCGCTTCTGTTACGTCGGTAGCAAACTTTACGATTTTAAAAGGTTTACCGTTCATGTCCATGATCGGGTTATAAGACGCATCAATCCAAATTTCTTTTCCATTTTTTGCAATTCTTTTAATTTCGCTAGCCACAGATTCGCCACGATTCAATTTATCCCAGAAAAGACGGTATTCGCTTGAATTAGCGTAAGACTCATCACAGAAAATTTTGTGATGCTTATCTTTAATATCTGACAAGGAGTAACCAAGAACACTTAGAAAGTTATCGTTCGCCGTTAGAATGGTGCCATCTAATTTAAATTCAATAACGGCCTGCGCGCGATTGATGGCTTCGATTTGACCTTGTATTTCTTGCTCGCTTCGATCATGACTTGGTTCATTACTTTGCACTGATAATTTTCGGGCTTCCATCTTAATTTCCTTCTATTTGTGATTCTGAACTTAGACGACAAGATTGAGCAGATTGTCTTTTTCAAAACATTTTTGGATTCGCTAATTTTTCGGACTTAAACATCATAAACTTTAGTAAAGCTACAAAGTTTATTTATTTTTATTTGTGGTTTTTTCAATAATGAGATTTATCGCACAATTTAGTTTCAATTTGTGCCGAAATCTAAGACCAAAGTAATCTTCTATTTAAGAACCGGTAAAGTTTCTAGTTTATGAAAAATTTGACATATGGGGAACTTTGTCATTTATGTCCCAATTTTAACAATTTGTATATCAGCAGAGCGAACTGGATGAGTCAGAGGTCGGTCTGTATTTTGCTTTATGCAACCTGCAGGAGAATACAAAATGAAAAAGTACATTTTAAAATTAGCAATACTCGCAGGAACTGCCGCTCTATTACAATCTTGTGGAACTACAAAAGCCCAACGTACTGTCGCCGAAAAAATGGCGAATGAGCCCGCTATAGCGAACGAACAATCTTTAATTTCAAAACAAAAAGATGCAGTCGAATCAGCACCGAGTCTAAGCGAAACCCAAAAAACGCAGCTCGTTGAATTAAGAACTTCGGCACAAGAAAAAATGAAGGACATCGATCAACAGTCGCTTAAACTACGTGATATTTTAGTTAGGAATTTAGTGGCTGCAGATTACGGTCCGAAAAAAGCTAACGAAGTGCGCGTCATCAAAAATAAACTGAGCAAATTAAATACTCAACGTTTTGATATAACTTTACGAAGCATTGAAAAAGCGCAAGCCATTTTGGGCCATCAAATAAGAGACAACGAAACAATGATGAATAATTTTTTAGAGCGTGATTTTGACAGCCGCGGAAATCGTTAGTAAGTCAATTCCGCATTTCTTATTTTAAAAACTAGAAAAGATACGAAAGTCCCAATGCAATACTTTGGCTGATTTGGACTTTCTTGGTAAAATCAGATTCCGCAGGAACTGGAGAGTTTTCTTTAATGCTTACCGAAACCGGATTGGGCACTTCATGAACTTGCAAATGGTACGTTAAGCCCACACCGATATTTTTTTGAAAATAAATTTTGTGGCTTAAACCAACCGCCGAATAAAGCATGGTTTTATCACCGTACTTATTTAATCCTAAATCGTATTCGATATTAACGATAAATGGTAAAATCGTTTCTTTTGTGACGCTAATTTTGCCGTACATAATACGATTTAATAAGCTTAAAGCCGCAATTGATTTGGGCGCCGGAGCGCGGTCGAATTTCATTGCATTACCAGCCGTCGCTTGCTCAAACTGCTTACCGTAATCATTTGTTCCAGAACCATATTGGTAATATTTAAATCCCAATCCGATATCATTACTTAAATGGTAATAGGCTTGAAATCCATACAGCGATGTGTTGAAGAATAATTCATCGATCGCCCAAAGGTAATCTAAGCCAATTTCAAAGCGACCTTTGTGACTTAATAAACGATTTCTAACTGCATCCACGCTATCTAGCTTTGGCATCACCGATTCAGTTGGCAATACATCGTCATTAAATTTAATTTCTTCTGCTTTTGCAGTTAAACCAAAAATAACAAACGATACGAATATAAAAAAGTTAGCGGCTTTTAAATTCATATTTGCTCTTTTCCATATTTGAATTAAAGTTTTCGCGAATACGAATTAATTTCTTCATATTTGCGCCTTTCCGGTTATCCATAAACATAACATCGGTGTTCGCTGCCGCACCGGTGATAAGCTCATCCGAAAAGTTTAATTGAATTTTTTTAT
>JACMQO010000036.1 GCA_014376935.1 Bdellovibrio sp.
ATTCCAGAAACGCAGCAGCTAACAGGATACTTTTACGATCGCATGGTCAACGGAACCACGAAAACAATTGGTTCATTTGTTTTAAACCGTACCGATCAGTTTTAAGCTATTTCGTTTAATTAAGGTTTAAAACAACACAGCACAATAAATTTAAATTTTCACGAGCACCAAGTCATCACTAACCCACCCAAAAACCGAAACCGTCTCAGAAGCAGACGTTCATCTTGATTTTCATTAAACAAAAATCCGACATCCAGACTTTCATCTTAAATAAATGCGCGTGACTAGACGATAAGCTAAGTAGCCCGTTCTGCATCTTTGGGGCTTAGTGATCTCTATTCTAAAAATGCGGAGGATTTTTGTTGTGAAAAAAATCGGCGAGTTAATGAAAGAAATTGGATTTAATCCGAACGCGAGCGACTCTGTGAAAGAGGCTTTCATTAAGCATTTGATTAAAGCCTCAACCGGAGCGCAGGTGCAAACTCCATCTGAAAAAAAAATCATTAAAGAAAATCCGCAAAAAATTGTTTCGCTAAACAAAAAAGATTCTTTTTCTTTACCCGCACAGATGGCTTTTGATTTCGACGAAGCTCAAGAAAGTTCAAAAAATAAAAAAGTTATTTAATTAGAAACTATTTTTCAATTCTGTATAAACAGGAAATTTGTCGCCTAAGAATTAGTAAAACTTATAGTCACAATTGGTTAATTTTATACGTCTAGTGATTTTCCATAGTTGAAAGTCTAGATTCAGATTGCCGTAAAACAATTCACTGCCCGGCGCTTTACCCACCTTGATACGATTTTTTCAATTCAAAATAAAAAAACCAAATTCTCATGGAAGGAGAATCGTAATGAACCTCAAAGGAAGAGTCTTTTGTTCGGCGTTATTTTCAATCTTAGCAATGGCTACCGTAGCCCAAGCTAAAGAAGTTGAATCAGTACCCGGTGAATATATCGTTAGATTAAAACCTAATATGATGATGACGCAGTCTACGCAACAGCTTTCAAAAGCTTTAGGCGCGTATATCAAATCAACAATCCCTTCTCAAAATATCGTTGTTGTGAAGCGCGCGGCGATTGAAACAACAAAGTCTGCGGTTAAGTCTTTAGCGGCGAACGACATGGTTGATGTTGTTGAGCCAAACTTCATTTACAAAATTAATCGCACTCCGAACGATCCAATGTACGGACAACTTTGGGGCATGTTGAACGTAGGACAAGCCGATTCAACAGGCGCTCTTGGTGTTGCCGGTGTTGATATCAACGTTGAAAAAGCTTGGGATATCGAAACAGGCTCTAAAAAAATTCTTGTAGCGGTCATTGATACAGGTGTTGATTTTAATCACCCCGATTTAAAAGACAACTTATGGACGAATGAGGTAGAAGCCAACGGTAAAGCCGGCGTGGATGATGATGCGAACGGCGTGATCGACGACATCCATGGTTTCAACGCGATCACAGGCACGGGCAACGCGATGGATGACCAAGGTCATGGATCACACTGCTCGGGCACGATCGGCGCTAAAGGCAATGATGGTAAAGGAATCGTGGGCGTGAACTGGGATACTCAGATCATGGCTGTTAAATTCTTAGATGCTAACGGATCAGGTTCTTTAGAAAACGCATTAAAGGCGATCGACTACGCAACTAAAATGGGTGCGAAAGTTATGAGTAACTCTTGGGGTGGCGGCGGATTCTCGCAAACATTAATGGATGCTATCAAGCGTTCTAACGATGCAGGCGCAATCTTTATCGCAGCAGCAGGTAACGACGGATCAAACAATGATACAACGCCATCGTACCCAGCGTCTTACGACGTAGCAAACATCATTTCTGTTGCGGCCATCGACAACAAAGGTCAACTTGCAAGTTTTTCTAATTACGGAAAAAAATCAGTTCACTTGGGCGCGCCGGGAGTAAACATTTACTCTTCAACAGGCGGGGCTTACGATTCTTGGTCTGGAACATCAATGGCAACTCCGCATGTTTCCGGTGTAGCGGCATTAGCATGGGCTCACGAGCCTGAGTTAACAGCGGTGCAATTAAAAGAACGTTTGGTCTCTACGACACGTCCATTGGCGGGACTTCGTGGTAAAGTAAAAAGCGGCGGTTTATTAAATGCGTACAATGCATTAGCTAACGTTGTGGCTCCTCCAGATCAAAATGATCCAGTGAACTGGGCGACTAAAAACATCAGCGTGGCTTCAGAAAGCCCGTACTTAAAAAATACGAACCAAACATACAACGTTACGGTTAAGGGCGCGAAAGAGTTTGCTGTGTACTTTGAAAAATTTGATACCGAAGGTACTTACGACACGGTTCAAATCATCGATTCAACAGGTAAAGTAGTACAAACTTTAAGTGGAACAAATGATGATGTGTTTTCAGCTAGCGTTATGGGTGACACGATGAAAATCGTTTTCAAATCAGACGCTTCAGTTGAAAAAACAGGTTGGAAAATCACAAAAGCGGCGTTCAGATAAGCTACGCTTTTTAACAGTAAAATAAAAAAAGGGAAAGATTTTGTCTTTCCCTTTTGTGTTTTCGAGCGATGAAAAAACTATTTAGATAAAACGTATTCTAAAATTGTTTCTTGAGCTGGTGAATGACACACGTCATTTTTATGATCATAAGAAACAGAAATTGTTAACGCTTCAGGGTCGACGGCCGGAGTTCTTGTTGTATTTAGGCTTCCAGCAATCGTTGCAGAAACTTGCGCGGCTTCGCCGCAACCAAAATTATCGTTGAAATCCTGTAAATGTAAAATCGCTACGAATTTAGCGCGCTCTTCGTTGTGACGAACGAAAGATGAAATCTGTAAGGCTTTTTTAACGGTGTCTTCTAGATCCGTATTTAAAGTCACAGAACCGCCAGCTGAATCGACTTCTAAATCTCTTAAGCAAATGGCTTTTGGGGCTCCTTCTGGAACCGCAGTCTTAGCCACGTAGCAAGTGCTTGAGGCAAAAGAAATTAAAGAACTGAAAGTTAACGCAAGAACCACAAATGTATTTTTCATAGAAACTCCTTAGTTGGTTTTAAGAAGCCTATCTATAAAGGAAGTTACGCCAATTCCCTAGTTAAGATTAGGTTAGGGCGCCGTCCCGATCGCACTATGGCTGCCCATTTTAACTTTGTTTATTAATCGTTTTTATTAATGAAATCAGCTAGTTTCAGGTTAACGAAGTCTGGAAAATCAAGCTGACTGCAATGCGAACCGTAGGGTATTTTCATCAACTCTGAACCTGAAATTAATGCATGCATTTCAGTTTGGTACGCCGGAGGAGTCAGCATATCTTTGTCGCCCGCTAAAATAAGCGTGGGGCAATTGATGGTTGGTAAAATATGATTGCCGTCAAATTGCATAAGCTGTTCGAACAATTCAAAGAATAAGGGAAGCTCTAATCTAGAAACTCCGCGGCCGTACATTTCAATATCTTTAAATTGAGTTAACCGTAAATTAAAACCACCAGCCAAAGCCGCGACCTGAAACGCGATAGGGTTATCAATCATTCCGCGCCATAAGGCCGTCCACAAGTCAGGAGATTTACGGTGTTGATCACGCAAGAAATCAAATAAAGGTTCCACAAACTCGACACCAAAAAGTTTTTTTAAAGGATTTCGCGCAAACCCATTAATAAAACTAAGTGATTTAAAAATTTCAGGAAATTGTTCATACGTTTTAATTAAGTACGGCACGCCAAAGCTATGACCCACCATGTGCGCTTTTTCGATCCCCAAATGGCGAAGTAGGCCGTGTAAGTCGAAAGCTAAATGTTCAAACTTCATGTTATTGATGTTTGAAACAGGCGTGCTTTTGTGATGTCCGCGAATATCAAAAAGAATAACTTTATTTGTTTTTGAAAAGTGTTCGACTTGGTAGTGCCAATGATTCATAAGACAGGCGATGCCGTATACGAAAACGATGGGCTCACCCTGCCCGCGCACTTCGTAATAAATCGGTGTTCCATCAAGAGCTTTGAAGGTGCCGGTTGTTTTTTCGATAAATAAATTTTGTTCCGTCATTTTAAAATACTCAGTTCAATAATGGTCGAGCCAATTTTAAGTAAATCTTCATCTTGAATTGGATGTTGATCAAAAGATTTTGAATTAATTAAAGCTTTATTGCCACAAAGATTTTCAATGTAAGCTTGTTCTCCGGCCTGCAGAAAGCGTGCGACCATGCGCGGAGCCATAGGATCAGACAGATGCAAATCTAGGCTGTTATACCCTAATACGCGCGGCCCATAAGCGATCGTCAGGAACTGGTCATACTGGGGGCCCTGCACAAAAGTTAAGCGCAAAGGGCGTAAAAAGAAGAAAATTTCGCTGTCTTTTTGCTTGGCCGGATTTTCTTTGAACCACTTAATAAGCCCGTCACTCCAGTTGGAGACTTGAAGCTCGCCTTTTTCGACGACCTTAAAGCCAGTTTGCCCAAAGTGAAAAATAAGCCCTGGAATCAGGGCAATCTTCAACAATTCACTTAAACCAATGCGGACCGTATTCGGATCTAAGCATTCAATACTCCAAGAGTTTCTGTGATCTAGCATAAGCACAGCGTGGGCTTCGGCGATCATCTTGTCGGCAAAGACCAAATTGTTGATCTTGCGGCCAAAAAGCAACCCAATAGTTAAGCCAATGCGCTTACCCTTTTGATTACCGTCTAAAACCTCAATTTCTAATCTCATCGCCAAGCCTCGTGAATCTATAAACTATATTATGAGTGGGAAACAGGTCTTGTCTACCAGCGGGCGATAATGTTAGACCTGTAAAACATTTTAAAAGTCATCCTTGCTCCTCCAATGTCGGTGGGGCTTTAACCGAAGGGAAATTTATGGATCTTAAGGCCAATCTTAAGCGCCCGTATGAAGCGATTATTATCGTTCATCCGGATGCATCAGTCGAAGAACAAAAAGAATTGTTCAAAAAAAACAAAGCCACAATCGCCAGCTTCAATGGAACTGTTCACACGTTAGAAACGTGGGGCAAAAGAACATTAGCAACGCCAATTGGTAAACTTAAAAAAGCAGTTTATTTTCACACTGTGTTTGAATCTAATCCACAAGCGGTAATGGAATTAGAGCGTACTATGCGTATCAACGACAAAGTATTACGTTTTATGCACACGAAACTTGATGAGCGCGTTTCTCCATTGAAACACGTTGAGGCTTTCAAAAAAGGCTTACAAGATTCTGCGGCTCGTGAAAAAGAGCGCGAAGCTAAAATGCAATTACGTAAGCAGGCAGCCATGCACGCACGTAATGACCGTTACGAAAAAGACGACATGTAATTCGAAAGACGGTTTTAAGTGGACGTGATTCAGAAAAATAAACAGACAAACTTATTTTGGTTGGCGCTAACAAGCGTTCTTGTGTCTGTCGCTTTTTCTTTTTTGGGAGCTCCGTTTTTACGAGCTTTCTCTGTCTCTGCTAAACCGAAAGTTTTTTGGACAGCAGGTGTTTTATTAGTGATCGCCCTTATCGTAATGGGTATGACGCTTCCTTCGGTTTATATAGGTGCCATCTGGATGACTTTAGGCATTTATAGTGAACTTGAAAAGCGCGGTGTTAACTGGAGAGCCGCAGGGCTAATTTCGTTAATATCTGGGGTTGTGTCCGCAGCGGTACTGTTAACTTTGTTAACACGATTTCTTGCAGGGCAGAATTTAATATCAGATTTGTTACAACCGTTACAGACCGCAATGAATAAAGCGTTTCCCGAAGACCCGATTGAAGCTTCTGTTATAGCAAGTTATTTGCCTGGGATTTTCGCCGCGACTTTATTTATGGCCATGGGTCTGGGATTTATTTTAGAAACTAAAATAAACCAAATATTTAATATTCAACGGACACGGGTTGCATCAGGATTAAAATGGCTTGAGTTCAGATTGCCCGATGCGTTTATTTGGGTTTCACTTTTCGCTGCGTTTTTTGGTTTGATTGGAATCAATCAACCGATTGTAGAAAAAGTGGCTTTAAATATTGTGATTGTTTCAGTCGTGGCTTTTTTCTTTCAGGGATTAGTCGTTGTTGAATTCATGACACGCGCATTTCGACTTGGATCGTTTTCAAAAACTATTTTGTTCATCTTTCTTTTGTTGCAGGCAGCCCCGGCGTTAATCCTTGTGGGATTAATCGATTACTGGGCTGACTTTAGACAAAAAGTTAGAAAAAAAATAAAAGCTAATTAATTTTAGCCTAACAAATTTAATGAGGAATTTATGAAAGTAATTTTACAAAAAGATGTTAAAGACTTAGGAAAAGTCGGCGACTTAGTAAACGTTTCTTTAGGTTTTGCACGTAACTTATTGTTCCCGCGCAAATTAGCTGTTGAAGCAACTGAAACAAAAGTAAACGAATACAACCACTTAAAACGCGTTGCTGAATCTAAAAAGAAGAAAGCAATGGCTGAAAGACAAGCGTTCTTGAATAAAATCAAGGGCACGACTGTTACTTTCAAGCTTAACGCCGGTGAAGGTGATAAATTATTCGGAACTGTAACGACAAACGATATTTCTAAGCAATTAGAAAAAGCGGGTCACTTAGTTGATCGTCGCGACATTCACTTAGAAGAGCCAATCAAAGTTTTAGGTACACACAAAGCGATTATTCGTTACGGTGACAACTTAGAAGCGGCTATTCAAGTTTCTGTAGAGCGCACTTAATTTTATAATAGCACCGCCCATCAGCAAATTTTGACAAGATCTAATGAATAAAGGACTCTTATTGAGTCCTTTATTTTTTTGGAGGTTTCAAAATGAAAGCTTTTCGCATTTTTTCTTTTTTAATTCTGACATTATTAATTACAACTTTCGCTCAAGCTAGGCTAACGGATGACCAAGTGGTTTTTAAAACCACTGATGGTAAAATTGAAGTGTCTACGAAGCCTGGTTTTCACCTAAATGCAGAAGCTCCGGCAAACGCCACTTTTGATGGCTTAGAAGCACTATTTAAACCACTTCCAAAAACAGAAAAATTATTTGTATTTCAAATTCCAACGAAGGCGAAAAAAGCGAAATTAAGTTTTTATGTTTGTGATGATAAAAAAACTGCGTGCGAACAGCACTTGAAAGAAATTTCTGTATCCACGGGAGCCGCCGTTGAAAAACCGAAAGCAGAATTAGATGTCATTTCACCAAAAGACAGCAAAAAGATAAATTTTGTAAATACGGCCGACAAACCGACACTTATGATTTTCTCGGCACCGTGGTGTCCGGCGTGTATTCGCATGCAGACCGAAGTTTATCCGAAAAAAGATATTCAAGCGGTATTTAAAAAAGTTCAGCTAGAAAAAATCAATATTGATTTGCCGGCAAGCTTAGAGCTTTCTGAAAAATTTCATGTCAAAGCTATTCCGACGTACGTTTTAGTTAATCAAAAAGGGGAAGAGATTTCACGTTGGCTTGATTTTCAGCCGGCGGATAGTTTTTCTAAGCAACTTGAACACAAGATTAAAAGTTCGATCACGTTAACTGATTTAGAACAAAAAGCGAACTTAGGTGATGCTGCTGCCATTTCGGCGATGGGAATGAACGCCTACAATGCATTGAACTGCGAAGAGGCAATCAAGTGGTTTTCGCAATCAAAGAAAATCGTCGATTTAAACTATAAATTAGCATCAGAGATTTCTTGCGCAGAAGAAAAAAACCAATCCGTCGAAACGAACGTGACTGATTATTTAAATGCCCTTCAAAAGGGGATCACCATGACATTGTCACAGATGGATCAATACCGCTGGACGTCCGATTGGATTGAAAAGCTGAAAGAAAAAAAAGCCTTGTCAGAAGAGGCTAAAGAAAAAGCCAAGATTACGATTTCTAATTTCAAACAGCTGTTAAAAGATCCCGAAAAATTAGAAGAAGCTTTTTCAGAAAGTACGATGGGTGATGTTGGCCGGTTTGATAAAGAAGAAGTCTTGTTAATGAAGTCGCGCCTGCAGGGTGCGTTAGACCAGCCGAAAGAAAAAGCAGATACTTTAAAGGCGCTGGTCGATTTAATTCTTAAAAAGAAAATCACCACAGAAAAGCCCGGCGAAATGCTTTTGGCGATCGCCTATCTTCGTGAAGCGGGCGACAAAGAAGCCGTTACTAAGTTTTATAAAGAGCTTTTAGCAAAAAGTCCAAAAACGTACGTGTATCACGAAAAATATGGGCGCTACTTATTTAAAGAAAAAAACTTTGAAGCGGCCTTAAGCGAAGTTGATACTGCTTTAAAATTTGCCGAAGGCAACGAGCCGCAGCTGTATTTACTAAAGGCCAGAATCTTAAACGAAAAAAATGATAAGAAAATGGCCGCTAGCGTTTTAGATCAAGCCATGGGTTTCGATCAGATTAATCACGCGAAGTACAAACGAACTGTCGCGCAAATCGCTCAACTGAAAAAAGAAATAAGTAACGAAATTAAATAAATAAAATGATTATTGGCCGCGATCGGGACTGATTCCGTAAAACACTTCGTCTAAGTAGATCAGTAAACATTCGCGAAGGTCATCGACGGTCATCTGTTTAGGATCAAGCTCAAGGGCTCGAAGGGCTGCGAATAGTTCTGTCTCCATCACGTCAGCGTCTATCTGTGTACGATCTGCGAAATGTTTTAGTACTGTTCCCATGGCTCGCCTCCTGCTTGCTGTGGTTAATCCATTTATCATTCAGCCTTGTACCTACCGTCTTCATCCTGAAGCTGTATTGGTGTTTGGCATATATTAAGAGACACCTTTAATTAATCAAATGGTTAAGACCGTTTCAATCAGAAATCAGCAAGGACGGCAAGTTTAGGCTTAATGTCTAGCTTTGAGACAGTTCTTGCTTTGGCGGCAAATATACCCGACTTAAAAACGAAATTTAGCGGCCCGGTTTTTGGAAATATTTTTTTGATCATAAATCTTGAACGTAGGTGAATATGAAAAAGATGTTACAAAATATGAAAGTATTTTTGCTATTAGCTGTTTTTGTTTCAGTGGGTGCTACATCCTTGAAAGCCAATGCCGAGGTATGGCCCACAGAAAACCAATGGTCGGCCGAATGGGAGCAAAAATACCACGACTGGCTAAAGACATCGACCGATGCGCATTTGTTTTCGCGCCAAACAAATAGCGATGGAACTCCGAATCCTTATTACGGGATTCGAGTTGATTGTGCAGACCTTGTGTATTCGCTAAGAATTATTTTCTCGTACGAAAACAAACTGCCGTGGGCGATGCATAACCCCGCATCTCCGCGTGGCGCTTTAATTTCGAATTCAATTTCTAGATACGATAAATCTCTGGCGGGCATTAAAAGGTTAAAAACATTTTTGACTTGGGTTTACGACTTAGTTAGCACACACGGGTTACCTGATGATACGTATTCGCCGCCCTTTGAAGCCGTCGGCCCAGGCACAATCATTTTAACGTCTAAGAAAAATCATCACTCGTGGACGATTCGCGATATCACGCGCGCCGGAAATCCTGATTTACTGTTTAATTCGACCGTCGGTCGCACAAGCGGATTCGACGTTCAAGAGCGCTTAAGTTGGCCGAACCCATCTTGGATTTTTGAAGCCGAAGTTGATAAAGATGACGAAACAAAAAATGTCAATGTGTACAAACCAGGAAGCTACCCAGGATTTCGTTACTGGCGCCCGCTTGATGCAATGACCGTTCCTGAATCAGCGGTTCCGGGTTACAGCGACGAACAATTTACGGTCGGCATTTCAAAATGGAAAGGCATTGCTCAAAGCAAATTAGCAAAAGTAAAAGAAACGTATGATCAAATTGTTATGCGCTTGTTAAACGATGCATGTTCTGACTTTCAGCAGCGCATATCTGCGGTCGCCGAAGTTGAATTCTTAAAAGGAGCATGGAAAGAACAAGCCGAGCAAACCGCAGATGGTACTTTGCCCGTCTGTTTAAGCGCTGAAAACTTTGACCAATACTCGACCCCAAGTCGGGATAAAAGATTCGTTGATGGTTTAGTGATGGCGCGCGTGTATTTTCAAAAAGGCATGAAAGAACAAGGCGCAGGTGCTTTTACGGATGCGAACTTAACGATATACAAAACAATCTTTCCTCTGATTTCAAGATCAGCAGCTGAAGAAGCGGCGTTAGATAAGTCGGCAAAGTCTGAAAATAATTTTTGCTCGTTAGAAATTAGCAAAGAGATGGGAAAGCTAAGTTTAGCCGAACTAAAACGTCGCGCTTTTGCTGGATGGGTTTCTGCAAATCCAAATGATTCGGTATCGGGCCGTTTTGGTTATCCGAAAACATCTAAAGATATTGGGTATTCAGCATGTAAAGATCAAACTTATGGCCTAGGGCGAAGTGGGTATAACTTAAATGCGATTGAAAAAGATGCGAAAGCCGAGATTTCACAGTAATATCAGCGTATGAAAAAAAATCGTTATTTAATTCCGATATTTATTTTAATTTTAGGAATGGCCATCTTTATGGAAAAGATGGCCGTTAGGTCGACGAATAAAAAATCCAGTTCAGAACAGACTGAAGTTGAAAAAGTAGACCCAACGAAAACAGATTTTGTTGGCGAACCGATCGAGCAAAAAACAAAAGAAATTCAAGTTCAAGCGGCTTCTGCGAGCCCCGCGCAAACTATAAAAGTGCAAGAGTTTGGTAAGTGCGCCTCGTTTTTAAAAATAAACTCGCAAGGCGATTCAGCTTCGCAAGCTCTAGAGCAAATCAAGTCTCATTACGACCTAGTTAAAGACGTCGTTGATATGACCGAATACCAACTAAGAACCAGATCAAATGAAGAATTAGTGGTGCAGCATATTCCGGGTGAAGAAATTAAGAACCAGGTTCGAATTTTTAAAACGGCTGATGATGGTTTTCCAGATCGCGTGAAAAAGTTTCCGAACTCAAACGGTTCTGAAAAACAAAAACTAATGGGCGCCCTAACCTTAGGGGAACGAACGAAGAAAATTGAAAAATATAAAGTTGTAAACAGTGACCGCTCTGTGTTGGCTTACGAAAAATCAGAAGGCGTTGTCACGCGCGTGGATTTTACGAATGGAAAAAACAAGCTGATCTGTGAAGACCAGCGTTGTCAGTGTCATGAATTCTAATTTATGAGTTTCAAGTTGGAAAAAATTAAGTACTAGCGCCCGGAGCAAAATTTCTAGGTTTACCCGGCATTGGTGGCGGAGCTTGTGGCGGTGGTAACGGTGATACGGAACCTCCGTCTGCGTCGCGGAATCTATTAAACTTCGCATCGAAGTGTAGTTTTACGGTTCCTGTTGGACCATTACGCTGCTTACCGATAATAACTTCGGCGTGGCCCGCTTTGTCTTGGTCTTCTTTGTCGTAATAGTCGTCACGATATAACATCATGATCACGTCGGCATCTTGCTCGATCGATCCTGATTCACGTAGATCGGATAACATCGGTCTTCGGTCTGAACGACCTTCGACCCCACGATTTAACTGAGCTAAGGCAATGATTGGAACTTTCATTTCTTTGGCGATGGCTTTTAATCCTTTAGAGATCTCGGCGACCGCACGCTCGCGGGACTCGACTTTTTGTTTAAGGTCCATCAACTGCAAGTAGTCGATCATAATGCAATCTAGGCCGTGTGTGGCTTTTAAACGGCGGCATCTAGCACGGATCTCGAACGGTGAAATACCGGCTGTGTCGTCGATAAACAAATTGGCTTCACTGATCGATCCTGCGGCCTGAATTAATTTAGGCCAAGACGAATCTTGGATACGACCATTACGAAGTTCACCCATGTTGATTTTGGCTTCGGCGGCTAGAAGACGCATCATAACGGCTTCTTTACCCATCTCGACCGAGAAGTAAGCGACCGTTTTTTTCGCGCGTAACGCCATATGAGACGCCACGTTCAGAGAAAACGCTGTTTTACCCATCGATGGACGGGCCGCAATAATAATTAACTCGCCGCCATGAAAGCCTGCGGTCATTTTATCTAATTCCGCAAACCCTGTGGGAACACCAGTCACATCGGCTTTACGTTTATAAAGCTCTTCAATTTTTTCGATGGCGGTTTTAACGATATCCATCGAACCAACTAGGCCGGCCGAGTTATTTTGTTCGCCGACTTTTAGAATTTCGCTTTCGGCAAAATCAATCAAGCCTTGAACGTCGGTGTAATCAGAATCGTAAGATTTTTCAATCAAACCTGAAGATGTCGCGATCAAACGACGAAGTAACGATTTTTCACGAATGATTCGCGCGTGCGAATCGATATTGGCAGCCGAAACGACCTTGTCCAATAAAGTTAGAAGATATTCGGGTCCACCGATAACGTCTAATTCGTTTCTGGCTTGTAATAAATTGGTAACGGTCACTAAGTCGACCGGTTCGGCTTTGCCGTGTAGATCTGTAATGGCTTTGTAGATAGAGATGTGTGCGGGCTTGTAAAAATCGGTCGCAGTTATTAAGTCTGCGACCTGATCGTAGGCCTCACGCTCTAGCATAAGGCCGCCAAGAACTGAATATTCGGCCTCAAGTGATTGAGGCGGCAGTTTTTGACTCATCTTTTCCCCTCGATTCGATGAATTAAGAATTTAAAAGATGTAATAGGACGAAAAAACTACTGAGTTAAAGTAGTTGTAGGAGCTGTGATTGTAGACTCAGCTAATTGAGCTGCAGCACCTTTTTTAGGTTTCAATTTGTAGTTGTCGATTTTCTTTTTAAGAGTGTTACGGTTGATACCTAACATGATAGCCGTTTTAACTTGGTTACCGTTGTAAGCTTTAAGAGCTAGCTCGATTAAAGGTCTTTCAACTTGCTCAAGAACAATATTGTATAAACCGTTTAACTCAACTTGAGCTTCTTTTTGTTGTTGGAAAAGAACTTCTAATTTGCTCTTTACTAATTTTTCAAGACTAACTTGTTGTAGGTTAGCAACAAAAAGATTTTCTGAGTTATTCAGATTTGGC
>JACMQO010000004.1 GCA_014376935.1 Bdellovibrio sp.
CCGTTTTTAACAAGTAAGATCCAATTTCAATTTCGAAGAAAAATTTCGGATTGAACTTATGCATTTCATAACTACGAAATTTCATATTCTGTTGAATATCAGTAAGAAAGGTTAGCATAAATTTCCTCCTTGAAATGGGTTGGTGACGGCTGTGATTTTGCGGGCACTGCGGCTTGAATAAGTTGAACTGCCAAGCCGTAGATCTGATCTAATTCGGCTTGGCTATTTGCAAGCTTTGGATTAACTTCAACAAAATCAAAATTCGTGAGTTTATTGGATTCACGAACGGTCTCAAAAATATGAAAAACGTCGTCAATTTCAAGCCCACCTAAGGCGGGAACTCCGGTACACAACCCATATTTAGGATCTAACGAATCGATATCGAAACTAAGATGAATGTTATCAAATAATTTATTTTTAAACTGAATGCGGTCGATGACTTTTTTTAAACCGTTCGTTCGAATGAAGTCACTGGTGAAGTAATCAATTTGCAGATCATTTAAAAGTTTTATTTCAAAAGGATCGATGTCACGAAGGCCAACATACGTAATCTGTGCCGGATGCAATGACGAGCGCATCCAATCCATACACGCGGGTCGATTTTTACGATTCATCATTAAGTAATAAACTGGCATTCCATGAAATGACCCCGTAAAACTTTGCTCGGCGCTGTTGGCATCGGCATGGGCATCGATCCAAATAATATGCGTTTTGGGGTTACTGCGAAGGCTTGCTTCAACGGTTGCGACGGCGATGCTGTGATCACCACCAAAGTTAAGGGCGATATTTCTTTTTTGCAAAATTTTATCGTTTATTTCAGCTAGCTTTTTGTACGCCGAAAAATCAATTTGATTTAAATCTTGTTTACGAAAACTTCTTGGACTTTTATGACGAACTTCAGCGGTGACACTTAATTCAGAATTGATATCAAATGAAACCGATTTTTTACTTTTACAAAGATAAGACAAAAATTGCGCGGCCGATTGACTTAAGCCTTTATGCGTCTGGCCGACTTCAATGTTAGCACCAACAAACTGAACTTGTTTTGACTGCATATATTAATGAGAAGGCATTTTCATTAAAAAGTCGTGTTAGGATTATGTTAATAACATAATCCTAACCTAATCTTGATTTAAAGCTTTAATCTATTTCTTTTTAGAATCCGAAGCTGATTCAAAAAGTTTAGCGAATTCGCCGTAGCCTTCATCTTTCAGTTTCTCTTTCGGAATAAATTTTAACGACGCTGAATTCATACAGTAACGTAACCCTGTCGGACGTGGCCCATCATCAAAAACGTGACCCAAATGCGAATCACCGTATTTACTGCGAACTTCAGTACGAACCATTCCTAATTCTTTATCGACCTTTTCAATGAAGTTTTCTTTCACCAAAGGTTGAGTAAAACTAGGCCAGCCGGTGCCCGAATCAAATTTATCTTTTGAACTAAACAAAGGTTCACCTGAAGCGACATCAACGTAGATTCCATCTTTATGGTTGTCCCAATATTCATTACGAAACGGTGGCTCTGTTCCATTATCTTGAGTTACACTATACTGTTGGGGTGTTAGAATTTTCTTAAGCTCTTCTTTAGAATGTTTTTTTATCATTTTTGCCTCCCACGCAAATGTCACCTGAGAAATAACTAGTAACAAAAGTAAAATCCCTGTCTTAGTCATTTGATGCATCCTTTATTTTAATTAACCGCAAACGCTTAAAAATACGATCAGACGTCTAACATTATAACCTGTTTTTATCAGGTTGCGATAACTCAATTTTCGATTGGGTGTTCAGTGGCATAAAATTTTCGTTTTTTGACTTTTAATGGGGTTTGAGTATTATCTGGCATGTTTAAATTTCTGACGTTTTTTCTTCTTTTTAGCCAATTTATAAATCAGTCCGCAAATGCCAAAGCCCACCATACGGGAACTTTAAGCGGCGTAACTATCGGCGCGCGATATTCTTCACTTTTCGAAAAACGTGGCGTGATCTTTTACAATGATTTTCAAATCGATCCAGCCATCACCCTTTTTATGTTCGATGACCGCCTTGAATTTTGGGGAGACACCTTAAGCTACCGTGATTTCGTTTACGAAGATAAAATTAGATTACGTGGCCGTGTTTCGTCGATTAGCGATAATCCGCTATTTCCGGCCCACGATTCAGTGCGCAGCAACCAACCAGATCGTCCCAATACTTTTGAATTTTCAACGGCGGCCGAATTCTTTTTTCCCGGCTACAATGACAACTACCAATGGGAATTGGATTTAACCTATTCTAAAGATTTCAGTCGTCACTATGGAAATTACGCTGAAGCCTTAGGTAAAATAAAACTGACCGAGTTCTATTGGCCCCTAGTGAATAAAAAAATTGAACCGAACTTAGTCTTAGGCGCCGGCATCGGCGACAAAGCTCACAATAAATATTACTACGGCCCCAATGATGAGGCCACGTCGATGACTGATTATGCGGCCGGCATCTGGCTGGCTTTTCCGGATGAAGCTGACCGCTTTTTTCCGATTATTCAGGTGATGTATTTTGCGGTGAACGGAGACCACCGAAACGCCCAGTACGCTAAAAATAATAATCAAGGTTATTTGGCGTCGTTTATTTACACGGTTCGACTATTGGATTAATTACTTTTTAACGTTGATAACTAACGCAATCACGACAAAAACTGCACCGACACATTGAAAATTTGATAATCTTTCGTGTAGCACGAACCACCCGGCCAAGGCCGCAATAACCGGCTCGATCATCGCCACAATCGAAGCTTTTGAACTGCTGACTTTTTGCAATCCGGTTAAGAAGAACGTGAGTGGCCCGACCGTGCATATCAGCGCTAATCCAAAAATTAAACTCCACTCATCGAATGAAAAGTGCGCCATGTGCGATATCGAAGGAGAATGAAAAATAAATAGCGTCACCGCTGCGGCCGTCATCACATAAAGCGTTGACGAAATGGGGGCTACTCCCTTTTGGTAGCGACCACTAACTAAAACATAAATTGAATACGCGATAGCCGCGCCTAAGCCATAAAAAACATACCGAATTGAATGAACAAAAAGCGGACCCCACACCAAAATTCCAATGCCCAAGGTTGACAAAATTAAGCTAAAAACCTGAAGTGGTTTTAATTTTTCTTTTAAGAAAAAATGCGCGCCTAAGTTCACAAAAATTGGAAACGTAAAAAGCAAAAGGGCCGCTAACGAAACCGAGATTCCCTGAATCGACATGAAATACAGCGTTGAAAAAACCGAATATCCCAAACTACCCAAAGCTAACGAAA
>JACMQO010000037.1 GCA_014376935.1 Bdellovibrio sp.
AGAGCAGCACATGGGGTAACGCCCCTCGGCCGTAAGGTTAGGAACAGTGAAACAGAAAGAATGTCCGCGGCTTTGAGCCTGATTTCGGGAACGGGAGATTTCAGGGGAGCCGGCGGAGTGAAAACAGTCAAACTCTGTGCGAAGCAAGATCAAATAGGGATGCGCAATTGTGAAAGTCGCAAGATTTTTACGGTTTAACAGCGGCTCGCTGAAGACATCCGGGTCAGATCGCTTGAGCCCACAAGTAATTGTGGGCCTAGAGGAATGCTTACCAACTTATCAAGGGAATGTGGGAACCAAGATAAGAAACAGAACTCGGCTTACAGTAAAACCCTCCCATCTTTTTTTCAGATCATCGCGCTTGGTAATTCCAAACGCGATTTTTTTTTGTAAATTACTTGTAAGTTACCTGGTAACTTTTGGGGATGTCCCGCGTTAAATCTTGTTGCCCTTGGACTGTCGTTCAAAAAAACATAGCATTTACGAACGCTATTTTTATTTAATTAAATATATTCGAAATCATTGAAAGGATTCATGAAGACGAATTTCTGTATTGTTATTCTACTTTGTTTAACTCAGTTCGCTTTAGCCGAAGAAAAAGAAATGTTCTTTGGCCATAACTTAAGTCAAACGGCCGAAGTTCTTTCCGAAGGCGAAATGACCGTCGGTCCGCAAGTTTTGGGTTACGGTATTTCAGATCGGTGGACGATCGCGACCAGTCCGTGGTTGGTTCAAGATTATGGAATGTTTAGTTTATTTAATCGTTACAAAGTCAGTGATGACCGAAGCTTTCAACTTTCCTATTTTAAAGCTTGTTTCGGTAGCGATAACTGCGTTCGGCCGATTTACCGAGTTCCGGCGCCGAATCCGGGGACGTCAGAATACTACCAACGAAATATCGACAGCCAAGCCGGCTATTCGATGGAAGCCATTTGGTTAGTTATGATCGATCGATATGAGTTAAACGATCATTACGTACTAAATATTAATTACGGCTTACAGTATTACGCGAATCAAAAAATGCCTTTTTCGTTAAAAAGACCTTCTTCGAATCCGAAACCATGGCAATTCCAACTGACAACTTTACATGAAGCCGGTTTAGTTGGACCCTTTAAATTATACGGAGAGTTCGGAACGCTTATACCGACAGATACGCAGCCCTATATTCATTTAGGTACGTCGTTAGGGTATAAAAAAGGTCGAATTGAAACTCATTTAGGGTTGTCGATGACGGCAAAAATTTTAGCATTAGTTAATCCGGCCTACCGATTAGATGTGCAACAGCAACTTAGAAATGAATCAAAAACTTACGATGCTCCGGCGCATTCGGTGGCGGGCACACACGAAACTGATCCCTATGAAAATGACTATGCTTTTCATCCCGAGTTTTCGTTTCAGTATACTTTTTAAAGATCAATTCGGCTAAAATCGTTTAGCCGAATTAAACTTTCTTTTTTGCCAGAACGAAAAGTTCGCGGCCTTGACGGCGTTCGACGGATTGTCTCCAGCGACTCCAGAACAAGAAATGAAAATGTTTTTCTAAATGTTTTCTGACTTCCCATTCGGTGATTCCGAATGGGGGACCCGAACGCTTTTCCATAACGAAAAAGATCGAAAGAAGCTGACCTTGTTCGTGAAGCATCCGTCTCCATAAGCGGACCATTTCCGTTCGTTGATCGGGTGGTATTGCGCAGAAACAGGTGTGTTCAACGACTAAGTCAAAACTATGGTTCCACTCAATGGGAATATTAAAAATGTCTAATTCGTGAAAAAATAAATTTGGTAAGTGCCCATATTTTTCTTTTCCGCGACGTAAACCTTCTTTTGAAAAATCAACGGCGGTTACGACGTGACCGGCTTCGGCAAAAATGGCGGCATCATGCCCTTCGCCACAACCTAAAACAAGAATGCGTGATTTTGGTAATTTTAATCTGGGTAACATGTCGACGATAATCGGCGACGGAGCGGCTAAGTCCCAGCCAGGAATTCCTTCTTTAACGTAAACGTCTTCCCAGTAATTTGCTTTTTCAATTTTTGGCGTATCGATATAGTAAGGTGGCGTGGCGACGTAATTGCCTTCGGCGACGAAACCTTCATCGTCGAACGAATCACACATATCAAATAATTTTTCTTGAGCTTTGTCGGTCAATACAAACGGGGCACGAGATGTCGTCAGACCATTAAATCGGTCCCAGGCGTCGACAGACCACTTTTCGTTATTGGCTTCAAATAAATTGTTGCCGTTAGATTGAAGAAAGATTTTGCCGTCTTTAAACTGTAGCGCAATAATTTGTAAGGGGTGGTCAAAAGATTCGACGATGTACTTTTCGTCTTGAAATTCAGTTGTTAAAAGAAAATTTTCATTCAGGGTTAAGTTTTGCTGTATCTCGTGAATGTAGGCTGGATTTCGAACCGGGTTTCCCTCGGGATCAAAAAATATTTCACCAGCCTCATTGATACTTAGAAACTTTTCATCAGACATTTAGTGCTTTTTTTTCTCTTCAGATGCAGCTGGTGTGGCTGTCTCTGACTTCGTTTCTGATGTTTCGCCGTTAACTGTTGATTTACCGTCTGAAGTAATGACTAGGCCTTCTTGAAAGGCGATATTGCTAGCATCTGTTTTCACAGACTGAATCACCCATTTTTGCGTTTTTGGATCTTCAGATAGGCCACGAGTTAAAACGGCTTCACCAGAAATTGTTTGATCGACTTTTTCAGACTCCTCGATGGCGTCTGAATAACGGTAACTGAAATAAGCTTTGATTTTGTTATCATCCATTTTTTCAGTATAAAGTTTTTGAACTGCAAAGTTTGAAGAATTAGGTCTTTTGGCTTTGATACTGTCTTGAATAAGAATAGCTAACTTGCTTTGAATTCCAGCATGAACGTCAATTCCGATGGTGTTTTTAGTTGTCAGAAGGCTCCATGTCCAAATAAATCCTGCAACAAATATAAAAAAACTAACTAACTTAATCATAAAACCTCTCCTGACTGGCCACGTTGATCATCGTACTGCTGGCGTGGATGTGACAATATAAGTTCAACATGCTAGCCTTTAATTAACAACAAATTTGAACCGAAACCGGCCGGATTAACACTATGATTAAATTAAAAAATATGAAATTGGGCGACAAATTAAATGCAAATTTATCGCAAGCGTTAGCAGGTAAATTACCAGGCAATTTGGGTGTCACTGAATCGTACAAACAAAAACTAAAAGATCTAAAAACGTGGGCCCAAGTGAAAAGCCCGAAAGTATTTCAGCCGGCACTTAGCTATACATTAGGCTGGTTGTCGCCAGATTTGTTAGGTTCAGGTTTTCGAATGATCGAGGTTTCCGATTTTGAAATCCAGGCTTTAGTCCCGGCTCAGTTAGGCAACATGGATGCATTAAACGAAGTTCATCAAGGCTTGGTATTAAACTCATCTTTAGAGTTAGCCCGTAGTTTTATAGGTCGTCATTTACCAGAAACCTATTTTCAAATTTCAGGCTCAGAAATCAAAATCAATAAAAAGCAAAAATGGTCAGACGACTTAACTTTAACATTATCATGTGAAGAAAGCGTTTTAGATCAATTTTTCGGTGAACTTCAAGAAGATAAAAAAACGAACGTCAAATTTCAAATTACAATTGTCGCAAAAGATTCGAAAAAACCGGATACGGTCGAAATGAATTTAACGTGCGAAGCGACCAATTTATTAGCGTAAAGGTTAGTTATGATATTAGAAACACAGATCGATTCAAATTCAGATGAATTTAAAAAAAATAAATCAGCTTTATTAGAGCACGTGAACGAATGGTTACGTCGTGTTGAAATTGTCAAAGCTGGTGGCGGTGCTGAAGCGATGAAGAAACATAAGTCGCGCGGTAAATTAACGGCGCGCGAACGTATCGAAGGACTACTTGATCCGGGCACGGCGTTTTTAGAATTTTCAACTTTAGCCGCATGGGATATGTATGAAGGTCAAGCGCCAGGTGCCGGCATCGTGACCGGCATCGGGGTGA
>JACMQO010000038.1 GCA_014376935.1 Bdellovibrio sp.
ATAAAGATAAAGCCGGTGCCGGCGCATCTTGTAGTTAGATTTAAATAACCTTGCGAATATAGACTTGCACAACCCTTAGAAAAAAATAGACTGATCGTGTCCAATTCATCTAGGGGGGATATTCAATGCGACAATCATTATCTAAAGAATCTTTACAGCAACTTTTTACCGAGGCGCGCACGCATCACACTTGGACGAATAAGCCAGTATCAGATGATACACTTCATGCGATTTATGATCTTACAAAGTGGGGCCCGACAAGTGTGAATGCGCTTCCGATGCGTATTGTCTTTGTTAAATCAAAGCAGCACAAAGATAAATTAACGGCGTGTGTGTCGGGATCGAACGTCGGGCAAATCAATGAAGCTCCGGTAACGGCGATTATTTCTATGGACACTAAATTCTATAATTACTTACCGACACTATTTCCGGCGTTTGATGCGAAGGCGATGTTTACTTCGAATGCGGCCGCCAGCGAATCGACAGCGTTTCGAAATAGCTCGTTGCAAGGGGCTTACTTTATGTTGGCAGTTCGTTCGTTAGGTTTAGATGTGGGCCCGATGTCAGGTTTTGATAACGCGAAAGCGGACGAGGCTTTCTTTAAGGGCACATCGTGGAAGTCGAATTTTCTTTGTAACAGTGGATACGGCGATGACACGAAAGTATTTCCACGTGGACCGCGTTTAAGCTTCGAGCAAACTTGTAAAATCGTTTAGTCCCAACCAAGTAAAGACGCAAAAAAAAAGAGAGACCTTGAAGGTTCTCTCTTTTTTTCGTTTATGAAACTCTAAATTTGAAACTGAACTGACTTAGATTACTGGCAAAGAACTGTTTGGCCCGTTTGTATGTTAATCATTTGTAAAGTACTGCAGTTCGAGTTCGCTCCGTAACAGATGCCTGTTTGGCCTGTACGTGGATCTTGGAAGTAGCCGCTACAAATTTGCGCTGTACCAACACCTGTTGTTGTCGTGCAATACGTCTGTGGAACTTGTTGTCCCGTTGAAGTTTGGTAGCACTGTCCGTTGGCTTGAAGTTGGTAGCCAGTCGTTGTGTTTGTTGTACAGTACGTTTGTGAAACTTGTTGTCCTGTTGAAGTTTGGTAGCACTGTCCGTTGGCTTGCAATTGGTAGCCATTGACCCCAGTTGTACAGTATGTCGTCGCTACGATAGTGCCGGTGGCTGTAGCTACGCATTGACCGCTGACATTATATGAGTAAGTTGTCGCCGCGGCTGTCGTTCCACCGGATGAATTTTTAGAGCATCCGAAGAATGACAAGGCTAAGGTTAAAGTAACTAGTACGCTTCTGACTGTTTGTTTCATTTTTAGTGTTTTCATACTTAGAATTAAAAGCAAAAGATCGACCAAGAATTCGAAAGTTGGCACGAGCGGCCCAAGTCATCGTTATCTTGGGCTTTTATTACACTAAGGAAGTACTATGGAAACGGATAAAGGTGTCAAAGTTTTTTAAACAGCCTGAATTAAGCCGCAAATTGTCCGCGTTCCTAGAAATTAGACATGAACAATGAAAACCAAAGTCTAAACAATGGTTTACTAACCTAAAGTGTCTCAGTCTAAGAATCTAAACATTTGTAACTGGTCTTGCGCTTACTAACACTTCGTACTGAAATGATTTTAATTAGAAAACTAAACAAGGAGTTTATATGAAGAGTCTATTAGTAAGCAGTTTGTTCGTATTGATTTCAGTGACATCTTTTGGCGCTGACTATATGAAAGGTAAATATGAAGTTGATCCGGCTCATACGCGCGTTTCTTTTGTTGTGCCGCATTTCGTGGTTTCAGAAGTTGAAGGCCGCTTTAATGACGTTGCTGGAGACTTCAATTTAAATGATACATTTACAAAATCAACTTTCACGGCAACTGTTCAAACAAAATCAATCGACACGGGTGTTTCAAAACGAGACGACCATTTAAGAAGTAAAGATTTCTTTGAAGTTGAAAAATACCCGACGATGAAAATGGTCAGTAAATCAATGACCGGTGATGCAAGCGCATTTCGCGTGGTGATTGCCGTTACCATCAAGGATGTGACTAAAAATATTCCTTTTGATGGCAAATACACCGGATCAGCGAAAGACCCTTGGGGCGGGCAACGTGCGGCATTGCAATTAACCGGTAAAGTGAACCGTAAAGATTTTCATATCAATTACGATGATAAGATCTCTATCGGTGATGCTGTTGGAAATGATGTGGTCGTGACAATTCGCACGGAAGGCGTATTAGCCGTCAATAAAAAATAGATTTTAAACATTAATCACTTTTATGAAGGCCAGGTTGTTTGCAAGTAATTAATTATTTTGTAGATCACGGCCAACGTTAAGAAGACAGTTCTAAGAACAAAACCAATCGCAAATAAAACAGTTAAAACAATGATGATCGTCTCGGTACGTGAACGATATTGGGGAAAATTGACCCGTCACCATATCTTAGGTTTGTTTTGCTATTCGGGCAAAAGCCCGTCATCATTGAAAATGCATTTATCTTTTAATCGATTTCAATTCCCGCACGATCAATCATTTCTTATTCAATGGCTTGTTGCCGAAGAGTGGCCTTTTCACGTTAATCATCGACTGACGCCAGAAAAAGTTTCGGCCATGATTTCGGGTGGAACTTTTGACGGAAGCAATCATCAAAGTTTTTGGATCGACGCGCAATTTGAAGGTCGCCATCATGAGCGCATCGGTATGATTCGTTTAATTGATATCGATGACATCGGTGACGGAGATCCTTTATTTGATATTCGCATTCAGTCGCGCTACAGGGGCCAAGGAATTGGTCGGCAAGCTGTGGCTTGGCTAACCAAATATTTTTTTGAAAATTGGCCCGAACTCAAAAGAATATCAGGAGCAACCAGGTCTGATAATCGCGGCATGCGTCGCACATTTATAACAAATGGTTACATTAAAGAAGGGCACTTTCGCCAAGACTGGCCCGGTAGTGACGGCTTTGATCATGACTCCGTTTTATTTACAATTCTACGAGGCGATTGGCAAAAAAAAGAAATCACACCGCTCAATTGGAACGACGAGATTTCTTAAAGGGGACTATCGACAGATATGTTGACGATTTACAGATAGAATAATAGAAGCTTCTCATGTCAAAACTAAAAGTTTTTCTTTCAGATAGTTTTAATCCGCATTTAAATTTAGCCACCGAAGAATGGATTTTTGATAATCTAGATCCATCGATGCAGGTTCTATTTTTATGGAGAAATGAAGAAACTGTCGTGGTCGGAAGAAATCAAAATCCTTGGTCTGAATGTAACTTGGCGAAGATGAAAGAAGATAAAGTTCACTTAGCTAGGCGCACGACGGGCGGTGGCGCCGTTTTTCATGATTTAGGAAATACAAACTTTACTTTTCTGTCGCCAAAAGAAAGTTATAAGCGTGAAAATAATATTGAAGTTATATTACAAGCGTTAAAAGAGTTCGGTATCGAAGGTCATGCTTCCGGGCGAAATGATTTGCTGATTAATTTTGATGATGGCCCCCGTAAATTCAGTGGAAGTGCATACCGTGAAAAGAAAGACCGTGCTTTTCACCACGGGACATTGTTACTGCACGCAGATTTGAATCGATTGGGTCAGTACTTGACACCAAACCCAAAGAAATTAAAAGCGAAAGGGAAAGAATCTGTCCGCGCGCGTGTGGCGAATTTGAATGAAGTCGCCCCGGAACTGAAACATCAACTTGTCGCCGATGCGATGATACGATCTTTTGAAAACTTTTATGACTCGAAAGCTGAAATTGAATCCTTAACGATGACCAGTTTACAATTAATTCCCGAACTGAAAGGGCAGTATGATCGTCTCAGTTCTTTTGAATGGCTTTACGGTCAAACATTAGAATTCAATCAAAAGATGGACGAGTATTTAACGTTGGGATTTTTTGATTTTCAGTTTCAAGTTCAAGAGGCTATCATTACAAATTTAAAAATTTTCACAGATTGTCTTTATCCGCAGCTGATCGAAGACTTAACCGTGGCCTTGCGTGAAAAAAAATTCGCCAGCGAAACGATTCGCACCGAAATGACCATCATTAAGGAAAAATATCCGGAACTAATCTCGGGGCTAGACGAACTTGAAAACTGGTTGTGTCGTCAAATTGAAATTTGAAAAATTATCTAGCGGCAAGCCCTTGTTCGGTAAACTCATAATAGGCTGACATTTCGACTACAAAAGCGATATTATTGGTATCAGTAAGATGCGTTCCTGCAGCGATTCGTGCTCTGCGTAGATGCCCTGATTCGTAAAAATTTAAATCGTAGCCTAAGCCTTTGGGTTGGTATTCACCGACGCGAACAGATTTACCATTTAAAGAAACCAAGGCTTCTGAATTTCCAATTTTTTCGATTGTGCCGTTGGAAAAAAATGTCAGATAGTTAACGCAAGGTGAAGAAAAAGTGGCCTGCGGAAGCGTAAGTTCGACAGGTGTCTTATTAACGCAAACTTGGGTTCCACCTAGCTTAAAGCCATTCCAGCTAAATTGTTTAATGTCTCCGTTTGGATAAAGTTCAAAATACAAAAACTGAAAAATTTGATTTCCAACTTTGTATCGAAGTGGGCTTCCAGGTTTTAAATTCACGAACCGAGTTAATTGACCAGTCGAATTAAATTCTAATTTGCCGGTAAATGTCATGAACTGATCGCGGTAGGTGATGATGCAGTAATCGTTGGCCATCCCGGTCTTAATCATCCCGTTTGGGTAAAACAAAGTATCATTACCTTGAGGCATATTGAAACAATACCCAGAATTTTCAAAATATGTAAAACCAAGTTTTTGTAACAAGGGGATTGAATTTTCAGAAGTCAGCTCTTTCCATTCAATTGAAAAAAGATAGTTAGTCAGAACGCGAACGCGTAAGTTTTCTGAAGCTTTTATTTCGTGGGCCCACATGAGCTGCCATAAAACTTGGGCCTGATCAAAAACCGTTAATTTAGGAAATAACTTTCGGTCAAGATAAGTGAACCAACGTCCATCAAAAGTTTCATTCGAAACGGCAACGGCTTGTAAATCTTCATCAATCGGCTTGGCCCAGTCATCCCAGGTTATTCCGGGAGGCAATTGCAGATCTGTTTGCATGTCGATTAGTTTGCTGGATAGTAATTTCCAGTAACTACCCATGCGCTGGGCCCGAATCGGCATAATATTTTTTAATTTATCGAGCTGCAGTTGCATCTGCGCATTTAAATTGGATAGCGGTGAGTTTTCGGGATGCAGGCGAAGTGTAGAGGTCATCTCGTAAGTTGATAAAGTTCTAATTTGATTCGGATTATTTTTTTTGACCAGAACAGGTACGAAGTAAGGCAAAGGCTCGGTCGCCAGCGCTGTTAGGCTGAAAAGGCTGAAAAGTAAAAATAGATAACCAAGGCCAACTCTCATCAATGTATATTTGCTAATTTTTCTAGGGTAGCCAAGCAGAAACTATGACAGCAGCGCTAGGACTGTAGCGAAAACTGTGTCGCTAGTCGTTTTTTTAAGCGATCTTTAGCCTCCACGGCATTGACACGTGGCCTAAGTAGAAAATTGTTGTCTGCAAACGTCGGCCCGTGAATGATGGTTCTATGGACTTAGTCGACGTACTTAAAGCCGAATTCGAAAAAAGACAGACTAAAAATGCGCGTTACTCGTTACGGGCGTTCGCGCAATACTTAGGAATTCAATCAGCAACTTTGTCAGCGGTTCTAAAAAGAAAGCGCGAATTACCTGTTTCTAAAAGTTTAGCGGTGATGAACGATTTGAAATTATCCGCGATGCAAAAAAAGAAAATTTTAAAAAGTTTAAAAGTTCCACTCAAAACAACGGCGATAAAAGAATATTGGGATCGCCCGAAATTAAATGTTGAAGCTGCGACGACCGCCGTGATTAGTGAATGGGAACATTTTGCTGTCGTTAGTTTATTTAAAATCAAAGATTTTAAGGCCGATGAAAAATGGATCGCTGCACGTTTAGGTTTAACCGAAGCTAGAGTGAAACAGGTTTGGCAGAACTTGCTTTCATTGAATTTAGTGAAAGCGGATCAAAACAATCAGTTTAAACCGTATTTAGAAAATTTGCTGATGTCGACCGAAATCCCATCACAAACGTTAAGAAAAGCTCATCATGAAGAGCTACAGTTGGCGCAAGCCAAACTTGAATCAGTACCGATGAAGTCTAGAAACTTTTCGTCTTTAACTTTTGCGATGAGTTCAAAAAAGATGGCAGAAGCCAATAATTTAATTTTACAATTTATTCAGCAAATGGAAAATACATTAGAACGCGGCACGGTCGATGGAGTTTACCAACTTGGTATCCAATTGTACCCCTTGACTGAAATGGAGAAAATGAAGTGATAAAAATATATTTAGTTCTTTTGGTGGTATCACTTTTTACAAGTCTTTCGTATGCCGGATTTGTGAAGGGTAACGGTGGCAACACCGTCGTCTGTAAATTGGATTCAGGTCAAACGAGGACCGAACTTTTAGATATCGTTGAAGCTAAGGCATTTATTGCTCCGGACACTTTGCATTTTACAAATTTAGAAAAAAAATCTAAAGAGCAGGCTTTGTCTGAAGCGTTAGAGAGTATTAATGCAACGCTGCCGCAAAGTTCTTATGCGCAGTGGATTCGTGATTTTGAGACTGACGCCGTGTTTTTAAAAAATGTTAGCTTAGGTGTTGTTGCTGATTCTTATCACTTTGTAATTCCAAAAAATTGCGTCGTTGAGCAATCTGTTTTGCAAATTGAGCCTATTTTTCACGAAGCGCGCTATACGATTAATCTGGACCGTTGGAATCAATTAGTTCCAGCCCAGAAAGCCGGACTGATGATGCATGAGTTGATTTATCGCGATTTGCAAGATGCTGATTCAAGACGTGTGCGTCTGATTACGGGTTATTTATTTTCGGATGAAATTAGAAAGTTAAGTTTAGACCAAAAAGTTTTGGCTTTAAAAAACTTAGGTCTAGTTAAAAACTAGTTTGTACCGTCGCCGGTGTAGGGGCCGACACCCCAGTTTGACGTTGCCGAATCGATTTCGCCTGTAATAACTTGAGTATTTTCGTTATATTTTCTCATAACTTATTCTGCGGTTTTAAAAAGCTTGCAGACAAGTCGTGCGCAAAAACTAGTGCGGCAGCGTTGCCGCACGTATTATAATTTATATTTAGATGACGTATATTTTGAAAGCGTATCGATTAATAAATTTCTTTGAATTGGTTTTTTTAAAAAGTCATTAAAGCCAGAGGCTATGCAGCGGTCATGCTCTTCTTTCATAGCGTGTGCGGTTAGCGCAATGATGGGTTTATTAAAGTTTAACTGTCGTAGCCGACGGGTGGCCTCGTGGCCATCTAAAAAAGGCATTTGAATATCCATCAGTAACAGGTCATATTTATCTGTTAAAGCCATTTCGACGCCTTCAATGCCGTTATTGGCGAGGGTGACTTGCGCACCTTCTTTTTTTAAATACGTCGTAATTAACATTTGGTTGTCCGGAGAGTCTTCGACTAACAGAATTTTTAGACCGTAAAGAACATGACTGGTCTGATGAAATTCCGGTTTCGATCCGAAGTTTGTAAACGCTTCTTTCAGAACAAATTTTGTTCCGGTGGTTGCGGGTACTTCTAATTCAATGACAAATGTACTGCCTAGACTTTCTTGGCTTTCGACTAAATCTAAACGACCCTTTAAGTTTTCGGCGATCCGTCTAGATAAAATAAGCCCTAGGCCCGTTCCACCATATTTGCGCGTGGTCGATGTGTCGGCTTGTGAAAAGGGTTGAAATAAATGTTTTTCTTGTTCTGTTGAAATACCTAGACCGGTGTCTTTAACGACAAATTTAAGTGTCGAATTGATATAAGAAATCGTTAAGCTGACGCTTCCTTTTTCGGTGAATTTTAAGGCGTTACCAACAATATTTGTTAAAATTTGTCTGATGCGAACCGAATCAGAGCAAATAGATTCTGGAATGGCCGTTTCTAACTGAAAAATAAACGTGATTCCTTTTTCAGACGCTTTGAAATTCATAATCGAAGTAAAGTCAGATAAAAGTTCAGTTAACGAGAAATTAATTTTTTCGATATTCATCTTGCCGGCTTCAACTTTAGATAAATCTAAAATATCGTCAATTAGGCTTAATAGTTGCTGAGAGTTTCTTTCAACAATCACCATATACTTCGAATTCTCTTCCGGAGTATTCGTTAAATTTTTCATTAAATCTGTAAAACCCAAGATCGCCCCGATGGGGGTTCTGATTTCATGACTCATGTTTGCTAAAAACTGTGTTTTTGAAATATTCGCGCGCTCTGCAGCTTCTTTTGAATTCTTCAAGGCCGCTAATAGTTCGCGGACTTCGTATTGTTTGCGGCGCGCGCGTAAAGCCACCTCAACGGATCTTATTAAAGTTAATTTAGAAAAAGGTCGCTCTAAAAGCGAAATATTTCCACCTTTAGAAAAAAGTTCGGTGACGCGAATTACGTCATTGTTCGTCATCAACATGATTGGTATATCGGACCATGGCTTTTGCTGCGCCACGCAGTCTTGAAATTTTGGAATATCAGCGATCTTGATAACTTCTTCGGCGACTAAAACTGCGCCAAAATCTTTGCAAAGATTTTGGCAAAGTTCATCTAAATCTTTGCAAGGATAGGCTTCTAGTCCTGATTCTCGCAAAACATCACAGGCGACCACTGAATCATTCAGCGTCGGCGCCAGAACTAAAACTGTTTCAAGATTTTCTTTTTTGAGATTACGCATCTAGGGGATTGTCCATCAGCTTATCTGTGCTGCCTACATATTTCCGAATTCCTGAGAAAATTCCAGAAAAATATTTTAAGACTGGGCCGACGATCACGCCACCTTGGCCGATGCGTAATTCTCTGAGTGATTTTTCATGGGCGCCACTGCGTTTTTTAATTACCGAAATTGCTTTTTTTATTTGTCCAAAAGCTTCAAAGAATCGCATTACCAAAACTGTGTCGGCCAAATAAGTTAAATCAAGCGGCGTTTGCATTTGCCCCATGAATCTGGTCTGGGCTAAAATCATTATGGTCACTCGAAACTAGGCGCGGAAATATGTGAAGGCCACCTTTTTTGATGACGTGGTCATGGGCGGCGGGTGTTAAATACACCGGGCACAGCTTTGGTGTGGGGTTTCAGTATCAGTTCTAAAATGTGGAAAGGCATAAATGGGCAAATTTTTCTAAGAGCGGGCGTAAATTATTAGTGAATTGACCTTAAAACTAAGTAGGATAGCGGGCTATGAATCTTCAAAATTGTGTCTTTGCTATCTATTTTGTCCTTTTACTGACGGGATGTTCGCACCCTCAGTTCCCGGTGACTGACCATAGTGACGGGAAAATATTTTATAACGAAGACCGAACGGCCGGAGCTCCTAAAGGTCTATTTCAGGCGCTCAAATGGAAGCTGACAAGTGATGTAAAAGACTGGCCTGAGCAAAAAGATGATAACGAAAAACCAGACTTTTTGAAAAAAATCGGCGCGAACGAGGCTGCCGTGACTTTCATTAATCATGCGACCGAACTTATTCAATTAGAAAAACTAACCGTCATAACGGATCCTATTTTTGCAGAACGGGCTAGCCCTTTTTCTTGGATTGGTTCTAAGCGCCATCGTAAGCCGGGGGCAGAAATATTTGAACTACCTAAGATCGACGTGGTCGTCATTAGTCATAATCATTATGATCATTTAAATATCGAATCACTGATTGAGCTGCAGAAAAAAGATCAGCCACAATTCATTGTTCCGTTAGGAACGAAAGCTTTACTTGAAGAAAGTGGGATTAAAAACGTCACCGAGTTAGACTGGTGGCAGAACTTTAAAACGGAGCAAGGTGCGGTGATCACTTTGGTGCCCATGCAACATTGGTCGGCGCGAGGAGTGTTTGATCGATTCGAAGCTTTGTGGGGCGGATATTTGATTGAGTCATCTGGTCTTAAAATCATTTTTGCTGGCGACACGGGTTACAACAATCAGTTCAAAGAAATTCAGCAAAAAGTGGGCTCGATCGACATCAGTATTTTACCCATCGGCGCGTACGAACCCCGCTGGTTTATGAAAGGGCAACACATGAATCCATTTGAAGCGGTTCAAGCCCATCGCGATTTGCAATCTAAGTTAAGTATCGGAACACACTTTGGAACATTTCAATTAACGGATGAGGGTATTGACGACCCAATCACGGACTTAGAATCTGAATTACAAACCGCCAAGATTGAGCTTAAATATTTTGTTGCTCCGAAAAATGGACAAACAATATTTTTCACAAAATAGTTTTTATTTATTTAATATCTGATTTTTAAAACAAGAAAATTTTTTTAAGATCGCCCTTTCGACGTCCTAATTTGAGATCGGGCGGTGACTTGTTCACTAATTTCTAGTGTAATAGAGCCATGACTTCAGGACGACTTAATAAAATTATTCTGATTGCCGATGACTGCGAATTGAATCGTGACATTTTAGAAATCTATTTCGGTGGCGAACCTTACAAGGTTCTATTGGCCGAAAACGGGCAGCAGGCGTTAGATATCGTGATCAAGCAGACTCCGGATTTAATCTTAATGGATATGCAAATGCCCGTCATGAACGGCTTTGAAGCCACTAAAGCGATTCGATCTTATGAAAAAAAACAAGATCGATCTCCGGTCGTAATTATTTCTGTTTCGGGACTAGAATCGGATTCAGAAAAAGAAGAAATTTTTCAAGCCGGATGTACCGACTTGATTGTAAAACCGATTCGTAAAAATATTCTTTTTGAAAAAATTAATAAGTATTTAAATACCAAGACGGCTACGGCCTAGGCTGGTTGATCTTCGCCTTCGAAGACGATTTTCGAATTATTTAAATAGTCTTTCATCGTATTGATAAGCTCTTCCATTTTAGAAAAGTTTTCGGTTTTGGCTTCGCGCTCAAGAGACTGCGCAAGGCGTCCAAATTCATCAAAACCAAAACTTCCGGCATTTCCCTTAATTTTATGGGCAATGCTGGTAATGGTGGAGACGTCTTTACGTTCGATAGAATAAACCAATTTATCCATATCTAATTTACGACTTTTTATGAACTTTGGAATTAAGGGTTTCAAATCGGCGCTAACGGTTATGATGTACTGGGTTGGGTTACTCATGTGTCTTAGTATGACATAGTTCTTCAGTCCCAAAAAAGTAAAAACCAATTGGTGTTTCAAAATGGCGGAATACCGTTGTTAAAATTTCACTTTTCCTTGATCTTTGTCTGTTTTTTCAAGCCTATTGCGTCTTTTGTAGAAAATCTGTAGCCTTCTCCGTAAACGGACTGAATGTAGCTGCCGTGAGCGCCCATTTTTTTTCTTAGCGAATAGACATGAGAATCAATTCCACGATCGGATAAGAAAGTGTTCGATCCCCAAATTTTATCTAAGATCTGACTGCGGGCAAAAACCTGATCATCGTTACTCATAAACAGGGCTAATAATTTAGTTTCTAAAGCAGTTAAAGCTAAATTAACTTTTTCATTTCCAACAACACTGTAGGCTTTTTGAGACGTTAAATTAAGTTCTAATTGCCCAGAGCGAATGATTTGTTCCCGTTTACGAAGTTGGTCATATTTTTTTAGGCGCATTTCGATACGCGCTTTAAGCTCTGCGGGTTGAAAAGGTTTCGTGATGTAATCTTCTGCACCTAATGAAAGCCCTAAAACCTTATCCGACAAGCTGTCGGTTGCTGTTAGAAATATCACTGGAATGTGTTGAAAATTTGAATCATTTAACAGGTAAGAAAAGAATTGAAATCCATTTCCATCTGGTAAGTGAACGTCTAAAATAATTAAGTCTAAAGCACCCTTTGAAATTTCTTGTTGCGCCGATTTTAAGTCAGCGGCCCATGAGTAGTTGTAAGCTGGTCCTAATGTATGAGTAATTAAATCTTTTAAATCGGAATCATCTTCAACAATCAAAATTTTATGCATACGACCCCATGGTTATCGCCACTTTGGATATTCGGTCAAAGGTTGGGCCGCGCGCACCTCTATGCCGATGTCAGTCATCGCGACGACGCGAATAGCTTGGCTGCGCCGTTTTGGCCACAAGAACATCGTAACCTGCAGAGACCAGGATCATTTTTTCTAAATCTAACATTGTTTCATCGTCGTCGACGATTAATATACGCGCCATAAAGTTAACTACATCATAAATAGATTTCTGTTAAAAGGGGCGCAATAAATATGACTCTGGACTAAAGCCATGGTTAAGGGCAAATCAATTCAGATTCTGCGGCCGAAATTTGGTATTTTGCGATAGGTTTAAAAGCCGTGACCTGCGTCTGAATACTTGGGTAATTGCTATCACCATCGGTATTTTTGATCCAATAATCTAAGGCCTTCGCATCGCTATAGCCGCAAAACTGTTTTAATAAAATGGCGCTAACAAATCCAGAGGCGTGCCATCCGTTCCAACAGTGCCCATAAATGGGGCCGGTTGATTGGCCTTTGATAACATTGTAAACGGTAGAAATAAATTTTTCGCTATTTTTGAAATTAAGCGGACTGATTTGGTCATACTTCATCGCGCTTGATTCATTCTTATAAGTTGTGCACGAAACTGACCTTGGAGCCGTGTTATAATTTGTTGAATATAAGTAAATACTTTGTTTAAAACCTTCTTCGCATAGATTGTTTAAACCACCGACCTGTAAAGGGTTCTGATTATCGCGAATCCCATCGGCGGTGTTGTAACTATTGTTCGCTCCGCCACGGTAGTAGACTCCATGAAGAACAACTCGAAAATTTCGAACGCCGTAAAGCGGCGCAAAATTATTTCCGCGATTATCAACTAATTTCGTAAACACATCATTTAAGGCATACTTCGCACGATATTCATTTGAAATCGTTTTCAATTTTTCAATCGGTGTGCGAACGTCATCAATACCTTGCGAACCGTTATCGGCCGACGGGGCTGGCTGCGCGGATTGTTGTGTATTTGATTTTATCTGGTTGGGTGAGCAGCTAGAGGCAAGTAACGCCAATGCGACAGAGTAAGCTAACGCCAACATAGACGGCGCCGTTTCAGGCACCAACAAACTTCTTATTTTTTTATACATATGAACTAGTATTGGGCGATTCGCTTCAACCGCGAATACAAATATATGAATTCAATACTTAGATCTGCCGCAAAACCTGTATTTTAGGCCCTAAGCCGGGATTTTGTTTACGACCTAGGTAATAGAATCACAATCAATAAAAATAATGAAACCTTAATAGTTGTGGGGCGCAGTTGCTTTTTTCTGCCTTCGCCCTTATAAAATTCAGATGCCAGATCAAATCATTCCTGTTGAAGTTGCTACGATTAATAATAAAAAAATCTCTTACCGTCGATTAGGCCGCGGCAAAAGAAAAATTCTTTTCTTTCATGGTTTTCCGGGATCTAGTTTGCAGTTAGCTTCGTTTCATCGGCTTGTGCAAAAGCTTGATTTAGATGTCATCTGCATTGATCGGCCGGGTTACAATCAATCAGAAGCTGATGATAGCAATCAATTCTCTCAGGCTAGTGAGGCCGCTTTTAAATTACTAGTTTCTTTAGGTTGGTCCAAATGTCAGCTTGTTTCGGTCAGTGGTGGGACTCCCTTTCTTTTTTCATTCGTAAAAACGTATCCTAAATTTGTTTCTAAAATAGATGTCGTGTGTGGATTAGGTCCCGTCGGAACGCCTGAATTTAAAAAGTACTTATCTTCAAAGGCTAGACTGGGTTTAAAATTGCTTCCCTATTTACCCGGAAAACTTTTTAAGGCTGTTCTTCCTATACCCAGCGCCAATAGAACGCCAAATAAGAATTTGATTCGTTATTTTTTACCGGCCTCGGTAGCAGATGCGGCGGCCATGGAATCACTAGCGACCCAAAATATTTTAGCGAAGGCCCTTGAAGAAGCATTCATGCAAAATGGAATTGGCCCAAAGCGTGATGCAAAAGTTTATTTATCATTTTGGAATTTTGAATTAAGCGGTTACGGTGGGCCAGTTGATATTTGGCATGGCGATCAAGATTTAATTTTACCACCCGAAATGGCAGAGCAAACGGCACGATCGATCCCCCACGCGAAATTTCATTTGATCAAGGGTGAAGGTCATTACAGTTTGCCGATCAATCAAATCGAAGCGGTGCTTAATAATATTTAGAAAAATCTACTGCAATTCAACTGCGCCGATATCGCACCGAGCCGGTAAAGATCTGCTAACAGGTCTTGAAAAGCCGCGCTGATCTTGACTCGCGCATGTCAGATTGTCTCCGGCATCGATAACGGGGCTACCGATAGCTGGTGAAAGCGTTGGAGTTAAGCCACCGTTCATCGCAGCAGGTAGTAGATTGGGCTTACCACTGATGTTGCCGGTTCCTTGCTGTAAGCACGAAGCATCGTCGAATAGACTGTTTGTCGCCACGATGGTGTTGACTTGGCCGTAGACGTTCGTGCAATTAAATTTCGCGGTATCATTGATCGCGATGATCGAATTATTTAAAATTAATTTTGAAGTCGGATCTGTAAAGTACAGACTTAAGTTGTTTCCCACGTTGATGGCATTGTTATAAATCGTTGAATTGTTAACGGTTGGATTCATGTGTTTAGTGGCCGGAGCTGTGATTGTTAGATTTAGGCCGCCACCTTTATTACCGTAGATACTGACATTCTCAAGGACGCAGTCATAGCAGTTATCGATGATCACGCCGGCGCCATCACTATTTAGAATCGATGAATTTCGCATAATGATTGTTGAGTATGCGGCCGAAGCAATGAAGGCCGTGTAGCGTTCATTCATAATTGTTGAATCGGTCATCGTAATATGATTTCCCTCGGTCGAAATAGATCCTTTGCCATTGCTATCAAAAATAGATTTACTGATCGTTGTTTTTCCCATTACTGTCGGAATAAATAGAACGGGGTTGCCGTCATTATTTTTAAAATGACAATTTAAAATATTGATCGTGCCGGCATAAGACTGGGCCGAATAAGCAAGTAGATTAATAACAGAGGCTGACTTCATCGCCGAGTTATTGCCGTTGATGAAAGTTAAATTTTCAAATGAAACGGCACCACCGCCGGACAAGTTGAAGTGATTGGTCACACCCTTAGCGTCAATAATCGACTGGGCAGGATCTGCGCCACGAACTGTGACTGAATTAGGACTATTTAAAAATTTGATATCTAGCGGCCCTGACAAATTAAATGTACCGGCCGGAACTTGAACGATGACGGGAATAGTTGAGGTCGTTGTTCCGGCTTGTTGTGTCGCGGCTAATAACGAACATTTTCCATTAACGTCTTCGCACACGCCATCAAGTAAGTTTGTATCTGGCAGATTTGCGGGCTCTGTCGCCGATACGTAATAAGGTTTTGGTGCGACAAATATTTTGCCATCATACTGGGCTTTTTGAATCGTGTCGTCATAAGTCACGTCGTTGACGGGGACACCCGCGCGGTCTCCGCAACGGTCTATTTTATTCTGAATTAAATTCCATGCGCCGGTATTGTTACGAATCAAAATCGCTTCGGGTTGATTTCTTCCTTCGCACGTAAAATTATCGACGTAGTGGTGAAGGATGCGTAACTTACCGTCGTATGTTCCGCCATTGCCTGAATTGTTTGAAATTAAGTTAGCTAAAATCGGAACCGATCCGATGCCGCTAAATTTAACGGCCGAGCAGTTTTGGAATAAAAAAACGGTCGCGAACGATAGCGCAAGAAACGGCATTATTTTTTTTAACGTATATTGTTTCAAGTGTATCCCCAGTCTTAATTATCGGTTGAAAGATCACTATTTTCAATTCTTTTTCAGTCTGTATTTTGTTTTTGGGCCGCGAACAAAGCTTTCAATAAGGCCTTGTCGAACTAAGCTTAAAATCTGCTTTCGAGCGGTTCTTTCTGAGACGTTTTTTTGTTTGGCCCAGTCTTTGGCGCGAAAGAATTCTTGTTGAACCAATTCAGGCAGAACTATTTTTGGTGCGGCCATTTGACTAGATAAAATAATTTGCGAAGTCGTTAATTGCTTTAAGCGATATGCGTTTCGAAACGCTTGAATCTGGACAGGGATTTGATTTTCTTGAAGCCATTTTCTAGCCCGCGCAATTAACCGATGAAGCCGGGCGGGGCTGGTTGCGGGATGGTAATATTCATTGGGATAAAGGCTATCGATAATTTCAGTGCTGCGCAGGGGCTGATACATTTCTGAAAGTAAAATAAAAAATAATTTTCTCAAAGTTTTCGTCGGTGCGCTTTCGATTAGATTAAACGATGGTAAATCTTTGCGATCGCTATTCTTCCAGCTAAAGGTGTTGTCGACCACCAAGCTAGGATACAAATGACGAACCCTTTTTTTGTAGGCACTAAATTTAGAACCCCAGTAAACTTTTAAAATAAGATTCGAATCTTTTAAGGTCAAAGCTTTCTGTAAATCACAATCGCGAACAGTTTCCCAATTTTTGGCGTCAATAGCTCGTTTTTTTAAATCATCAAATTGTGAAACTAAGTTTTTAGAATTCTTTTGATCTTTAAGTTGAATAATGAGTTTCCACTTGTCGATATAGATCAAGCTTTGTTCGTCGGCTTTGCGCAGTATTTGCGACGCCTTGTCTAAATCAGCTAGGGCATTCTTTAATTCACCTTTTTCATAAAGCCACTGTGAACGAATTTCAAGTAAGTTACCCTTTAACAATGGGAAATCGGCTTGATCAAGCTGACTCATCAATTTGTGAATTTGATATTCGATTTGTTTGGGATCTTTTTTTATATTTGAAACTAATGACGCGCATAAATTCAAATGCCCGACAAGACGCTGGTACGGAGCTACTTTTTTGTTGGCAATATATTTTTTTAAATCAGGAATAGCTTTGGCGTAGTTCCATTGATTCATATTGAGTGAAGCTCGGTAAAAATAAACTTGCGGTTCAATTTCGGGATTAATCTCAGATAGAATTGTTTCAGCTTCGTGAAAGGCGCCCAAGCGAAAAAGGCCTAATCCGTAAATAGCTTTTTCTTGATCCGTAGCCGCCCAAGACATTTTTTTTTCTGAACGAACGATGGGTCCCAGCCACAATAAAATGAGGTCAGGCGCACCAACTCGGCGCGCGATTTGCGCGTAGTCAACCAGTAAAGGTCTTGGAATTTTTTTATGATTTAACTGACGGCTAAGCGTGCGCACCTTCGAGGCGTGCCCGGTACGAATCCATTCATCCCATTTTGTCAGTTGATCTTGATACTTCACTGACAAATCATTGAATCCTTTATTGTGAAAAGCAAAAGTTATTTTGTAGATTATTTTTTTCCAACCCGTAAAAGCCAAACTGGCATTTCACCTGCGAACAAATGGAATTGTTCGCGATAAATTTGGGGCCCTTTTTCGGTAAATAAGTTTCTAAATGCCGGTTTGGTATCATTCGGTAAAACTCCGGCGGTCGCGTCCACGAGTGTGATCGAGGCCGTACTGTAAGGTTGAACATTGTACCCTTTTTGTTCAAGTTCGAGCCAAACCTTTAAAGATTCTCGACCCGCAAGAATCAGGCTTTTCGGATCAAGCGACGGAGACGTGATTAAGACAAAATGAGAATTCTGAATATTTTGAAGTGAAGCCTTTTTAAAACTTAAATTAAGGATCGGCGTTTTTACAATCCACTGTAAGACCCATGGCACATGGCTAAAACAATACAACATGATTTGATCCATGATTCCCACACCTAAGTCTTTCGAACGAATTCCACGCGCTTCTTTTCTTTCGGCGAAAAAACGCATTTCCTTGAAAAAGGCTTTGGTGGCTTTTGTTTGTAACCACAGATATGTGTCAGCCATAATAAGTAATCCTTTGAAGGCTGCAGATAGATCTTTCGAATTGAGCGTCTTAATGTGTACGACTTGGTCTTGATCCTGACTTGAATCTGTTGCAATCACCGGCATTGAAGACGGCTTAAAAGGGCCGCGGTAGGTTGAACGGTTTAATAGTTGAATATAGTTTTCATTCGATTGATTTTCTGAATTTAATTTTTTAAATTCAATAGTGGCTTCGGCATTTCCGTGCACAGCCACTTGGCTTAGCCAGTTTTGTTTGGCCGCCGCGATTTCGACTGATTGAAGTAGGCAGCCTAAAGCAATCCACGAGGTGTGGCTATTTCGGTTCAGATAATGTTCAGCTAATTTTTCATCGTGACGAATTTCTAATTTGTTATCTGTCCATGACCACAAAAATGGTTTTGAATTTCCACCGGTCGGTGTTTTTTGCAAAGCCGATTCAATCAAGGCCTTATTAACCTCGGTCGTAGCCAGCGGTTTCATTGTTGCTAACTTAGCTAAAGTGACCGCTGTTTTTAAACTCGTGAAGTCTGTCCCGTCGTTCGCCATAAGTCCTCCGATACTTAAAGAATAAGTTATTGGAATCACTAAAAACACAGACAAAAAAAAGGCAGATTGGCATAAAAGTGAATATTATTAATAGCTTGCAAATTCGTCTCAGAATAAGATTATTTAAGAAAGGCTAGTTTGAAAAACCAGACAGTTTACGGCGAAATAGAATCACTAATAGGATCGACATACAAAGTAAACCAAGGCTTAATCCCATCCATAAACCGCGCGCTTCGTAATTCAGGGTGTAAGCAAAATAGCATCCGACAGGAAGTCCGACGATCCAATAAGACATAAAACCCAACAGCATCGGGATTTTCGTTTCGTTGAGCCCTCGCATCACTCCGGATAGTACAACTTGAATTCCGTCAGGCAGCTGAAATAAACCGACCCAGAATAAAAGCTGTGATCCATAATGAATGACCGCCTGATCACGCGAGAAAAATCCAAGGACAACGTTTGGAAAAATAAAATAAACACTGGCAAAGAAAATCTGCGTGCATAACGCTAAGGTTAAAGCCGCTGCTGAAAATTTCTTAATTCCGTCGACAGACCGTCGGCCAAATTGTTCTCCGACTAAAACAGAAATCGCGCTGCCAATTCCAAGCGGCACCATAAACGTCAGCGAAGTGATATTAATCACAAGACTTTGTGCGGCCGAAGCGATTAAACTCATCCGTCCGACCAAAACAGTTACCACCGTAAAGATTAAGACTTCGCAAAGTATCGTAAAAGAGATTGGTAGGCCTAACGTATAGATGCGTTTGATTTTGGCCCAACTTCGCACGCGTGCAAATTCGCAAACCGAGCTCATGTAAATCACAACCGCGACGGCCATTAGGGTTCGACAAACAAAAGTGGCGATGGCAATTCCGGTGATGCCAAAACCAGAAAATGAACCAACACCAAACATAAACAAAAAGCCCAAGCCTAGATTAATCAGGTTAAATAAAATGACCAGGGCATTTGGAAAATAAGTTTTACCTAGCGCCTGCAGGTACTCTTTCGTTGCTTGAAAAATCAAGGCGGGTAAAATCGTAAAGGCTGAAATTTGTAAAAAACGAACGACGTGCGGTTCAATCTCGGGATTTAAACCAATGAATGAAATAAAATGAGAGAACGTATAGATCGAGGTTGTCAGCAGGAATGAATTGATAAGACAGACCATGTAGACGTTGTACAGAAGCGAAGTATCGGATTCGCCAGCGCCTTTGTTTTGTGAAGCCAGGGGTCCCGTGCACAATAGCACGCCAAGTCCAATCATTAAGAACGCACTAAAAATAGCCGACCCAACACCAATGGCCGAAACCGCCGTGCTTGAGAAAAATCCGGCCACGAAAATGTCTCCGATACCAAAAAGCATTTGTCCGAATTGGCCGGCTACGATCGGTACCGCAAAGAAAAAAACTTCGCGTAAAGGAAGATTAAATAGACCAAAGTTTTTACGCATATTAGTGCTGAATAATTTTTGATAAAAATTCTTGAGCCCGTGGCGTTCTTAAGGCCGAATCACCAAAGAAATTTTTGGTGGGTACGTCTTCGACGATTTGACCCTGATCCATGAAAATGACGCGGTTACTGACTTTTTTCGCAAAGCCCATTTCGTGCGTCACAACCATCATGGTCATACCTTCTTGCGCTAGCTTAACGATAACATCTAAGACTTCGCCGACCATTTCAGGATCAAGCGCTGAAGTGGGCTCATCAAATAACATCACGACAGGGTCCATACTTAACGCGCGCGCAATCGCGACACGTTGTTGCTGGCCACCGGATAATTGACCCGGAAATTTATCTTTGTGGGCGATAAGGCCTACGCGCTCTAACATCTGAAGGCCACGTTGTTTGGCTTCATCGTGACTGCGCCCTAAAACTTTGACTTGGGCTAAGATTAAATTTTCGGTGACGCTTAAATGGGGAAATAATTCGAAGTTTTGAAATACCATGCCGACTTTACTACGTAACTGCGGAAGATTCGTTTTTGCGTCTTTAAGTGAAGTGCCGGTAACGATGATTTCACCCTCTTGAAAAGGTTCAAGGGCGTTGACTGTTTTAATCAATGTGCTTTTACCTGATCCTGACGGGCCGCAAACGACGACGACGTCACCTTTGTGAATTGCGGTCGTGCATTTTGTTAAGACCTGAAATTGGCCATACCACTTAGATACATTTTTAATTTCAATCACAAAAACCTCTTAACGAATAATTTGAATTCTTTTTTGTACACGTAGCGCCAACCGAGAAACCGTAAAACAAATCACAAAATATAAAACAGCCGCAATTAAGTACGTCTCGGTCGGGCGGTTAAAGTTTTTACCAGCCACTTCAAAACCTTTAAGTAAATCGTAAGCGCCGATCGCGTAGACTAATGACGTATCTTGAAACAACACAATCGACTGGGTCATAAAAACCGGCAGCATGTTTCGAAACGCTTGTGGTAAAATAATGTAACGCATGCTTTGCGCGTACGTTAATCCCAAAGCGTAACCTGCATTCATTTGTCCGCTAGCGACCGAGCCTACTCCGGCCCGAACGATTTCGGCAAAATACGCCGCTTGAAAAACGGTGAAAGTGATGAAGGCACTCAGTTGAACGCCGATGGGCTTTCCGATCAATATCGGGATCAATAAATAGAACCATAGGATGACCATCACTAACGGGATAGATCTAAAGGTATCGATGTAAATAATGGCGGGTTTTTGTAAATACCATTTTTTAGATAAACGCATCATCGCGATGACGGTACCAATCGCAATTCCGCCAATGATGGCTACAAGCGTAAGGCTAACTGAAAATAGTAATCCTTTTAAAACAAAACTACTAAAAACATCTGCGGTGAAAAATGAAAAATCTAAATTCATTTGGCACCCACGCGTGAAGTTTTAAATTGCATACGTCGTTCGATCAATTTTGAAATTTCGTTTACCGCTAAAGCTGAAACCGCGTAAAGAATCGTTGTGGCTAAAAACATTTGAATATTTTTCGCCGTTTCTTCGCCGGCCTGCATAGCGAACATTGTTAACTCAGAAATACTAACGGCGTAAGCGACCGATGAATTTTTGATAATGCTCATCGATTCGCTGGTTAATGGCGGAACAATAATGCGAAAGGCTTGGGGTAATAAAACAAAACGGTAGGCTTGCGTACGGGTTAATCCTAACGCTAGGCTAGCTTGCAGCTGCCCTTTAGATAATGATTCGATTCCGGCTTTAACTTGTTCGGCAATACGGGCTGAAGTGAATAACCCCAGGCCCACAAAAACCAAAGCAAATGATGGCAAATCTTTTAACGATAAAAATAAAGAAGGCACCACGTGGTACCAGATGAATATTTGCACCAGCAGCGGAATGTTACGAAAAATTTCGGTCCACGTATTTCCGATAAAAGCGATGTACCGGTTTGGTAGGGTTCGAAGCACACCCACGGTGACGCCCACAATAATCGCGACGATCCAGGCGGCAAAAGAAACGGCTAAAGTCCAACCCCAGGCTTGTAGCAACCATTGCAAGTAAGTTTCGCCGCCGCCGGTGTCTTGTAGAAAAATTTCGAATGATTTTAAAATATCTAGCAAAGTCAGACCCTAGTTTTTAACCGTATACTCTTCCATCGGTTTTTCATTCGGTGTCGCCCACGCCGCTTTGGTATTTTCGTTCGCTGGCATATTCACTTTGGTATTTGTTGGGGGGATTGGTTTCAGAAACCATTTGTCCCAAAGTTTTGCGATCTCTCCAGATTTCATCATGGCTTTGATCGGCTCATCGACCGCTTTTTTAAATTCAGCATCGTCTTTTGGTAACATGATCGCGATTGGCTCTACACTTAGCACGTCGCCCACGATTTTAAAATCAGCGGGGTTTTTCGCGCGCGCAATATTTCCGGCTAATATAGTCCCGTCCATGATAAACGCATCGGCGCGGCCAGACTCAAGAAGTAAAAAAGCATCTGAATGATCTTTACCGTAAAGCTCTTTAAATTCTAAGCCGGTCGCTTTTTTATTTTTACGTAAAGTTTGAACCGTTGTTGTGCCGGTCGTCGTCGCGATCGTTTTTTTATTTAAACCCGCGATGTCGGTGATACCCGAAGATGCCTTAACGGCGATGCGAATTTCTTCAACGAAAGTAGTTACGGCAAAAGAAACATCCTTCGCGCGGGCAATGTTGTTGGTCGTTGATCCGCATTCGATATCAATCGTGCCATTTTGAATTAATGGCATACGATTTTGTGAAGTGACGGGCACATATTTAATTTCTAATTTTTTTAAACCTAAATTTTTCTGAATCGTCGCTAAAACTTTCTCACAAATTTCAACGTGATAGCCAACATATTTATTATTACCCAAAGTGTAACTTAAAGCGCCCGATGATTCGCGAACGCCCATCGTAATGACGCCTGAATCTTTGATTTTTTTAAGAGTTTTTGATTCAGCGGCAAATGCGACATTTAGCATTAACAAAGACACCAAGATAACTGCGAAAACTTTCATCATACTTGCATCCTCGAGTAAAGGTTAGAGTGAGTAACCTATTACAGGAATGGGGGTGGGTGCAAGAACAGAGACTGTATAAAATAAAGGCGCGGTTTTAAATTATCCCCGCACCATCGAAGCCAGCGTATGCACCAACAACACCGAATCCAGCGGCTTCGTTAAATAGTGCGTAAATCCACTTCGTAAGGCGCGTTCGCGATCTTCTTTCATGGCATGTGCGGTTAGGGCCACGATTGGTAGTGTGCACCCCTGACTTCGTAACTGCGCCGTGGCTCCGAAGCCATCTAGATTCGGCATTTGCACGTCCATCAATATCACATCGTATGAATTTTGAGTCGCGCGCTGAACGCCTTCGACGCCGTCATTGGCGACATCGACGGCGGCGCCGACGCGGGTTAAGTACATTGAAAATAAAAATTGGTTGTCGGTTGAATCTTCAACTAATAGGACTCGTAGGCCGCGTAGCTGTTCGCTGAAAACGGGCGCGACGTCGGTGCTTGAAGACATCGTTAAACCTCCGCCATGGTGGGTGGAAAGGGCTGGGCCACCGTTGATGAAAAGAGCAAAGGTGCTGCCTTCATCGACCGTGCTTTCGATTAATACTAAATCACCACCCATCGCGTGAGCTAATTTTTTTGAAAGACTTAACCCTAAACCAGTGCCACCGAATTTTCTTGTGGTTGAACTGTCGGCTTGCATGAAGGGTTGAAATAAACGTGTTTTTTGTTCGGGTGATAAACCGATGCCTGTATCTTTGACTTCGAAGCGAACGACCGAATTTTCTAAATCGGCGCTGACGGATTGAAGTTTGACGATCAAAGAGATTCCGCCGTGCAACGTAAATTTTAAAGCGTTACTTAGAATGTTAATTAGGATTTGTCTTAAACGAAGTGAATCGCTGATAATTAAATGCGGGCAACCGCGTTCAAAAAAGAAGCTTAAGGTGATGCGCTTACTTTTGGCGGCAGGTTCAAATGAATTCATCACGTCAGAGACTAAATCCCGAAGAGAGAACTGTCTGTTTTCAATTTCAATCAGGCCGGCTTCGACTTTAGATAAATCTAAAATTTCTCCGATTAACTTAGTTAGGTTCGTCGCATTTCTTCGAATCGTATTTAAAAAATCTTCGCGCTTTCTGGGATCTAAATGAGGATCTAAAGCTAAATCAGCAAAACCTTGAATAACCCCCAACGGAGTTCTAATTTCATGACTCATGTTCGCTAAGAAACGGGTTTTTTCTTGGTTTGATAGCTCGGATAATTCGGTCGCGACTTTAAGGGCGATATTCGCACGCTCTAAAGAAATGGCGCGTTCGTCCAGTTCTGCATAAAGCGCTACGACTCCTCGATTTGTTTCGGCCAGTTCGCGGTTTAGATTTGCTAAGTCGTCTTTGCCGGCCCTAACTTCCTCAAGCGCATTCAATAAATCTCGATTTTGAAATTGCAGTTCTTCAAAAGGATTCGCTGCGGGGAATGAAGCCAAATTCAAGATCAAATTTTGAACTGACCTTACCGTGACGGTATTTTTCTTTAATTTTTTTCCGATTGTAACTTGGGTTCCACAAGTGGAGTCGGTTTGTACGTCGAAATAATCCATGAGTTTTTTTGTTCCGGTTAAGCCGACACCCATGCCACTGGGTGAAGCGTACGATCCAGCTAAGACATGATCTAAATTTTTAATCCCAGGACCTTGATCATTTACGGTGATGTAAAAAAAAGAAGGTATATTGGTAGAAAAGAAAAATTCGATATAACCAGTTCCGACATACTGAAAAACATTTCTAACTAATTCGGATACGGCCGTCGCTAAGCGAATTTGATCTTGGCCATCAAAACCCAGTTCGCTAGCGATAAATCTTGTTTTTAATCTTGATGCGACCACGTCGGGCTCGAAACAAATCTCCATACGAAATAATGATATTCCCAAATTTAAAGGGCGGGTCATGCAGGCCTACGAATAACCAAAATGGTCGCATCATCGTTGCAGCGCGCAAAATCACGAAATAAAACCCCGGCTAAAATAGAGGGGTGTTTACGTAAAATACCAGGGTACACGCTTAAATTCCAACGTCCTAAAATACCGTCCGAATGAAAGATCAAATAGCCAGTTTGATTCCATTCTTGCGTGACCGATTTACTACGACTGACTTGCAGTCCGGCCGTACCGTTTTGTGAAATTAGTGTTTTAGCTTTTGATGCACTTTGAATAGCGGCGCAAATGTTTCCTGCGCCAACAAATGTGACTGATTCTTGATTACTTGAAAGTAGAAAAATCGCAGCGCCTCGGGTGCCTTTTAAGCCAACGTGGATAGTCTGAAGAATTTCTTCAACCGGAGACCTAAAGTGGTTCGAAAATATTTCGACCGCCCTGACCGAGGCTTCGTGTGCAGCGGGTCCGTGACCAAGGCCATCGCTGACAAGAACCGCCACACCCTGGGCCGTTTCATGTACGCACCACGAATCGCCGCTAACGGTTTCAGATGACATCGGAAAATTGATCGCTCCGACTTGCAGGTGCTTTACTGATTCAAGAGCAGAATATTTTTTCGAAAATACACGAGAAACGACAATCGTTCCCTTATCTTTAGCAGAATAAATATCAAAAAAATCAGATTGGCGTTTGACCGAGCCTAAACCAGTTCCGGGGGTTGTTCCAGTTGAATACCCGTCTTGCATCGTGATCGTATCATCCATGCCGGGGCCTGAGTCGATCGATAGAATTTCGATTCCAACTTCACAGTTAGAAATAACTTTTCGAAATATAAGCTGTGATTTAGAAGCGTAGCGAACTAAGTTGTTGCCAAGCTCATTGACGATAATTGCTACGCGACCTTGACGAACTTCTTCAAAATCTAATTCAGAGCA